>CAZTNF010000021.1:0-19730 GCA_964615295.1 uncultured Erysipelotrichaceae bacterium | reverse complement strand
GTAAGAAAGTGGATATCCCTTCTTACAGTGTTCGTCCAGGTTCTGTTATTGAAGTGGCTGAAAAAGATAAAAATAAACCTTTTATCGTGGATGCTTTAGCAGCAGCTCCTGCTTTTGTTGATTTTGTAGAAGTTGATAAAGATCAGAAAAAAGGCAAATACGTTCGTTTTCCAGAACGTTCTGAACTCTTTACCCAACAACCAATCAATGAATTGCTCGTGGTTGAGTACTACAACCGCTAGTCTTAGTGATTTTAACCATCTGGTTCCAAAACCAGATGGTTTTTTTTATTTCTCTGGCAGACTTAGCTAAGAAATAAGGCCATTAAGTATAGATCACTGACTTTAAGGCTTTAAAGCCTGATATTCATTTTCTATCAAACGACATAGAAGGAATAATTCAATGGATGTATTCAATTTTTTCGGCAATGAGGACGTAATGATTGGAATCTTGGTTTTCTTTTGTCGCTTTAGAATGGATTCGGCCTTTGGCAGTAATCCATGAATTGACCTTGGCACAACTGCTTAATGTTTCGGCGGCTCCACGCCATACTTCTAAATTGATCAAATCACTTTCAAATTGGCCTTTGGAATTGGCAAATGGTCTTTCTACTTCTAAAAGAACATTGCAGCTTTTCCAACCTTGGGGATTGGTTTTAAGTTGGGGAAGAGAGGCAATCTTACCTACTAAACAAAATTGATTCATATATTTTTTATTTTTATAAGCGATCTCCATCGCTGCTCCATTTCTAAATAAGCGAAATAAAGGAAAAGGGGAAATAAAAAGAAAAGACAAGGAAAAGAAGTAAAAAGAGAGTGAGAAATTGAAAGGAAAGAAACGAAGAGAAAAGCCCTTCACCAATGGCTCTAGTATAAAAGTTAATTGAAAAAAGGAGCAATCCATATTTTTTTCCCTATAGAAAGAAAAGAACAAAAAAAGCGTTTAAACACAAGCGATTTTGTATTTAAACGCACAATAATACCATTCTTTTAAAATAGAGAAGTGTAAGAAAGACTTTTAAATGTATCAAAGCGCATTCCTTACATATGTCAAAAAAGGGAAATTACAATTCGAGCCCCTCATAAAGGGATTCTTGTTCTTCTAAAGATTCTTCATTAAGGGGATGAAGAGGTCTAATAATGGTTTCACAGAGATTGGAGAAGTCTAAAGAAGAAATATAGTCGTTTATCTCATCTAAGGTAATGGAATTTAACAGCGAAAGATCTTCAAAGAAATCAAAATCACCAAAAGCCCCTTCTAGACTCACAAAAGCGAGGGAATCGAAGTTATCAAAAGTGCGAATCGATCCTGCTTTTTCTTGAATCAAAAGACTTTCGAATTTTTCTTGGGTGAGCAGTGGCTTCTTTTTTAAGATTTCTTTCATGGTTTCAAGATATTCTTGAGGGCGATCCGTCAAGGCGTAAATCATGATGTAGCCATGGTCGGTATCTAAGTCCCCTTCCGCTATATTTCCGCTCGCTATTAAACGAGTATCGAGCCACGTTTGCCAATCTTGAGAAAGCGGTCCAAAAAAGGCGTTGATCCAAAGATTCAACATATAATCCTTCTTAACGATTTCTTTTCCCGAGCACTCTTCGTTCATTGGTGGCAATTTCACCCCTAGCCCTGCATACCCAAGTTGAACATCCATCTTTGTTTCAAAATGCTTGCGAGCGACTTCTTGAGGTTCGAAAGCTAAGTAACGTTTAGCTTTATATTCTTTGCGACTAGGATGATTTTTTTCCATTTCTTCAATAAACGAAAACAAAGGCTCCAATTCATGGCCTGTAATACCAATTAAAACCAGTTGAGAAGGATCATACCAAGTCTGATAAAAGGCTTCTAAATCTTGAACGCTCATATTTTGAATATCTTCCACTGTACCTAGGACATCTTCCTTTAAAGGTAAGGTTTGATACAAAGAGCGAAACGTTTCCAATTGAAGTCTTGAATCGGGATCTTGTTCGTATTGATAGTATTCGCTTAAAATAATTCCTTTTTCCTTTTCCACGGTTTCTGGTGTAATTTCCAGAGTTTGGACGAATTCAATTAAAAGACGTAAAGGTTCAAAGGGATCAGCTTGCGTGGAGACAAAATAAGAGGTCATCGAATATGTAGTCATCGCATTGCAACGAGCTTGGGCTCGAGCTAAGGGATATGTGACATCTTCTCCATTTAAACGAAACATTTGATGCTCTAAAAAATGGGCACAGCCAGAACGATGATCAATGGTTTGCCCATTGACCAAATCAATTTGGTTTAAAGATCCTGCTGGCACTCCCATCATAAAAAAAGATTTAGAAAATCCCTTTTTTTGAATGAGAATAACCTTTAAACCATTTTCTAAGGTACGAATTTCACGTTTGATTGGAAGTTTCATAAAATGCGGATTGGACACCCGTGACTTGAGTCATGGGAGGACGCTCCCTCCTTTCTGTGATGTATCCATTAACTTGTTCAATGAAAATATTTTTCCTCTTTCTAGACTTTAAGAGGGAACAAGGATTAAAAAGAGTCAAGAAAATTATCCTCATCTTCTTCGATAGGGATATCTATATCGGCTTTTTGAAGCAATTGCGCACGCGCGACTAGCTGAAGGCGCTTTGCTACTTGCGATACATCTTCTAAAGTTACCGCCTCAAGCTTGGCGATGAGTTCTTGAGCGGATTCTTTTTGATCTAAGATCGTTTGAATAAATTGTTGGTTGAGAGGGCCAAGTAAGCTGTCCTCTTGTAAACGCACATTGTTTTCTAATTCCTTTTTCACGGTTTCTAAAAGACTTGGATCGACGCGTTGATTTTGAATATCGTTCAAAATCACTTCAATTAATTCTTGAATTTTGGGAAAGTTTTGGCGATTTGCGGCAGTAGTAATGAGAAGAGCTCCATCAAAACGAATAATGGAAGACGAAATAGCATAACAATAGCTGTATTGTTCACGAATAATTTCAAAGAGTAAGGATACCGAAGAACTTCCAAGTAAACCAGAGAAGACGACTAAAGCGGGATAAAGAGGGCTATTAGGTTCAATGCCCGTGGCATACACTTGAACCAGTGAGCTTTGGGAAATATCCTTTTCTAAAATCACTTCTTTAAAAGCCTTGTTAGAAGGAAGAAGACTCCATTTGGCCTTTAAAACTCCTGTTTCGTCTTGTAGAAACTGACGCATCCAATCGCTTAAAACACCACTAAAAAGAGTGATATGAGGGGTATTTTGAAGCGTGTTAAATAAGTCTTGAATTGTTTGAAGAGTAATAGAATCCAGATCTTCTAAATAGCCAGAAAGATTCAATCCGAAATGAGTTCCTTCGCCAGCACTTTGGCAAGCGAGTTGCAATGCTTTCCAATCAGGGTCTTGTTCTTGGGATTCCAAGCGCTTTTTCAGTAAATACTTTGCTTCTTCGAGATATTTCTCTTCCAATAAGGGTTCATTTTGAAAGGTATGAAGAAGAGTTTGGATTTCTTCCTGGTATTGAGTTTGATCAATGAGGTCTTCACGAATCCAGTGCATTCGAAATTCCACCATGAGTTGTAAACCATAGCCAAATAAGCCGTAGCCTCCTTGTACCCCATAGGCATGGGAAACAGCTTGAGCCATGGCTTCACGCGTAGGGTATTTACGACTGCGCCCACAAAGCATAAGAACTAAGACATTCCAAGCTGTAATGGTGGCGCGATCTAAATTAAAAAAATAACGAATGCTTAATACATTTTCAGTAAACTTCTCATTTTGAATTTCGACCATATCAAAACCTCCTTATTTTCCCTAAAGGATAAAAGACATTGTTTCCTATTGTGACTAAGCCTATAAAAAAAAGTCATCCTTTCGTCTTCAAAAGTTTAAAAATTGTCTATAATTTTTAGATTTCTAGGCGATTTCAGTTTAAGTTCCCAAGAATAGAGTAGGAGCCATAAATGAAGTACTTCCCCATAACTCTAGAATCAAAAAAAATGTCTCCCTTATCGGAGACATTTTTTAAAGTCTAAGAGACACGAATAAATCCAATTAAAGCTTGTGAGCAGTTAATAGAGGCAAGAGCTGTAGTATATCCGTTCCATCCACCGTGAACGGCCATACCATTACCAGCATAAACTGCCACGTGACCACTATAGATGACGATATCGCCAGGAATTGGATCGGATGTCCAAGTTCCTACGCAAGCATATTCTTCAGGCCAGCCATGGAAATACACGCCCGCAGCGGCTAAGGAATTGGTAACGAGTGAAGTACAGTCTTGAGTTACTCCAAGCTGACTTAACGCAGCAGCATATATTATGGCTGCTTTTCCAGAATAAACAGGTTGTTCTACCACAGGGGTTTCGACTGGAGCGTAAGTTTGTACTGGAGCTGCATAGTTTGGATCATCAGCCACAGGAGCAGGAGCTTGATAGCCTTGATCAGGAGATTCTCCAACAGGAGCTGGATTTTCTTCTCCTACCTCAGGTTGCTCTACATAAAATCCATTGCTTCCAGCGATAACTTCACTACCAGGAGTAGCGATAGGAGCAGGCATGGTGGCCTCTTCCTCTACGATTTCATATTGATATTGTTCTTCTGGTTCAACTTGTGGAGCGACTTCATATTTTTCTTCCACAACAGGGGCTGTTTCCGTTTCCACTGGAGCGGTTTCCACAACAGGAACCTCTACCACTTCAGGTTGCTCCTCAGGTTGAACTATGGGTTGCTCTACTGGAGCTTCTACATCCACGGGCACTTCTACAGGCGTTTCCACTTGTGGTTCTACAACGGGTTCCACTACTTCAGGTTGTGGTTCTTCACTGACGAGTGCCGGTTTTTCTTCTTCTACCACTACAGAAGGTTCAACTTCTGGCTCATTGACTACAGATTCTGCAATGGGTTGTGTATCTTCTATAACAGGATCGACTACAGCAGCTGGTTCGTTCCCTGGCGTTTCAACTGGAGCAGGCTCCTCAACAGGGACAACCACTTCGAGGGTGGCTGAGCTTACCCAATCAATAGGAGCTACTTCAGGCTGGGGTTCTACTGGGACGCTTGTAATATCTGCAGGCGTTCCTTCTTGAGTTAATACTGCGCCAGATTCATTAATAATGAATCCATCGCGTTGAGTATTGGTTAACAAAGTACCGTCGGTGTTGAACGCATAGGTTACATCATCGATTTCCTTATAGTTGTCCATATTAATCGTGCCGTTATCGTTATAGTAGGCTGTAGCACCTTCCAAGGGCTGAAAGCCTGTTTTGACGATGCCTTGGTCATCTGAATAAAATGTTCCAGTTTCAGATTGCACTTCACCGATGGCTGTACGACCATCGTTTTGAAAGTAGTAGTCATTTCCATCAATGGTTTCCCAAGTGCTGGTTACAGGAGTTCCTTCCTCATTGACATAATATTTTCCATTGTCATCGTTTACCCATTGATTGGCTACCTTGAAGCCTTTTTCGTTATGGTATGTTCCATCTTCCATCCAGCCGGAAGCTAAAGCTCCAGTGGTTAAAAAATTATAGGTAGTTCCTTGAATCTCAGCTTTACCAGTGACAGCTTTTCCAGAATTATCAAAGAAAAAGGTTTGGTTTTCTACGTTTTGCCACCCAAGTTGCATCACACCATGTGTATCGAAAAAGTATTTTTCATCGTCGATTACGGTTAGACCTTTGGCTCTTTTATGGTTGTCTAGGACATAGTAGCTGCTTTCTCCCTCTGTATGCCAACCTGGCTGTACTTCATATGCATGAACAGTAGAAAGAATTGGTCCGCTAGCACATAAGCAAAGCGCAACGGCGAGCAGCTTGCTGTGTTTCTCAACAAAATTCATAATCGTCCTCCCGTCTCCTCTTTTCGAACATCATTAAATTATCATGACTTGGCCTGTGTGGCAAAATTCTATAATTAAGATGTTTCGAATTTCTTAAGATTTTCCAAACATTTTTTTGAAATTGCCCCTTTATATAAAGGTCTTAGCTTTAAATGTGTGAGTTTATGTGAATGAATCTTAAATTTTGGAAAACAAAAAGTGTCTTAATGCTTTACTTATGCTGTTTTAAGCATCTTTTTATAAAAAAAATGTCGGGCCTTACCTCAAAATATCCAAGTCATCTATCTTTACAATTCTAAATTTTTATATAAGGCGTTTCTCTTAAAGAGACGGTATCCCTTCTTATTAACTTAGAATTGAGAAGCTTTGATTGCGACTTTCCAAAGAAAAAAGAAATGTGCGTCAATAAGTAGACACATTTCTCTTTTATTGTCCGTAGGTAGAAATTATTTTCCCATATTCATCGCACAATTTCGAAAATAAAACTCACTTATATTAGAAATTTTTAATCTTTTTTCTTGAACTCTCTTGGAAAAGAATAAAGCAAAGCTAAGAGGAACGATTTTCTTCTTTCATTTTTGAATAATTTTAAAGGAACCTTGGCTCGAATAGGCCATCTTTCTTAACAAACGGTAAAAGTTGAAAAGCTAAAAACCATTTTTTCCCACTTAAATAGATTTTTTTAAAAAAATGGTGGTCAAAAAAATTCTTAAGAAAAAAAGAAGGATCTAACTGTTCTTAGCTCATCAAACTATGTAAGATCACGATCTTCATGATTTTAGCTTATTAAAACTTCTATGGCCTTACCGTTGCCTTTTCTTGATTCAGATAAGAGGATATTCGTTTTAATTTCTTTCTATTCTTGTCAACCCTGAATGCTATCGCCAGGATTCCAATTTTCTAAAAAGTCTTCTCCTTTGATTTCTTCGGTAGTACTTAACCCAGGATAATTTTGTTGTCGTAAGGCTTCATAGACTAAAATGGCTGCACAATTGGATAAGTTTAAACTCCGCGCATCACCCTTCATGGGTAAGCGCATGCACCGATCCAAATGATCCTTTAAGATGGCTTTATCTATACCTGTGCTCTCTTTTCCTAAGACCAAGTAATAATCATGATTAGGATCAGAAAAGTCAAATTGGGTGGGCGCTTTTTTACCATAACGAGTCATGAAATACAGATCTGCATTAGGATTAGCTTTTAAAAAGGCTTGCCAGTTGGGATGAATGTGAATATCGGCTTGTCGAATGTAATCCATTCCTGAACGTCGTAAATATTTATCGTCAAAGCTAAATCCAAGGGGCTCGATGAGATGCAAGCGGGATCCAGAAGCCATACAGGTGCGGATGATATTTCCGGTGTTAGCGGGGATTTCTGGTTCATATAAGACAACGTGAATCATGCTATTTCCTTCCAATCTTTCATCAAAAGCATCAAGGCATTATGGCGATGAGAAGCACTATTTTTGATCTCTGGATCGACATTAGCGCTCGTAGTGTGAAAGGGTGGATAGTAAAAAATAGGATCATACCCAAATCCATGCTCCCCTTCTATTTTGTCATGGATAAATCCTTCCATAGTTCCTTGATAGACGTGAGGGGTTCCATCTTCTTCTATCCAAGCGATAGCACATACGAATCGCGCCCGTCTATCTTTGTTTGCCACGGCATCAATGATCGCTTGATTTTTAATCGTATAGGAGGTGTCTTCTCCCATAAAACGAGCAGAATAAATGCCAGGAGCTTTGCCTAAAGCATCTACTTCTAAACCTGAATCGTCAGCCATCACGGATTCATGAACCAAATCATGAAGAGCTTGGGCTTTAATCAAGGCATTTTCTTGAAAGGTCGATCCCGTTTCTTCGATATGAAGTTTTTCTTGAAGCTCTGATGGTAAATCTTGAAAGGTTTTAACCTGAATATCTTGGCCTAACATGGCCGCAAATTCTTCCTTTTTGTGCGCATTGCTTGTTGCAATCCAAACAGTTTTCATAAAATGCAGGATTGAAGACCCATACCAAGTTATGGGCAGAAAATCCTGTTCCTCCTTTCTGCAATCGTGTTTTAGGACTTTGGTTCTTGGTATTTTGAATCTATAAACTTCTAAAGAATAAAGCCCCTTTCTCCTCTGTTTAAAGTATTTTACGAAAAGATTCTTAGAAAATTGAGTAGCAGGAAAAAGAGAAAAGAGTCTATGCCAAACTACGAAAATTTCAAACGGTTTCGTCCAATTATGGAATCGATGGATACCCTTCAGAAAGACAATATGGAAGCATTGCTTTTAGAGCAAGAACCTCAAAGCGGTTTGAAAGAATACTATTGTGCCCATACCGATTATATGGATTCCGAAGCTAAAGTCGTTTTTATCGGGATTTGTCCTGGCTTTGAACAAATGAAACTCTCCTTTGACTTAGTGAAAGGCCATCCCTCGAGCTCTGATCAAGATGTGTTACGTTTAGCGAAAGTGCAGGCTCGCTTTGGTGGCTCCATGCGTAAAAATCTTATTAACTTAGCCAATCAAACCGATTTATCTTCCTATCTTGGAGTGAAATCCGTCCAAGACTTATTTGATCCAGACTGTCATTTAATGGATAATACAGCGTTACTTCCCTATCCGATCTTCCGTGATGGAAAAAATTATACTGGCCATGCTCCTAAAATCGATCGTTCTTTGATGCTAAAAGCGATTTGTGAGGCCCAACTTCACAAGATCAAAGAGACCTATCCTAATGCAGTGTTCATTCCCTTAGGAAAAGCTGTAGATGAACAGGTAACTCAAGCCAACATTTTGCCAGAAGAAAAAATTATCCATGGTTTTCCTCATCCTTCTGGGGCTAATGGGCATCGCTTTAAACAGCTTGATCAAAATCGAGCCACCATCAATGCTAAGCTTCAAACCGCTTTTCTTTCTCAAAAAAGCAAGAACTCAGGAACTAAACTTTAATTTGCAAAAATTCTTTTTCTTTTTTTGAAAAGCGCTTACAATGAAAAAGCTCTTGATTTTTAAAGTGAGTTCTATGCGGAGGAAAATTAAATGTCTGAGAAAATTTGTATTGTCACAGGCGGTACGCGCGGAATTGGACTAGCTACCGTAAAAGAATTTTTGAACAATGGCTATCGCGTCGTTTTATATGGCTCTAGAGAATCTACGGTTTCTAAAGCACTTGCCGAATTGAACACGGAAATGGCTGAAGGCCGCTGGACAAGCCTGATGGATGAAGAAGCGATCAGCAAAGATTTCGCCGAGATTAAGGAAAAATACGGCTCTATCGATGTTTTAATCAACAATGCCGGATTATCTGATTCCACTCCTTTTATGAACTATACTGAAGAATTATTCACAAAAATCATTAACTTGAACGTAATCGCTCCCTATGTGTGCAGCCACGCAGCAGCGACGATTATGAAGGAGCAAGGTCAAGGAGTAATCTTGAATACTTCGAGTATGGTTTCTCGCAACGGACAACCTGCTGGGGTAGCCTATCCCACTTCCAAATATGCTGTGAACGGATTAACTGTTTCTTTAGCAAGAGAACTCGGTAAATTTGGCATTCGTGTAAATGCGGTGGCTCCTGGAATTACTTTAACGGATATGGTGAAGGCTCTTCCAGATCAAATGATCCAACCTATGATTCAAGCCATTCCCTTAAAACGTATTGGAGAACCTGAAGATATCGCTAAAGCATTCTTATTTTTGGCTTCTGATCAAGCTAGCTATATTACAGGGGCTATTTTACCAGTCGATGGTGCTATGGCTGTCTAAGTCCTAAAAGAAAAGCTCTTTCTACACCAACCTTTCGGTATGTAGAAAGAGCTTTTCTTTTGGAGTAAAAAATGAATTATTCTTGAGTTTCCCAAGGAGCCGCTGTGAGTTGTTCGGGATTAATAGCTTGAGAATGCTCAAGCGTTTCGAAAATCAAGAATAACATGTATTCACTAAAGGTAAGGCCAAGATTTGTGGCTTTATCTTTTAACCACGCTACGTGAGCTTGTTCTTCAGTCATGAGAAATTCCTCCAGGGAAGGATTAATTCCTTCTTTGGGTATGATTTTATCAACTCAAAAGAAAAAGAAGAGAAAAAATGCTCAATATAAGAAAAACGATTAAGCAAAAAGCATTCTTTCATGGAATTTAGGAAAAGAACTAAGGCTTAAATTCCTTTTTGAAACCTATTTTTTTGAAACTTTAGTTCCTAAAAAAGCCATGTTTTCATCAAGACGTTGACAATAAGTCAAAAGAAAATTATAAAAAAGGCATCCACTTTTATGAGTGCGTTTTCACTCCTCTACTTAAGACTCTTACGCAAAGTATGCCAAATAAACAGAAACCGCTTTTTAGGAAAGTCAAGAGACTTTTCGCTTAGATCTCTAATCTTTCTTCGTTTGGGCACATTTTGCATAATTTACGTAAGAACCCTATTTAATCTTTTCTTATTTTTCGAGTCTTTTTCCTATTCCTCGTTTTTTTCGATATTTGGGTATATGCTTATCATTCCATATTTTCTTTTTATTTTTAAAAGTAAAAATTCTAATCTCTAGGAAAAAAGGCACGATGGAGTTTCCTCTTTTAAATATAGAAAGGCCTAGAAATTATGCAGTCATCCCATTCTTTCTTTTCTCCTTCTAAACCTAGAAAAATGACTTTTGTTTTTTCTGTTTCTCTTGGCATGATTTTTTTCCCGACAAGTATAGAAAAGCCCCTTCTTAAAGAGTCTTCTTTGTCTTTCTTGGAACAGTCGGTTTTAAAAGCACCGATCTTTTTAGAAAAATCTTTTTCTATTCCATTAAAACCAGAAAATAACCTTTATCATTCTCAAAAAGCTAATTCAAAAAAGGATGCTTTCGAACCTCAAGTCCTTGTTTATAAAGAGATATCTAATCTTGCTTTTGAAATGGAAAATAACGAATCAACCCAAGTGAGTCTAGAGTCCTCTAAAGAGGATTTGATGACTTTGGAACCAAACAACTCCTCTATTATCGAAGAACCTTCGGATCCGGTTCTTGAACCCATAAAAGAAGAAATTTGGTCTATTTCCTATGTTCCATGGCAAGGAGCAGACAGTGCTCCTTTAGATGGAAGCATTGGATTATGGGCTGACGGCTGGTTTATTGCCCACCGCCATACACCAAATGGACAAAAAATCGCTTCCTTTGTTCCCAAAATTGAATTAGATGGACAACTCTATATTATGGACGATACCTGGATTTCCTCAGATGAGATCACTTTAGAAGAAATTGCTCGCATTCGTGCCAACAATGGTATTACTCTTCAAACCTGTATTGATGAAGTTACCAATTACATGGTTCATTATCGTCCAGCTCCTGGATTTAGTGGATATTCGTATTGTTTTAGCCAGTATCCCTATACCATTCATGACACTCTTGCTATTGGTTATGATCCACTTCAAGCTACTCCCAAGCAAGATGTAGTAGAAACTATGCTCGATGACCCGACTTTAGAATCCAATTTTTCCTTCAATCTCTCTGAACCAAAACAGGAGGATAACAATTCTGACTCTATTTCTTCGGTCCCTAGCCAAGAAGACTTGGAAGAACCATTTTTTATTATGGAAAATCCTCTAGAGAATGATTTCTCTTTCCTGTGAGAGATGCGACTACTTTATTAATACGTGAAAAGCAATTTTAAACTTCTTCAATATATTAAAAATAAAAGTGAAAGTAAGAATCACTTAAGCGATACGATCGTGTCTTGAAATTTAAGTATATTTTAAAGGCTTTAATTAAGAAAAACGCAACCTAAAAACAGGGCTTTTCTTATTAAAGGATGGGCCACGAAGTAAGCTACCTTAATCTCTTAATTTATTTAAACCTTTATTAGTCTTGATGGTTCAGTTCTATCTGCTCTTTAAGTAGGTAGAACTTTTTTTATTAAGATTTTTTAAGGAATTAACCTTTGATCTTTTTAAGCCTTGATAGAGAGTATTTCCTCAAGTTAAAGATATATTGACCATCAACAATTTTACTTTTTCTCGCTCTTATGAACTGAGTAAAGTGTCAAGCTGCTTTCAAAATTCCAAAAGCTTTTCATCGGACTTTTTCTTTATAAGGGGATTGATAATAAAATTGACTAGAAGAAAGGTAGACAAAAATATTAAGTTCCTTCATAATTTCAAGAAAAAAGACCATCTTCTTTGAGACAAAGAGAATATTAAAAAATAGAAGGTTGGTTTTGTAGTCTTAAGATGTCAAATCATAAAGATACATAATTTTCACAGCTAAAATTATAGAATAAAAGGCAAAGCTCCCTATTAGGTTAGCTTTGCCTTTTATTGTAAACAGCGAAAAGGTTTAAACGAAATTTAGTAATTCCCTGAATAATTCATAGGAAAACTAGAATAGGCCAAATTTTCTGTATCTTATAGAAAAATTTTTATCTTTCTACTAAATAGATGAAGTTTAAAATGTTTTTTTATTCATTATCTAAAGTGAAATTTGGTCTTTTCCAACTCAGTATGAATTATTAATATTAATTTTTAAATAAAAATATTTTTTAAGATATAGGCTAAAAATAAATTTAAAAAATAAAGATTTTGAAGAGACTGGGCTGTTCGATAATTCTTTTCAACTCTCTAAAAAGCGAGAAAAAAAGAAGACATTTTTAATGTCTTCTTGAGATTATATTTTTATCTTCTCTAAAGTCTAGAGACGAAAGGTATTATTCTTTGCCATCAAAACAATAAGTACAAAGCTTGCATTTGGGTAAACCGATGGCTTTTACGAGATCGTCTAGGCGATGATAACGTAAAGAGGTGAAATTAGAAGATTCTCTAATTTTTTCGACCATCTTAGCATAGCGTTCTGTATCTGGATCGGCATATTCAGCAAGGACTTCCAGGCTTGGTTGGCCGCCTTCTAATTCTTGAATGACACGACGAGTGATCAAATCCATTTCCGAAGTCGAACGCGAAAAGTTTAAATATTTGCATCCATAAATGATTGGTGGGCAAGCAGGGCGAACGTGAACTTCTTTGGCTCCCGCATCGTATAAAAAGCGCGTAGTGTTTCCAAGCTGTGTCCCGCGTACAATGGAGTCATCGATCAAAAGCAATTTACGATCTTTGATCAATTCTTCTACTGGAATAAGCTTCATGGAAGCAATATGATCCCGTTGCGTTTGACTGGTTGGCATAAAAGAGCGGGGCCAAGTGGGAGTGTATTTGATAAAGGGACGAGTAAAGGGGATGCCTGTGGTATTGGAATAGCCAATGGCGTGGGCCGTACCCGAATCGGGAACCCCTGCTACGCTATCCACCCTAACGCCTTTATCTCGATGAGCTAACAATTCACCACAGCGATTGCGCATGACTTCTACATTGATGCCTTCATAGGTTGAAGTAGGATAGCCATAGTACACCCATAAGAAGGAACAAATTTGCATATCTTTTCCAGGCTCTTTTTTGACCTCAACGCCTTCGGGGGTAATGAAATCAATTTCTCCAGGACCCAATTCTCGATACGTTCTATAGCCAAGGTTATGAAAGGAGCTACTTTCAAAGGCACAACAATATCCTTCTTCTTTCTGACCGAGGACAATGGGCGTACGCCCCAATTTATCACGAGAAGCATAAATGCCTTCGCTTGTCAGCACCAAGACCGATAAAGACCCCTCTATACTGTCTTGTAAGTAGGCTAACCCTTCTTCAATGGTCTCTTTTTGACAGATCAAAGCAGCTGCAAGTTCTGTTGGGTTTACTTCTCCAGTGCTCATTTCGTAAAAATGATTCAACCCTTCTTCAAAGCAGAGTTTTTCAAGCTGGGCTAAGTTGTTGATGCGACCTACAGTAGTGATCGCAAAGGAGCCGAATCCTCCATGAATCAATAAAGGTTGTGATTCGTAATCCGAAATACAACCGATTCCTAAATTTCCTTTCAAACGATCGAGATCTTTATCGAATTTCGTACGGAAGGGGGCATTTTCAATGTTATGAATGGATCGCACAAATCCATTTTTACCATGCACCACCATCCCTGCGCGACGAGTTCCTAAATGAGAATGGTAATCCGTTCCAAAGAATAAATCAGGCACACAATCGCAGTTTTCTTTTAAGGCAGTTCCAAAAAATCCGCTCATGATAAGACTCGGCCAGGAGGCCCCTACAGACTTCTGTAAGAGGAGGAATGCCGAATGCTCCTTTCAGAATCTCTCCCTAGTTTTCCTCTCTTTAAAGATAGCTTAGGCCAAAAGCCATTCAATCCCTATCGCAAACCGAAAGATAAAAGATAATGTAGGATAGGTTTGAATAAAATTCATCAAGCTTTGAAAAAGCTTAGTATCACTTATAATTCCATGAAAGCGTTATTCCTTACTTCGCTCTAAACTTGGAATTTATAGTATGATGAAACGCTTTGTTTTAAGAATGGCCATATTCTAGCACTGCACTTTGAAAGCGAAAAAAAACTTCCTACATCTAGTAGAAAGTCAGGAATAATTAACAAGTTTTAGAAGAGTTATAAAGGGATTTCAGGATTTTTCGACAGATCCCGTATAGGATTCCATACCGCCAATATTCGTGGTTTCAATACCTCGTTTAGCTAAAGTTTCCTGAGCCATTCCTGCATGATTTCCCGAAACACAATACAAGTAGCTTCCCGGCTCGACCGAAGCTGTTTCAATCTCGTTAAAAGGAATGTTGATTGCTCCAGGAATATGTCCTTGTTTGTACATCATAGAAGGACGAACATCGACTAAAGGGATGTTTTTTGCTTGCGCTTGACTAGCATACTCATTGATCGTCATGATCTCTTGCGCCTTCTTTCTTTTTTTATTATAGAACTTCGAGCGCACAACTCCCTTTTTATGCTCTTTGCCTTAAAAGGAAAGTTAAGCTTGCATATCTATCTTTCTTTTGTGTATAAATTAACGTTAGCATCCTCTATTCCTCTTACTGTTTTTGTAAAATTTATTTAAAAGCAATTGGTAAAAAGGAGTAGAATAATGCGTCTATTTATTGCCCTCGAACTACCTCTCTTAATCCAAGAGACTTTAGTAAATCAAATGAATGATTGGAAAGATCAAGGAGTAACTGGTCGATTTTGTCCTTCTCAAAATCTTCATCTCACTCTCGCTTTTTTAGGGGAACAATCTGAAACGGCTTGTGCTCAAGTAGAAACCATCCTTAAAGCGTTGCCTTTTCCAAAAATGATTCTTTCTTTACAACAAGTCGGTTTTTTTAAAGATTTGTGCTATGGAGCCATTGAATCCCAAGCATTAAAGGATTATGTCTCTACCTTACGTAAAGAACTGAAAACGGCTGGGCTTGTGTTTGATGCCAAACCCTTTAAAGCCCATATTACCCTAATTCGTAAAGCAATTGTTCCTAATCAAATGCAGTTGATGCTCCCTCCCCTGCAATTTGAACCCAAATGTTGTACACTGTTTTCTTCACAATTAACTTTGCAGGGGCCTATTTATACCCCTCTTTGTGAGATCTTTCCTGCGCCATAAAACGATATCCTGTAATCTTTCTTAAAAGAAGAACAAAGGAAGTGGCAAGATTAAAGGATTAAAAATAGCACAAAAATCTATGCTTTCTTTCGGGATTGTTTAGAAATTACTCAGCTTTTTCTTTTGAAAACCATGTATTCTAAAATAGAAGGGAGAAGTGCACATGGAATGCCCAAAATGCCAATTTGAAAATCCTTCTGGTATTCGCTATTGCTTGCATTGTGGTGCCCAAATGCTTCCTCCTGTACCCAAAAAGCGAAAAACACAAGAAAAAACAAGAAGGATTCCCTCGAAGCCTTGGTTACTAGGAGCCACTTTTATCACAGCGAGTTTTTTTGGCTTGTTAGTGATTGTAATTATAGGGCTTCAAAGCCATCGTTCCTCTAATGATCCTCTCTTTTCTGAAACAGCCCAAGGAATCGATACCAAAAAAGCCCTGACTACCCAGGACGTTCGCACCAATTATGATTATGTGGATTTAACCACCCATACTCTTTCTATTCCTGATTCCGCGTTGAAAATTGAATTTCCTGCGTATTCCATTTGTCGTTATGACTACGATCCGGAAAACCAACAACTCATTTTTGAAATTGAAACCTTTGACGGTTTAACCATTACCTTTACGTCATCCAAGCTAAATGCTACACCTTATACTAAAAGTGAAGCCGAAGCCAGTTTAAAAACAGGCCTCTATCATGAAATCGCTGGGAAGGAAGATGAATATTATTACATTTTGCCTTCCAATGGCCCAACGGCTACAGCAACCATTGTCGATTGTGCCCACAATCGCTCTACGAATATTACAGTTTATGATGACCATTACATTTCTGAGAATGAGGAGGAAGCTTCTTTTGAAACACCGGGACTTTTAAGCGAAGATTCTAGTCAAGAAACAGCTCTCATCGAATCGCAATCTCTTGATGAAAGTGAGCAAGAATCTCTTAGCGCTGGAACTATGGAAGACTCTATGGAAGCTTTGCCCCATCAAGAGGAGCTTGAAATTCAAGAATCATCCAATCAAACGACTTCTGTTGATCGAGACCAACACCCCACCCCCAACCAATGGCAATCCTCCTCTCAAACGGGTTCCCAAAAAGCAGTGAATGCCTTAGAAGAATTGCTCAGTTCGACAAAACTCAACGATTAAACAGCTGTCTGGGACAGCTGTTTTTTTAAAAGTAAACCGTTAAATCCAATTCGGGTTCTTCATTTTTTGAAAAAAATAAACTCTTTTTTGAATTGATAAGCCACAAAGAAGGGGAGTGAGTCTTTCAATTCCTCAGTGGATGCTTTTATTTGAGAGTCGGAAAGCCTACAATAAAAAAGAAACAAAGCGCCTGTTAGGAAAGTTTAGTCTTTAGTTAAGCCGGATTTTTAGAGAAGAATCATAGGCTTTTTTATTCTTTCAAGCGTTTAATTCCTTAAATAAGGTTTTTGTGAAGCCTGAATTATTCTTAGAAAGTCTCAAATTTCTAAAAATCGCTTTTTCTTTAGGAAATATTTGGTTTTTCTATCCAAAAGGTTGAAAATTTCAATCGCCACTTTTTCAATACTTAAAGAAAAGAGGTTTACTTCTAATAAAATATGAATAATTTAGAGCGAAGGATGAATTAAAAAATGGTTTATTATCAAATTTTGAAACAACGGCGCCTTGCTTTGAACTTATCCATTCAACAAATGGCGCAACAAACGCGACTAAAACCTGAGTATATTCGAGCCCTTGAAGAACATGATTTAAACGCTTTTGGCGATCAAGGCCTTCCCTATGTTCCCGTTTTAGTGGAAGGGTATTGCGATGCGCTAGGAGTCAATTGGAACGTCATTGCTAAAGAAGTTCAGGACGATGTGCAATCGTTTCTGCTCTTGCACCATCCTGAAAAACGAGCTTTGCCTAGTCCTAGTGATGTTTCTAAAAGTTCAAGCTCTCTTAAAAAGGCGACTTCAAACTCGAAATCAAAGAAAAAGAAGGGAACGAAAGGGAAAAAAATTTCCCATTCTACCTCTTCTTCTAAATCGAAGAAGACCTCTAACAAGAAGACTCATCATTCCAACTCTAAAAAATCAAAAAAGAAAGCTTCCAAAAAGGATATTCAATATAAAAAGCGACCCTTTCGTTCCACCAAACGAAATCCAAAGCGAAAAGTGACGTGGGGAACTCAAAATCGCTTATCCAAGCTGATCTTGATCAGCGCCTGTTGTGCGATTTTTTCTCTTTCCATGTTGAATTATTTCGCTCAAAATGCTGTTCAAACTTCCCTAGCTGAGCGCAAAGTTGCACGCGAAAAAGAACTGCTTCTAGAGGAAGCGACAACTCAACGCTTAGCGGATGAATTCAAGCAGCGCAAATATGGTCTAACCACTTCGCAAACACCAAGTCTACCTGTCTCTAAACCCACTTTAACCATCACTAATACAGATAAACTAGGAACGTATACAGTGAGTGGCTTTGCCAATCAAAGTAAAATTGAGATTGAACTCTTGCCTGAAACAGAGCAAGATATGCAAATTTTGTGGAATAATCATCCTGCCTTTTCGCAAAAAGTGAACGGTAGTTATGAATATTCCCTCAATACGAGCCAGGATGGAATCCTGACCATTGTTTTTACCAAGGGCTCCGAGAAAAATCGTCTGTGCCTCGATGATTTAGAAATCTCAAGCGAATATTTACCCATAGATGAAAAAGGGCAAACAAAAGTCCAATTTTTAATTGTCTTTCAGGATAAAGACAAGGCCTCCTAATTCAGAGAAAGGATAAATTGGCTATAATGGCCAAACGATTATTTAATGAAAAATATGAATTTACCCAATAAGCTCACAGTTTTACGAATGATCATGGTGCCCTTGTTGTGGATAGTCTATTTATGCCTTCCCAAAGACGCGTATCTAATTGTTCCAGAATGTGGATTTGGGTTGCGTAATGCGTTAGCGCTTTTGATTTTTGCCTTAGCTAGCTTAACCGATCTGTTAGATGGTCAAATCGCTAGAAAGCGTAACTTGATCACTTCCTTTGGAAAGTTCTTGGATCCTATTGCCGATAAGATGTTGGTCAATACCACTCTGATTTTGTTGGTATCTCAACAGGAAGCGCCTATTCTCCCGGTTCTCTTGATGATTTCAAGAGACTTGATTGTAGATGGCTTGCGCTTATCAGCTGCAAGCCAAGGAGAAGTGGTCTCGGCTGGCTTTTCTGGTAAACTGAAAACTGTCTTTCAAATGATTGCGATTCTTTTGCTTTTGGCCTGCAATTGGCCCTTTGCTTTATGGAATTTGCCTGTAGCCGATTGGGCTCTTTGGGCTGCTACCATTGCGAGCTTGTATTCGGGTTGGGTTTATTTTGATAAGTTAAAAAGTTATGTTTTGGAGAGTATGTAAAAAAGCAGGCAAGAGCCTGCTTTTTTCTTTGGTCTACTTTTTAAGGCTGGAAATAAATAAAAAGTCGGATTCAAAAGCGTGATAAGATAAAAACTCCTCACTCTTCAAAAAGTTTTGTACTGACATCCATAATGTCACTACGCGCAGTATAAAAAGAGTATCCAAAAGACAAGAAAGAGAGGATGTAGACATGGCCAAGAAAACGACCAAAGATACAGCTGGAGAAGAAAAGACCAAAAATAAAGACCAATTGCTTGAAGGTGTCTTAAAAAGTATTGAAAAAGAATATGGTAAAGGAGCCGTGATGAAACTTGGAGATCGCGTGGGGGTCGATGTAGAACCCATTCCCTCGGGATCTCTTTTACTCGACCGCGCGCTTGGCATTGGGGGGTATCCAAAGGGACGCATTATTGAAATTTATGGACCAGAATCTTCTGGTAAAACAACCCTTGCTTTGCACGCAATTGCCGAAGTCCAAAAGCGTGGTGGGCGAGCCGCCTTTATTGATGCAGAAAACGCCATCGATCCTGTATATGCCAAACACTTAGGAGTAAACATCGATGAGTTGATCCTCTCTCAACCTGATTCTGGAGAACAAGGACTCAACATCATGTTGATGCTTATTGAAAGTGGAGCGGTTGATTTAGTGGTAGTCGATTCCGTCGCCGCTTTGGTTCCACAAGTGGAATTGGATGGGGAAATGGGCGATATGCAAGTCGGAGTTCAAGCGCGCATGATGTCCAAAGCGATGCGCAAATTGTCCGGTATTATGAATCAAAACGAATGCACCGCCATTTTCATTAACCAGTTGCGCTTAAAGGTAGGGGTCATGTATGGAAACCCCGAAACCACCCCTGGAGGCTATGCCTTGAAGTTTTATTCGTCAGTACGTATCGATATTCGCAAAAGTGAACCCATTAAAGATGGAACCCAAGTGGTTGGAAACAAAGTAAATGTCAAGATCGTTAAAAATAAGGTAGCTCCTCCTTTCCGTACTTGCCAACTTGAAATCACGTATGGAAAAGGTCTCAATATGCTCAGTGAGCTTCTTGATTTGGCCGTAGACAATGGCATCATTAAAAAAACGGGAAGCTTTTATT
>CAZTNF010000020.1:10854-20227 GCA_964615295.1 uncultured Erysipelotrichaceae bacterium | reverse complement strand
GTTCGCTTGTGCGAAAGGAAGCCCCCGCCTCTTTAGGCGGGGGAGGATGTCACGAAGCTTAGGATTTGAAGCATTTTATACGTTTGAAAAAATGCAACCAATCGCCCATCCTCTTTGAGGAAAATCACAAGAAAAAAGGGCAGAAATCGCGATCTGCCCTTTTTATATTGAGGAAAGAAAGGTCCCTAACCCACCCTCGAAAGAATAAATTCGAATCCTGGTTCTAACAATACGCAATAAATAGAGTAACTCTAGCTGTCTGTAGCCATGAATCTTAACAATTTGACGCAAACAATAAAATGCCATTGGCTCCGTCCAAAGCCCCCTATGGTGTCAGTTTACCTATACCCACTGACAAGGTAGTCATCGCACCTTTATTCTTTCTACACCAAATCTTTCTTTTATTCGATTAAGTCTACGGTCCAGTTGATCCCTTGAAGACGCGTATCGAGTTTGCGATACTGTTTGGAAAGGGAATCGACGTGCGCTTGCAAGGTAGGTGTATCTAACGTGCGAACATAACGTACTTCTTTAGGGCTATAGCGATCAATGCGAACGTTTCCACTCGCACAAATGGAGCGGTAGGTGGCAATTTTGTTTTTTAAGTTGTCACGACGAATGATAGCATCGGCCAAACTGCCTTCCTCATCAAAAGGAATCGTTTGGTTGGTCAAATTAATGTGACGCATGAGATAGAGAAGACGATCTCGATTGTTCTCGTATTGGGTCAACAGTTCTTTGGGATCTTCCGCAGGTTGATCCCCTTCTTGAACTAAGAGGTTATCGCTAATGCGTTTCACCAAATCGCCATTCTTTCGTTGCAATTCTGCTCGCTCGATTAGAGCTTCAGCCAATTTCATACACATCCCTCCTCACGCTTTGTTTTTCTATCTAGATTATACACGAATCTGAAAAGTTGTTATAAAAATAATAATGTTTTTTAAAATCATCTCGAAAATCTTTCATTTAAACATAAAAACCGCCTTTCGTTTTTTAAAACGTAAGACGGCTTTTTATTTTACAAAAAGTCTTTGGCGCTAAGAGTGATTAAGTCCTCATCCGTAATCTTTTTGGAATCAAACAAACGGCGAGCTTGCTTATTCATCGCTTTTTCCAAGCGATTGCGTACATACCGGCCATTGGCAAAATCTCGAGGAGGATTTTTGGAAACTTCTTCAAATTGGCGTTTTAAGAGTTCCTTGGCTTCCTTATCTAAGCGATAATCTGCCTCATGGCTCATCTTCTCCATGATTTCCAAAAGCTGCTCGCCATTGTAGTTTTCAAAGTGTAAGAACGTTGTAAAACGCGAGCGCAAGCCAGGATTGGAATTTAAGAAATTTTCCATCAGATCGGGATATCCAGCGACTATGACCACTAAGTCATCACGATGATCTTCCATTTCCTTTAAGATGACTTCAATGGCTTCGCGACCAAAGTCTTTTTCCGAACCTCTCGCCAAAGCATAAGCTTCGTCGATAAATAAGATGCCTCCTTTCGCCTTTTTTAACACCGCTTTGGTCTTTTGGGCCGAAGAGCCTATGTATTCTCCAACTAAATCCGAACGGTCGCATTCAATCAGTTGTCCTTTGGATAAAAAGCCAAGGTTTTTGTAGATCTTGGCTAAAATGCGAGCGGTTGTGGTTTTCCCGGTGCCAGGATTGCCAGAAAAGACCAGATGACGGGCGGTTGGAGCGGATTTTAATCCCTTGGATTGACGTAGACGAGAGATTTCTAAAAGTGCACTCAAATCTCGAATTTCCGTTTTGACTTCCTCTAAGCCAATGAGATGATCGAGTTCGTTCAGAGATTCCTTTAAAAGCTCAGGTCTTGGATCAAAGACCGGTTCAATCTCGGCGGTGCTTTCGGGAATATCGTCGATCCAATTTTTCAGCCATTCCTCCTTTACCCCATAAAGAGCGGAGATGCGGCTTAAAATCGCCACCAGCATGGTGCGATTCATGGCTGGAAATTTGGGATTAACCGTTTGGAAGTATTCATCCGCCCATATGAAATCTTCCATCAAGCGGGAGCCTTGAGCTTTAAAGATGGCTGGAGAAAATGAAGTAATCAAAGAAGGGACGGAGATATCTTCTCCAAGCAAATACGTTTTGGCAAATTCTTCGGTTTTCTCAGAATCGTTTGTGCACGCATACACAAAACGAATGAGTTCTTCTTCTAGCTTTTTACGCAAATCTTCATTGGTTAAAGAGGAAATGAAGTCACACGTTCCATACGCCGAAAGAAGATCATTTTTAAGAGGAGTATCGATTTTCATATTAGTAGTATATGTGGCTTTTGCCTCTTTCGAGACTAGAATGCCAAGAGAAGACAGCACTTTGGAAAAAAGACATTATGGGAAAGAAAGGAAAAATCTGAGCGTCTTTTTTCCCATATTTTAATGTAGTCTTTATACTGCCTATATACCTTATAGAAAGGAAAAGAAAATATGTTTATCGATGCGTTGTCGATTTTGGAATTTTGGCAACAACACCAATGGATTTTGGTCACGATCAGCTGCGTATGGGCAGTATTGGTGATTGCTGGACTTTGGAAAATGTTTACAAAAGCTGGAGAAGCGGGCTGGAAAGCGCTCATTCCTGTCTATAACTTCTACATCTTGATGAAGATTTGTTGGACCCCCAATATGTTCTGGGCTTTACTGGGATGCAACATCGGTGTAAGCCTTTGTTATTGGTTAGCTTTGAATGTGGGCTCCTTCTGGTTTTATATCGCCATCGTCTTAGCCATCTTGGTAGCGATTATTCGTGCCGTTTTCTACTACAATCTCTCCTTGGCTTATGGCCATGGCTTAGGCTATTTCTTGGGTCTCTATCTTCTCGAGCCTTTGTTTATGATCATCATTGGCTTTGGTTCGAGCCGTTATGCGGGTAACCGTTATCTCACCGCCCGTGGAATGTATTAGTCAAAAAGACGCTTGCAAAAGCGTCTTTTTTTGTTTCTGTACTGGTTCTTAAGGATGGATAAGGATATGGAATTAGGAGAGAAGCTATACCAAGAAAATGACAAAAAGTGGGGAGAAAAACAAAAAAATAAGGGTAATTTCCCGAACAAAGTGGGAATTTAATGGAGAAAACAAGGGAATTAGTGGATTGAAGATGAAAAGAGCAGGAGTAGGTTAGAATTAAAAGATGAAAACAAGATCAGTTGCACGTGCGGGTATGCTTTGCGCGGTTTATGGGGTCTTTTTGTTGATGAATGCTTTGAGTGGCCTGTTTCTTGAAAGCGTTTTCCCCTTTATCTTTGCCATACCCATTCTTATTGTAGCGCTCGATCAGCCCCGCTCCATTTCTCTTTGTGCTCTAGCGGCGATGATTCTTTTAAGCTTTATGTTAGGGAGCTTTACTACTTGGGTCATTGGCATTGGGTATTTAATCGCAGGCTGGATCTTTGGTCAAGGCATTCACTATAAAATTCCGATGCTCACTTCTGCTTTGTTTTGTGAGGGAGTATTGGGCCTTTCCAATTATCTTCAAATCACCATTTGGGCAGCCATATTCGGCTTTGATGCCCAAGAAAATATGCGATTTTTGACCCAATATTTCCCCTTTATTTCTTGGCAAACGTTCCTCATTTTTTCCGCTTGTCTTTATTCCTTATGGGAAACCATTTCTATTGGATGTCTTTCCATTTTGGTCACTTTACGAATGGAAAGAAACAAAGCGGATTATAGCTTTTTGTTCAATTTTCGTCTTTCCCTTTCCAAACGCTTTGGCTTTTTGTTTCTTTTGGCTTTAGTAGTCTGGGGTATCAATACGCAAGCATCTTTTTTACCTTCTTGGGGAAGCGATATCCTTTTTCTTGCTCTGTGTATCGGAACCATTGCCTTAATTGGCAAGGGGTGTGAAGGGCTTTTGGCTTTCCCTTTTATTCGAAAAAATCGCTGGCTTTTGACCTTTACCGTTTGCAGTGCGATTTTACCGCCTCTATGTTTTATTGAGGCTATCTATGGATTGGTCGTTCTTTTTCAAAAGACTTCTTAATCTCAAGATTTCTAGCTTTTTCAATTCTTTTATCCGAATTTGGCTTTTTTGATTCTGCTTGGCTTTTTTGGTCGTTGTGTAGTAGAAGAGGAATACTCAAGGTTTGGTTTTTATGCTTTGAGTTTAAGGATAGAAACAGAAAGGAGACTTCGGCCCTTCCTCCTCACTCGTGTGAGACTCCTTGCCGAAACATCAAAAAAATGAAACGGTTTAAAAAATGGAAAGATCTTTTTAATGGCCTTTCTCTTTTCGGCCTTTTGTTTTCGATCATCTCTTTTGTTCGGCAAGAGTGGCTTTCTGGAATTTCCCTAGCTCTTTTAAGCATTGCCATGTATATGATTTTTAGCTCCTTTTGGCAAACTCTTTCACGCAAAGGGATTCAATCGGATGTGGAAATCAGCCGCGTTCTTGGCCGCGATGCCAAAGAAGCCTTAATCTTCGGTGAGGTGGGCTTAATCACCTATAACGATGAATACATCGTCACTTGGGTTTCAGATTATTTAAAAACGATGCAAGTGGACATCGTAAACCAAAAAGTCACAGCTTTTTTCCCCCATCTGCGAGAGCTCTTCGAAAACGAAATTGACACCATTGTAGGCGAACACAAAGGGCATATTTATGAAGTCAAACACAAAGTGGGAACCCAAGTGCTCTTTGTCAAAAACATTACGGAAATCGTCTTACTTGAACAGCGGTTGCAGCATGGATCGATGGTCATTGGACAATTGAATTTGGATGGCTATGACCAATACCAAAGCAGTGACAACGAAGAATTGCTCAATTCAATCAATACTAGGCTTCGTGGTCAACTCATCACTTGGGCTAAAGAGAATGGCATCTTGATGCGGCGCATTCGCTCAGATCGCTATTTGGTGATCATGGACTCAGAAATTCTGCAAAAAATTCGTTCCCAAAACTTTGCCATTCTTCAAAAGATCAAAGACATCTCCACCGAACTCGATATTTCCGTTACTCTTTCAATGGCGCTTGTAGAAAATCTTGGCAGTCTGCTTGAGGTCGATCGCGCTTTAACGGATGTGATGGAAATCATCCAATCGCGTGGAGGCGATCAAGTCGCGATTAAAGATGGGACCTTGCCCATTGAATTTATTGGTGGAAATTCTGAAAAAGCCCTACAACCTTCAAAAGTCCGAGTCCGGATTGTAAATTCTAGCATTCAAGATTTAATCCGTCATGGCGGCCGTGTGTTCATTTTAGGCCATGTCAACACCGACTTTGACGCCATGGGAGCTGCTTTAGCGATGTCCAACTGGGTACGAGCTTTGCATCGTGATCCATATATCGTTTTAAAAAATGTTCCACGCGATCATCAGCTCCAAGAAACTCTCGATAATTTTGGTAAAGCAATTAATCGACACAATGTCATTACCGAAGATCGCGCTTTAGAAATGTACGATCCAGAAAAGGATTTAGTGGTGATGGTCGATCACTCCAATCCTTTGATCTCTTCAGGAAAACGGCTCTTGGATTTAAAGGGACGTACGATTATTGTGGATCACCATCGTCGCTCTGAAAATTATCCCGATAACGTGTTGACCGCCTATATCGAATCCAAAGCCTCTTCCACTTGTGAGATGATGACGGAGTTGTTGCAGGCTTCTCCAATCTCGGTCCCCATTTATGAATTTGAAGCGACCATCATGTACCTTGGCATTTTGGTCGATACTGGCCGCTTTAAATCGCATACCTCTGAGCGTACCTTCCAAGCCGCTGGCATTTTGCGCTCGTGGGGAGCCAATGCCTATAAGGCGGAACAAGCTCTCAAAGAGACCTATTCAGAATATCGAAGACGCAGCAGCTTAATGGAACAAGCCCAAATTTACCAAGAGCACTTTTTCATCGATGTTCTTTCTGAACCCGTCTCCCGCACTCTTCTATCGCAAATTTCTGATGGATTGTTGAAGTTTAAGGGGTGCTGGGCTTCCTTTACCATTGGCATCAATGCGGAAAATGGCCGTACAGCCATTTCAGCGCGTAGCAATGGCAGGATTAATGTTCAACGGATTATGGAAAGAATGAAGGGAGGAGGGCACTTTAGTGCGGCAGCTTCAGAACGAAACGATCTGACTCCCCAAGAAGCCGCCAATGTGTTAAAACGCATTTTGGATGAGCAAGTGCGTCAACTCGAACAACCTCAAGAAGATGAGTCTGAGAAGAAAGAAAAGGAAGAGGAAGAAGAATAGCTTCCTCTTTCTTTTGGTTTTTTTTTCCTTTCGTCTTGCATTTTTTCCCGTTTTTCGTTTGACTAATGTGTAACAATCAAAAATTGATTGTCTTTGTCCCACAAAAAAGGATTGCTAAAGAAAGGAGATTTCGGTTCCTCGTCCTATCGGATCATCCTTCCCGAATTATTTGAGATATGAAAGTTATTCTTCTTACTGATGTACGCAACGTCGGAAAAAAAGATGAAGTAAAAGAAGTAGCGGATGGCTATGGTCGCAACTATTTAATCAAAAACCATCTCGCAGAAGCCTATAATAAAGCCTCTTCCAAAGCGCTTGAAGCACGTAAAGCTCAAGCAGCTGCTCAGGATTTGGCCAATCAAGAAGAAGCCAAAGATATCGCGAAACGCTTAGAAAATTTAACCCTAGAATTCACCTTAAATGCAGGGAAAGAGGGGACGACCTTTGGTCAAATTTCAAGCAAACAAATCGTAGGCGCTTTAGCCGATCAAGGCATTCATGTAGATAAACGTAAAATCATTATGGATACTCCTGTGGCTTCTCTTGGAACAACAAAAGTAAAAGTGGATTTGTACAAAGGCAAAATCATTGGCGTGATCAACGTGCATGTCAGTGCTAAAGGAGCTTAAGAGGTTTTAATGATTCAAGAACTGCCAAATGCCCAGCGCATGGAGCAGTCCCTTCTCGGAGCGTTACTCGTCTTTCCGTCCGTCTATTCAGCTTGTCAGGACGCAGATTTGAGTGCCTCCGAGTTTTTTGTCACTGCTCATCAAATTTTGTACAAAGCCATTCAAGATATTGCCCAAAAAGGCCAAGTCATCGATATGCAAAATGTCTTATTGCGCCTACAAGAAAACGATGAATTAGAAGCGGTTGGAGGGCTTGATTACTTATCCGCCTTAATGGATGTCTCCGTCAGCGCCGCTCCTGTTCCAAGTTACATTTCCACCATTCAAAATAAAGCCCAACTGCGCCGTTTAATTTTGGTAGCCGATGAAATCGGCCATGAAGCCGCTACGTCCCATGATCAAATGGATGTCATTTTGGACGATTCCGAGCGCAAATTATTGGATGTGACAAGACGTCGACGCGGGAGCGATTTTAAAAGTGTCCAATCCGTTATTCAGGAAGTACGCCAAGAAATCGAAGTATTACGCAATTCAAGAGGCGTGAGTGGAATCCCTACAAGTTACAGCGAACTGGATGCTATGACCAATGGATTTCATCGCGGAGATTTAATCATCTTAGCCGCACGCCCCGCTATGGGAAAATCCGCTTTGGCCCTCAATTTTGCCAATAACATCGCTAAGCGCAACCAAGGGCCTGTAGCCATTTTCTCTCTAGAAATGCCTGCTTCTTCCTTAATCAAGCGTTTGTTGTCCGCTGAAGGACGCATCGATGGAAAAAAGCTCGTCTCTGGAAAACTTTCTCCCACAGAACTAGCCGCCTTTGATCGCACCATTGATCAATTTCACGAACGCAAAATCTTTATCGATGATACGTCAATGATTAAAGTTGGCCAAATCTTTTCTAAATGCCGCAAGCTCAAAAGCCAAGAAGGGTCCATTGATTTAATCGTTATCGATTACTTGCAACTCATCTCGGGAAATGGACGCTCCGATTCCCGCCAACAAGAGGTTTCGGAAATCTCCCGTAACCTTAAGATCCTAGCCAAGGAAATGGATTGTCCCGTGATCGCTTTATCACAGCTCTCTCGTAAAGTGGAAGAGCGAACCAACCATGAACCCCAACTCTCCGATTTACGAGAATCGGGATCGATTGAACAAGATGCCGATATCGTCATGTTTTTGTATCGTGAAGCCTACTATAAGCCCGATGAAGAACAATCGTCTACCGAGTCCGTCGAACTCTCTCTCAAAAAACACCGCAATGGGGAAATCGGCACTATTCAGCTCACTTTTGAAAAATCCTGCTCGCTTTTTACCTCAGGAATCAATCAAGCGCTCAGCAGTGTAATGGAGAATTCTGTCTATGCAGGTTGATCTTTTATGTTCTGGATCCAAGGGTAATGCCTGTTTGATCCAAAGTAAATCCACAAAAATACTCATCGATTGTGGGGGAACGAAACGTCATTTACAATCTACTCTTTTAAATTGTGGTACCACTCCAGACGAGTTGGATGCCGTTTTGATTACCCATTCTCATAGTGATCATATCCGTCAATTGGCTATGTTTTCTCACGTCCCCATTTACGCTTGTTGTTCCTTACCTATACCCAAAGTCAAAAGCCAACCTGTGATCTTAGATTTTCATCCGATAAACTGTCCGCAAACTTTACAAATTGGCGATCTCAAAATCTTAACCATTCCCACTTCTCATGATTCTGGTCCGAGTATGGGTTTTGTGGTCAGCCATGAAGATGAAAAGCTTGTCTACATTACGGATACGGGGTATTTGCCAGCGGATGTGTTTCCTCTATTACACAATGCCGACTACTATATTTTTGAAAGCAATCACGATCTCGAAATGTTGAATCAAACCAATCGCCCTTTTTGGTTAAAAGCCCGCATCGCTTCTGATACTGGTCATTTATGCAATCAAGATGCGGCTCGGTTGTTATCGCATTTTGTTACCCCTCGCACCAAGCACATCGTCCTTGCTCATCTTTCGGAAGAAGCCAATTGTCCTAGATTGGCTCTTCAAGCTCTTGAAGAACGCTTTAGAGCTTGTGAAATCGATCTCTCTGCCATTCATGTAGAAGCCGCTTTTCAATGGATCCCCATTCGCCTCGGCTCTCTTTCTTCTCCTTTTTCCTCTAAAGACGCATCCATTCGTATAAGAACCCAAGAATCCAAAGTCACATCAATTCTTTAAATTTCTTCTAATTCTAGGATTTAATGGGATTGTTGGGCATCCTAAAAGAGCTCCTTTTCTTTGAGGTGTAGGGTATAGTTAAAGAAAAGCCTTATATTAAGGTAATTAGGTAAATTTATGGATCAAAAAACGGTTAGTATTATTGGTAAAATTGCCACGGTATGTTCAATTTTAATGTATGTATCCTACATCGCTCAAATTCAACAAAACTTAGCTGGAAACAAAGGAGCTTTCTTGCAACCCTTTGTGGCTTGCATCAACTGCATTTTCTGGACGATTTATGGATTTTATTCCAAACCAAAATCATGGCCTTTAATCTGGGCTAACGTACCT
>CAZTNF010000020.1:0-10829 GCA_964615295.1 uncultured Erysipelotrichaceae bacterium | reverse complement strand
ATTCTTGCAGCGATTACTGCTGTAACTTGTGTGGCTTTCTAAACTTGCTTTCTTCAAGGAGCTGTAAATTAATAATTTACAGTTCCTTTTTTTAGCTTAAAAAGAAATGAAAATACCGAATAACTCTCTTAGCCTCATAGGCTAGAGATGACGATCGTTGTGGGGAACGTTTAAGGAGAGTACTTTAAATACTATCAACCGAATTCTCGAACAAGTTCAACTCTATCTCAAACCATAAGATAAAAAATCTAAGAAATAGAGGGCTTGGATAACGAATGGGATGATGAGGATTACTTATTGGACTCAACAGATAAAGAAGAGGATTCTAAAGAAATCTCTTTACTAGAAACTTCTCTTGACTTTTTAAAACCAAAGAAGGATGAAAAAAGAAATTTTTCTCATATTTCCGATGTTATTAAAAACCTTAAAGATCTTAGTCATCTTCATAAAGATGAAATTCTTAATGAAGATGACTTTCATTGCATGAAAAGTCATTTGTTGAATGAAATAAAAAAATAAGTATTGTAAAACTGAGCTTTTTATTAAAAATTTATCTTGATCCTGAACAATTCTTAAAAAGAAAAAGTCAAAATCTTCTTTACTTTAGAGATTTTGACTTTTTTTTAAACTCAATGGGTAGAGTCATTTTTAATCTTAGCTAGTACGTCGAATTCATAACCTTAATTAATCATGCTACTTTATCTCTGGAACTAAGATAGCTCTTATTATAATTTGGCTAAGGCTTCAAATGCTTCTTTATAATCTTCATACACTCCTAAAAAAACTTGACGATATTCTTCATCATCACCAATTACAGTATATCCTTGTTCATCATGGCCACTTATAATCGTTCCTGGCTTAGGATGATTCAGGTCTTGTAACTTATTTATCGATTTTTCCATATTTTAATTCTCTCCTAGTTCTAGAAGGGATACCATCTTTATCTAATGAAAAATAATTATATAACAAAGAGAGATTTGAGTTCAAATTCCAAAAAAACTAGGCTTTTACAAATCTAAGATATTAAGCCTAGTTTTTTTATGAATTTTAGGAGTTAGCCAAGAAGGATTTTACATCGTAGTCAAAGAAGCCTTCATCATCTTCCAAATATAAGCAATAACGAGGAGCTCCATCCTCATCAAGAGGTCCATAATGCATCCAAGTCTCACCATATTGATCGGCAATTTTCAAGATATCGTTTAAGCATTGGACAAAGAAATATCGATCAAAATAGTGCGTTCCCCAAGCGGCCCAAATTTTATGATTTGGATATTTGGACAAAACTTGAGAAATGACTTTGTTATTTTCCTCAATCCATGCGCGATTGGCATTTTGATCGAGTTCATCTAAATGGGTAGCCCGTTGAGGATATAAACAAAGTACAATCCACGAATCGTATCCATAAGCCTCAGCAATATGACGAATGGTTCCTAAGGTAGGAGTCGTTGTAGTTGGTGAACCAATTGATGGATTGATACTCATCACAATAAGAGGATTTTTTCCTTCGATTCCAAGTACATAGCGAGCCTGATCATCTGCGCTCGTCTGATAGAGCCAATTTCCCATACTATTTTCCTTTCACAAGAAGTCGGTTCTTCTTTTCGCCCATAATATCGCCAAATCTCTTTTTAGGGCTTTTACGCGCTCTTTTTATTCGTTTTAGAAGAGAGAAGAAGAAAGAACCATTCTAAGTTTTTTCTCTTGTCTCTTTCTCTTCTTTCTTTTAATCATTCATAATGAAAGCGATTAAGAATTTCATAATTCATAGAAAGTGAGGCAAAAATGAAGGGAACATATTTTTTAGGAGCTAATGCTTCTCCAAAATTTGAAGTGCGTGAATTGGAAAATTCAGGTTTAGGCAAAGACGATGTCTTGATCAAGAACAAAGCGTGTGGTGTATGTGGAACCGATGTTCACATCATGTTAGGCGAAAAAGGATCTGCAGAGGTTACGCCTCCCGTAGTTTTAGGCCATGAGTACGCCGGAATTGTCGAAGCGGTTGGCAGCGATGTAAAAAACGTGAAGGTCGGCGATCATGTGTGTATTGATCCGAATATCTATTGCAATGAATGCGACGCCTGTCGTATGGGAAAGAAGCAAAACTGTGAAAATCTCAAAGCGATAGGAGTAACTCGCAATGGTGGCTTTGCTGAGTACTCCATTGTCCCAGCAACCCAATGCTTTAAAATCAAAGATGATGTTCCGTTTGAATGGGCCGCTATGGCAGAGCCTCTTGCTTGTGTATTGCATGGAATTGATTTAGCTGATATTCATCCAGGACAAAGCGTTTTAATCATTGGTGGCGGCGCCATCGGCCTTTTAATGGCACAGGTCGCTAAGCTTTCCGGTGCGAGCAGTGTGGTAGTATCTGAACCAGTAGCTAAACGTCGAGAGATTGCTTTACAAGTGGGAGTTGATGGAGTAGTGGATCCCTTAAGCGAAAGCATTGAAGAGGCTTTAGAAAAAGTCAGTGGCCGTAAAAAAGCGGATGTGGTCATTGAATGCATCGGCAAACCAGCGACCATTCGTCAAGCTTTTGATATGGCTGGCTTTAGTGGCCAAATCGTCCTTTTTGGTGTTCCAGCTCCTGAAGCGTCAGTAGAGCTTCCCCTGTTTGATGTGTATAAGAAGGAACTTCACATTACGGGAAGTATGATCAATCCCGACACTCATCAACGGGCTGTCAACTTAATCAATGCAGGTCGTATTCAAATTGAACCGCTCATCACGCATCTGTATCCTTTAGATCAACTCGAAGAAGCCATTCATTCCCAAATGGGAACAGATTCTCTAAAAGTCATTGTCAAAGGAGAATTAAGCCATTAAAACCATCAATAGGACTACTTTTTTCTTTGCTTAACTTCTTAGTCTTGATCTTGTATTCCACACTTCAATCTCCTTTTATTGGCACTTTCTTGCTTATAACAAAGCGTTAGATCTTTAGCCAAAAACCAAATCGTAAAGGAAATTTCATAGTTAAAGAATCAACGGTTTTATCCCAATTTCTATCCATTTCTCCCAGCACTCGCATTATAAGGACTATTCTAAGTGCCTTTTGCCATTTTAGCGTTTATCTTAAAAACTTGTATTCCTGCCTAAAGAAAGGACGTAGAGCAGATTTTTAGCTGTTCTACGTCCTTTTTCTATTTTTGGTTGATATAGGCTTTAATTTGACTTAAATCTAAGGAAGGATATTGTTTTAAAAATCCGTATAGCTCTTTGGCCATTTTTTTAGCACCCTTTGGATCGGCCGACTCCAAATTTAAGGGCAGTAAATTTTCGTGTAAGGAAAGCCGTAAAAGGGCAAAACCATTGCCATGTTCAGTATCAAATTGGATGCGTGCCCCTTCATAATTGGGTTCGACAAGTGTAATGTACTTAGATTCTTTGGCAAAGTTTTTCAGATCCTCAATGACTTGCCGCCCATATTCCTGAAAGGCCTTCTCATTGATTTTAAAGCGCAACTCTTTTTCATCTTTTGGATGAGCGAGATCTCGAATTAAATCTCCAATGGAATTGGAAGCAGCTTCAATAATAATCCGCGAAGCCAAATAAGCTCCATCATCTAAGAAATAATTGTCTTTAAAGGCAGCATGACCACTGGTTTCAATGGCTAGTTCGGCATCGATGCCTTCTTCATTAAGACGTTTGGCTTCATTGATGACATTTTTATAGCCCCGTTTGTAGCGATGTTGGTGAATTCCTTTTTTCTCTAAAAATTCACCGAGTTCATTCGAGGTGACAGAATCTGTTACGACCGTCATACCAGGATGATGCTTGGCGGCTAAAACCGAAGCTAAGGCTACGATATCGTTGCGTCCAATCGGATTTCCTTGTCCATCTACGGCACTCGAGCGATCGACATCCGTATCAAAAATAATTCCTAAATCAGCTTTAGAATCTTTCACAGCTTGTACCAAAGCCGCCATCGCTTCTGGATCTTCTGGATTGGGAATGTGGTTCGGGAAGTTTCCATCGGGATCTAAAAATTGGCTTCCTTCGGTATTCGCTCCAAGTGGTTGTAAAACTTGTTCTACGAAGAAACCACCAGCTCCATTGCCGGCATCGACGACCACATGCAAGTCTTCTAGAGGCAAATCGGGATTTTTGGCCTCCACTTTTTCCGAAATGACATTGCGTAAATGCTCCGCATACACACTCATTAAATCGGATTTGGTAATAGAACCTCCAGTGCGATGAGAGAAGCGCTCCTTTTCGGCGATCTCAATGAGTTCTTTGATATCTTGAGAATCCAAGCCTCCTCCTTTATAAAAAAACTTCATTCCATTGCGATTGGCTGGCATATGACTCGCCGTCAACATGATGGAGCCATCAGCATCAAAATCATCAAAAACGGTTGCCATAAACATGGCAGGTGTACTGGAAAGGCCAGTGTCGAATACATCGGCCCCATCAAAAACCAATCCATCCATCGCAGCATTGGCTAATTTTTGACCAGATAAACGCGAATCGCGACCTACGGCAATGGTCATGTCTTGCTTACCCGTTTTTTGCCGCAGCCAAGCTACAAACGCCCGAGCGAGAGCTTTTACTTCTTGGGAAGTTAAATTCACCGGTTCTTCGGGATTTAAATCGAGAGCTACCCCGCGAATATCACTACCATTTTGGAGTTCTTTTAAATTCATGATGCGTCCCTTCTTTTTATTCTTTGCAGATCAATTTTCGATCTTTTTGCCTTGAAGTGGGAAAAGTTTGAACTAAATTTTCAAGTTAAAAATCCCGTATTCGAAAAGAATACGGGAAAATTGGCTAAGGTATGGCCTATTCTACAATTTTGAATTGACGCCAAGAAGTCAAATTGTCCAAAAGACCTAGCTCCTCTTTAGGAATATAGCCGATGACATTTTTACGAGGATCAGCAGGCATATCTTTTAAGATGATGTGCAATTCTCCTTTGTAACGACCATATCCATCATTGAAGATAACCACATCGCCACGTTTTAAAGCGCGATTGTTTTCTGGCTTAATGGTTTCATTGGCATAGGTTATGCGCGGCCAAGAGCTGCGAGCAGAGTAATCACTGCGATCGCCCCGAACGTTGTGTTCATGCTCATACAAAACCTTGCGTTCACTCTCTTGTAATTCTTTTTCCAATACGGGTTTGATGTTGACTTTTCCAGGAGTCAATTTAGCGATTTCAATGAGTTCCTCTTCGGTAGGATAACAATTGGCAATGATGATATCATCTACATCTTCCTCGGCCATCATTAAGCGAGCTTGAGCATCGAGCGGGAGATCACGGTGGTCTTCAAGAGTGCATAATCCTTCATTGAGAGGCCAAGGACCAAAGTTTTCAGGATCATTTTTTCCGATGAAGGCGGCAATGGGTAAGTTATTTTTTTTGATCTCCTTGTTGCATTGACGGAAGAAATCCATTCCTAAACCAGAATAACGTTGCGGATAAAAGTTGTGGCAAGTTACGAGCTTATCGCGATTGGGATGGTTACTACAAATATTAGTGATGTTACGATTGCCCATGCTCGCATTGATCTCAATTTTAAGGCCTTGGGGATTATAAGTCATCGTGGCTTCTTTTAAGCCATCAAAGCCTTCATCTAAACGAATGCCATCGGCATGAAGATCTTTAAAAAATTGCAAATCATTCCACTCCACGCCCAAATGCTTCAACACCGCAGGGGAGACATCTAAGAACACTTCCATGCCTTTTTCATGAGCATAGTCATTCATTTGTCGAAATTCATCTTTAATCTCTTCGGCATTTTTGTCTTGTACACTTAAAAGACAAGAGAAGATGCGGCTAAAACCATAGCGGCTTGCCATATCAATGTAGTTTTTGATGTTTTCAAGAGAATCGTGTTCGGGATACACCGAAATTCCTAGTCTTGACATAAATTTCTCCTTATAAAGGGAAAACGGCTTTTCTCTATTGTGCCATAGAGTCGGGCATTCTCCTTGTCCTAGACTTCCTACAATGAGGAGAAATTTTACGGATAAAACTCTAAAAATAATAAAAAACAGAAGGAATAAAAATTCCTCCTGATTTTAATAACCAAAAGAATAGAAACGAGCCTAAGACTCCTTAGGCTTTTGATTTCGGTTTTTAAGCCTTTCAAAATTTTTCTTTGTCACATCCCAAAGCGTCCAAGATCGATACATGCGATCATGAGGAATATATTCTCCAATATAGTGAAGAAGTTTCTTGGGTTCTTTCGCCGCAAACATAAAGGTTCCATCTTTTTTGGTTCGAATTCCAATACGAGGAATCCACTTTCCTTTAAACAAGACCGAAGCTAAAACAACATCCACTTCATCCCAAGGAATTTGAATAAACTTTTGAACATTGCGATCAGAGTAAAATTCCAATCCAACATCTCCAACCATTAACTGGCCATATTCATCGAACCCCTGAAAAGAAGTCGCTTTCGTTACAAAATCTGCTCTATGATTAATGGACTGTACCATAATCGAATCCTTTCTCTATATCTTTCCTATCTTGAATCCCTTCAATCTTACCTCTCCTGTAGTAAAATATTCTTTATTTACTTAAATATATCATGCTTATCACCTAACATTATTTTACTCTATTTAGTTAATTTGGTTAATTATGTTATGCAGTTGTTTACCCCTTATGTAGGAAATACATTTTATAGACTATAGCCAAAAAGATCTTGTAACGAATCGTTATAAGCTCTTCTTTTGGAGCAATGAATAAAGGGAAACAAGGTAAAAAATGTAAAGAAAAATTGGAAATTTGAGCCCTATACCCGCTATAAGTAAAGGAATATTTCCAAGCATAAGCAGGATGATCTCTCTTGTTCTTTTTGAGAGTTGGTATAAGTCCTTATCATTCTCTGTCCAAAAGAAGACTCATACTTCATTTCAAGCCATTGAAGCGCAAATAAGAAAAAAAGGGAAAGGTTTGGTTCTCCTTTCCTCTTTTTGTGCCCTATAAAAAGAGGATTTGTACGAATTTGAGTCATTTCGTCGTTACAAATCCTTTTTTCTTGTGGAAATCTTATCTTTATAACTTTAAAAGGACTCAAAATTATTTCAAATCTTTTTACCTCTAAAAAAGGTCGTGCCCAATAAAGAGGCACGACCAAAAGATTATTTATTTTGCATGTTCTAAGGCATCAGCGAATTTTTCAGGGTCGTTTAAGATCGAATCGTTTTCACGAACGGATTGATCCTCTACAACTTCTGGCAACAATTGTTCTTCGCTTTCCTCAGGCGATTTTAAAATGGCAGCAGCATAGCGCTCAAATTGAGAATCTGAATGAGGTTGCGCTTGACGAGCAAGACGTTTGGCACGAAGTTTTTCGGCTACACGACGCACTTCCTCATTTTGAGGACGATCGCCTTTAGCCCCTGTTCCAGCTGGAATGAGCTTACCGATGATGACGTTTTCTTTCAAGCCCACTAAGTGGTCAACTTTGCCTTTAATCGTGGCATCGGTCAACACTTTAGTAGTTTCTTGGAAGGAAGCCGCTGACAAGAAGGAGTCGGTTTCGACAGATGATTTCGAAATACCAAGCAGGATGGGCTTAAAGGTAGCGGGTTGCTTTCCTTTTAAGAGCGCTTCTTGGTTGATCTGGGTGATGTTGTTAAGGGAGAGTTGAACTCCGACATTCAAATCCGTATCCCCTGCATCTGTGACGATGACTTTCTTCATCATCTGACGAATCATAACTTCCAAGTGTTTATCGGAAATTTCGATACCCTGAGATTGGTAAACCTTCTTAACCTCTTTGAGGATGTAGTTTTGGACTTCATTGACACCTGCAACGGCTAAGAGTTCTTTAGGATCAAGTGGGCCTTCAGTTAAAGGTTGACCCGCTTCGATCGTAGCGCCTACTTGTACCCAAGGACGTAGGGTTTGGTTGGCGTTGATTTTGTGAGAGAAGCTTTCCACATCGTTTTTGATGATGACTTCTTGGCGCAGCGTGCCTTCAATACGTTTGATGGACACGATTTCACCCGAGGTTTGCGCAATAACCGCAACCCCTTTGGGATGACGAGCTTCGAAAAGCTCTTCAACACGAGGCAAACCTTGTGTGATGTCACCACCATCACCACCAGCAACACCACCTGTATGGAATGTACGCATGGTCAGCTGTGTACCAGGCTCACCAATGGATTGCGCAGCCATGGTTCCTACAGCTTCACCAACTTCAACATCTTTACCTGTAGCCATGTTCTTTCCATAGCACATACGGCAAATACCAGTGATGGATTTGCAGGTAAATGGAGAGCGAATCAACATACCTGTTACACCAGCGCCAACGATCTTTGAGGCGATTTCCTCGGTCATATACGTATCGGATTCCACGATCAATTCGCCAGTTTCGGGATGGAAGACATCTTGTTTGGAGTAACGACCCACTAAACGATCATAGAGAGGTTCAATGATCGTGTTGGTTTTGCGATCCACTAAGTCTTCTACCCAGAACCCTTTATCGGTGCCGCAATCGTCTTCTTTGATGATGACATCTTGAGCTACGTCTACCAAACGACGAGTCAAGTAACCTGATTCAGCTGTCTTCAAAGCTGTATCGGTCAGACCTTTACGTACACCGTGGGTAGAGATAAAGAATTCGGATACGTTTAATCCTTCACGGAAGCAAGAATAAATCGGTACCTCGATGATGGATGGTACGTATTCGCCTGCTCTCGATTTACCTTTGGAAGGACGAGCCATCAACCCACGCATTCCGGCCAATTGAGTAAAGTTTGAGGTATTACCACGAGCTCCAGACGTGGCCATCATGTTGATTGGATTTTTACGTGGCAAGTTACTCATCAATTCGTAAACGATGTCGTCCTTAACATCCGCCCACAATTTGTTGAGATGGCGTTCCCACTCTTCCATGGTGAGTAGGCCTTTTTGTTGCATCTTTTTGAGTTGATCGGCTTTTTCACGACCTTCATTGATGTGGATTTCTTTGTTTGGTGCCACTTCAATGTCAGAAAGCGCAACGGTAATGCCCGCTACTGTGGAGTATTTGAATCCAAGGGATTTAATTTCATCGAGGATTTCAGCGACATCATCCACTTTATAGCGTTTGAAAACTTCCCCAATGACTTTACCGAGGTCTTTTTTCTTAACGGCATTGACAGTAGGCAAGTTGGCGATGAATTCTTTGATATCTGTTCCAGGTTTAATGAAGTATTTTTCTGGCGTAGCGATGAAGTTTTCATCGGAGACTTCGTTTAAATAGGGGAAATCCGAAGGGAACATACCATTGAAGATGACCTTACCAACTGTGGTAGCTAAGTAATCGTCAGCATGTTCTTCAGAGAAAGACTCTTTATTTAAGCCAGAGACAGGAATGGCGATACGAGAATGCAAGTGCACTTGACCCGTCTTATAGGCCAACATGACTTCATCGACATCCGCATACACCGTTCCTTCCGCCCGCGCATAGCGTTCCCAAGCCTTAGCTTCTTTTTCGATGCCTGCTTCACGATAGCGCTGGGCCTCTTCCATGAGCTCATCTTTGGTTTCTTCCATCGTCAAATAGAAGTTACCCATAACCATGTCCTGACCAGGCGTAACGATTGGCTTACCATCCTTAGGGCCCAAGATGTTGTGGCTACCAAGCATCATAACCAACGCTTCGGCACGTGCTTCTTCACTCAAAGGTACGTGAATAGCCATCTGGTCACCGTCAAAGTCGGCGTTGAAGGCGGTACATACTAAGGGGTGCAAACGCATGGCACGACCTTCGACTAATTTAGGCAGGAAGGCTTGAATACCCAAGCGGTGCAGCGTGGGAGCACGGTTTAAGAGCACAGGATAGCCATCGATAACTTTTTCAACAACAGGCCAAATACGCTCATCGCGGGCTTCGATCATCTTTTCCGCTTGTTTGGCATTGGTCACAACCCCAGAATTCACCATTTCGTTGATAACGAAAGGTTTGAACAAGTTGATCGCCATTTCACGAGGAATACCGCATTGATACATCTTTAAATCAGGTCCTACCGCAATAACGGAACGACCAGAGAAGTCAACACGTTTACCAAGCAAGTTTTGACGGAAACGACCTTGTTTTCCCTTTAAGGAATGGGATAGGGATTTTAAGGCCCGTTGGCCTGCACCCGTAATGGGTTTGGAACGACGACCATTATCGATCAAAGCATCGACAGCTTCTTGAAGCATACGCTTTTCGTTTTGCACGATAATGTTTGGGGTTCCCAAATCCAACAAGCGTTTCAAACGGTTATTACGAGTAATGACCCGCCGATACAAATCGTTCAAATCACTCGTGGCAAAACGGCCGCCGTCGAGTTGCAACATAGGACGTAAATCAGGTGGTATAACGGGGATATTTTGTAAAATCATCCACTCAGGTTTGTTTTCAGAATGACGGAAAGCGTTGATGGTATCCAAACGCTTGATGAGCTTTTTGGATTTTTCCGACATCACTTTTTCTCCCGCATTGCGGGCGAGCTGTTCTTCGACTTTGTGGTATTCCTCTTCCAAATCGACGTTTTGCAACAACTCTAAGATGGCTTCGGCACCCGTTTTGGCTTTAAAACCTGTGGGGCCATAAAGCGCTTGGTTTTCACGGTATTCCTTTTCAGAAAGGATTTGCTTGTAGTGCAAGCCCGAATCCATGGGATCTGTCACGACGTAGCTGACAAAGTACACCACTTCTTCGAGTTGTTTTGGCGTTAAATCAAGCAAAAGGGCCATACGCGAAGGAATTCCGCGTAAATACCAAATGTGAGCCACAGGAGCGGCAAGATGGATGTGGCCCATGCGTTCACGGCGTACGGAACTCTTAGTGATCTCAACGCCGCAACGTTCGCATTTGACACCATTGAAGTGTTTTACTTTTTTA
>CAZTNF010000019.1:0-20315 GCA_964615295.1 uncultured Erysipelotrichaceae bacterium | reverse complement strand
AACACTCCGGATAAAGAATTTCGACAAGATTATATATTGGATAATTTGATTTCAAACTATATATTGTATCAGAAAGCACCTTTTTATAATTTATCTGATGAAGATTATCATACTCTTAAAAAAGTTTTTTTGAGTTTGGATTATATAGTTCCTACGACTCAAAATATTTCTGAATATATAGAAAATTTAGATCTGAAAGCGATGTTCCAAGGCTTAAACTTCAGTAAATCCGTATTGGATAGTAAGTAAGGAATCTTTTTAACATATTTTTGCAAGCCCATTAGGCCAAAGGCTTGTAAAAGTAGATGAGTTTTCTATAAGCAGTCAGATTTGTTCCTATTGCGCTTATAAAAACCCAATGGCTAAAAATTTTAGACTTCGCGCCTAGGATTGTTCTGCATAGGCTATCTATCATGATAGAGATTAGGAATGGGACAATTAGAAACGAAGGTAAGGTTGAGCAAAGGGATGGTTACTGTGAAGCTCACGAAGTGAGTTCGCCTAGGATTAGAACGATGCTGCTATCGAACGAGAACCGACTATTAGTTCCATATTAAAGGAACGCCTTAACTTGAAGGTGGGATTGACAACAGCCAAAAGAATTAACTAAATAAACTATTTATAGGTAATCTTAAAATAAGGTGAATCACACTTACCTATTAAGATAAAAATGTCAATTATAAAGAAAGGACAAAATGGGATTATATGGATAGGAGCAATCGCATTTGAACGACTCTCTCCTAATAATTTTATAATCTTCTCTAATTGCTTTGTCTTTTTTCATGTTGTCTTTGTTTTGAAGAAAAAATCCGAAACGAGCTATCCCTTAGCTCTATTTTGGGGATAAGTATGAAAGGATATTTATCCTACTATTTAGGAGGGAATCATGAAAGAGAAACAAAAATTGCTGATTACTATGTTTTCAAGTGCGGGTACAGTCGCAGGACAAGGGGTTGGAAGTGCTTATGAAGAACAAGTCAATTTAGTTCGAGAAGGGGCTCCAGAATGGTTTGATGTAGAAATCAATAAATGGACCTCTGAACCCGATATTCAACATTTTCACACCATTGATCCGGCTTTTTTATTGCGCATGAAAAATAAAAAAGCCGTTAACATTGCGTATTGCCATTTTTTACCCGATACGTTAGAAGAATCTTTACGCATTCCCAAGCCTTTTTATCCTTTAGCGGAAAGCTACATCATTCATTTTTATGATTCGGCCGATCAACTTGTAGTGGTCAATCCTTCATTCATTAAAGATCTAGAGCGTTTCCATATTGATCCAAAAAAAATTACTTACATCCCAAACTATGTTTCCAAAGAACGATTTCATCCCTTGGGGCAAGAAGACCGTCACGAATGGCGCAGTCGTTATGGGTTAAAAGATAACGATTTTGTCATTTTAGGCTGTGGTCAAGTACAAACTCGGAAAGGCGTTCAAGACTTTGTGAAAACGGCTCAAATGTTGCCGGAAGCCAAGTTCGTCTGGGCTGGTGGCTTTTCTTTTGGAGCGTTAACTGAAGGCTATGATGAACTTAAGGCCATTATGGACAATCCCCCTGAAAACGTGATTTTTACGGGAATTATCGAGCGAGAAAGCATGGTTCATATTTACAACATGACTGATGTCTTATTTATTCCTAGTTTTAATGAATTATTTCCCATGACTATTTTAGAAGCAGTCAACTTGGGAATTCCACTGGTGACGCGGGATTTAGAGTTGTATCGTGATATTTTATTTGATTCCTATCAATATGCTCAAGACAACAATGGCTTTTTGTCGCTACTCGAATCGCTCATGAAGGACAAGGATCAATATACTTATTGGAGTAAAAAAAGCGATGAACTCGCACAATTTTATTCTAAAGAGCACGTTTTAGAGATGTGGAAGAAGTTTTATGTCGAGGCTTGGGAGAAGAAATTTGGCCAAACCTTTGAACCTTCCAAAAAGGGGATAAGTGATGGCAACGAACAATAAAAAATACTTTTGGAATATTGTCATCATTGTGGCTGTCACGGCTATTGCTATGTATTTTGCCCTAAAAGACAATTTCAAAGACATCGTGGATACCATTGCTAAGATGAATGTATTTTCCTTGTTGTTTATCTTGCTCTGGGGAATGATCATTAATATCGTAATTGGAATTGGCTACCGATTATTGGGGGCGGTGTATAAAAAAGGCTATTCCTGGAAAGAAGGAGTGATTGTGGCCTTTGTCGGAACGTTTTTTGCTGGCATCACTCCTTCTTCGACGGGCGGTCAATTTGGTCAAGCCTATGTCTTAAAAAAACAAGGCATCAGCTATGCGGATGGAGCGAGCCTCTTGTGGGCCGACTTCGTAATTTATCAAACAACTTTGATGATTTATGTTACCATCCTCTTTGCCTTGCGATTTGGTCATTATGTCAATTTGAATGGCTGGATTTGGATTGTCGCAGCTGGCTACGTGGTCAATGTCGTGGTGATTGTAGCTCTTTATACAGTAGCCTTGTTTCCAAACTTTTATACCCGCCTTTGTGAAAAGGTGTTTCATTATTTGGGTAAAATCAAATTGTTTCATGGTTTGGAAGAAAAGGCCGAAAATTGGGTGCATCAGGTCTCGAGCTTTACCCAACAAACTAAGGTTCTTTCTCAAAATAAAAGACTTATCTTGGGAATGGTCTTAGTAAACTTTGCACGTTTAACTCTCTATTTTTCCTTACCCTTTGTAGTAGCTTTACTCTTAGGGCTAAAGTTGCATCCCAGTCAATTTTTTGATTCCTTAGCGCTCGCTTCCTTTGTGGTCATGGCCAATAGCTTTGTTCCGTTGCCAGGCGCAACGGGCGGTACGGAGATGTTCTTTACCATGCTTTTCCAATACATGTTTGGTCGGCTCACAGGAGCTGTCTTGTTGTTGTGGCGCCTTTCTTCTTACTATATTCCAGTTATTGTGGGAGCCATTATCTTCACTTTGTTTAAAAACCATGAAGATTCTTTAGAGGAAAAAGCAACCCGTCAAAAGCTGGCTACGCTTTCCCAAAAAACGTCTCCTTTAAAGGAAGATGGAGCACAGGGAAGAGATTCGATTCCCACCAAAAATTAAATAGCGATCAAAGGATGATTTCCAAATTTTGGACGTTTGGAATCATCCTTTTTTTGCGTTTAACTTTTAAAAGGCTCTTTTCAAATATTTTTTCAATTTTTCATAAATTTTCATATAATTTGACCTTTTTCAGAAGAGGACTAGAAGGAAAAGAGTTCATTTAAAAAAGAGAATGTTAAAATTTGAAAAAAGTCAAAACCTAAAAAAACCGATGAAGCGGAGATAACGGCAATGATGCCTTTACAGAGAGTCTGCGAGGCTGAGATGCAGACATGAAACAAGTTGTCAAATGGACCGCGGAGGGCGCAGGGAAATAAGTAATTAGAGTATTCTGCGACGTTGTAGGCGGGCGTTATCGGCCGGGGATATAATTGTATCCTGCTAAGGGCGCTTTTTTAGAATGAAAAGCGAATTCAAGGTGGCACCGCGGATAATTTAAATTGTTCGTCCTTGACAGACTCTATACGTCTGCCAAGGGCTTTTTTTATGGCTTCATGAAGACGATTTTTAGGTTCTAATATTCACGTTTTAGGTTGGAGGTTCTCTATGCATGTGTTTCCCTCATATGACGAAGTACAAGCTATCGCCGCAACTGGACACTACGATGTCATGCCGCTCGGTTTGGAAATGCTTTCTGATTTCATTACCCCCATTGAAGCGATGCGTATCTTAAAAAATGTTTCTACTCACTGCTTCTTGCTTGAATCAGCGCAGGCCAATGAAACATGGGGCCGCTATACCTTTTTAGGCTTTGACCCAAAATTGGAGATTACCTGCATTGATCAAGAGATAAAAATTGGAAATTTGACCTTCTTTTCCGATAACCCCTCGAGGATAATACGCCAAATTTTATCGGAATGGAAAAGTCCACGCTTAGAAGGATTTCCTCCTTTTACTGGAGGCTTAGTGGGGTACTTTTCCTATGATTACCTTTGCTATAGTGAGCCAAGTGCCAAAGTTCAAGTGGAAGATCATGAAGGGTTTAAAGATGTAGATTTAATGCTGTTTGATAAGGTCATCGTTTTTGACCATCTCAAACAAAAGATGATTCTCATTGCCAATTTATCTTTGAATGCTTTGGAAACGTCCTATAATAAGGCTCTTTTGGATTTAACCAATCTAGCCTCCTTATTAAAAAATGGCCAAAAGTGCCATGAAAAAGCGGGACGGCTTTTAGGCGAAGTCGAACCTCTCTTTCAAAAAGATCAATTTTGTCAAATGGTTGAAAAGGCCAAGCACCATATTCATGAAGGCGATATCTTTCAGATTGTATTGTCTAATCGTCTCTCAGCTCCTTTTGAGGGAAGCCTATTCAATGCCTATCGTTGTTTACGCACTATCAATCCCTCGCCCTACATGTTTTATTTATCGGGTACTGATGTAGAAGTAGCTGGAGCTTCACCGGAAACTTTGGTCAAATTGGAAAATGGTGTCCTTCATACATTTCCTTTAGCTGGCACCAGACCGCGCGGAAAAACGCTAGAAGAAGATCAAACTCTTGAAGAGGAATTGTTACACGACGAAAAGGAACTGGCCGAACACAACATGCTGGTGGATTTAGGGCGTAACGATTTGGGAAAAATTAGCGAATTTGGCACCGTTCAAGTCGAAAAACTACACACTATTGAGCGCTTCTCTCATGTAATGCATATTGGCTCGACTGTCCGTGGCCACATCAAAGCGCCTTACGATGCTTTAGATGCCATTGAGGCAGTTTTACCAGCCGGAACTCTTTCAGGCGCTCCAAAAATTCGAGCTTGTCAGCTCATTGGCGAACTCGAAAATAACAAACGAGGGATCTATGGAGGCGCAATTGGTTACATTGATTTCTCTGGCAATATGGATGTGTGCATCGCCATTCGCATTGCCTACAAGAAAAACGGCAAAGTTTTTGTCCGCAGTGGAGCAGGAATTGTTGCGGATTCGATCCCCGAAAAGGAATTTGAAGAATGTCTCAATAAAGCAAAGGCCTCTCTTAGAGCCCTAGAGATGGCCACGGAGGATGCAGAGTGATCTTACTTGTGGACAATTACGATAGCTTTTCATACAACCTCTACCAATTGGTTGGACAAATTAATCCAGATATTCGAGTCATTCGCAATGATGAGATGAGTGTAGAGGAAATTCGCGCTCTCAAGCCAAGCCATATTATTTTATCCCCAGGACCAGGACGGCCTGAAAACGCAGGCATTTTGATCGAACTCATTCAAACATTAAAGGGAGAGATTCCTATTCTGGGCGTTTGTCTTGGTCATCAAGCCATATGTGCGGCTTTAGGAGCCAATGTCACTTACGCCCAAAAACTCATGCATGGAAAACAATCTGAGGTCGAATTGGATGGGAGGAGTCCTCTTTTTAAAGGATGCCCTTCCAAATCATTGGTGGCCCGCTACCATTCTCTAGCTGTCCAATCCTCCAGTCTTCCGCCTTGTTTGCACATCACGGCTCAAACGAGTGATGGGGAAATTATGGCTATAGAACATCAAAGCGATCCCCTTTATGGAGTGCAATTTCACCCAGAATCCATCATGACTTCCGATGGATTGACTATGCTTCAAAACTTTTTGTCGATCTCTACCGAATGAGGAATGAAAAAGAAATAAAGAAATGAGGAAAAAAGAAGGAGTGTTTTTATGATCCGAGAAGCCATTTTAAAAATCGTAAACAAAGGTGATTTAACCTACGACGAAGCTTATGCTGTGATGAATGAAATCATGAATGGAGAAACCACCCCGACTCAAAATGCAGCTTTTTTAGCCGCTCTTTCCACTAAAAGTGCCCGTGCCGAAACCACCGACGAAATCGCAGGATGTGCTCAAGCGATGCGCGAACACGCCATAGCCGTCCCTGCGGGTTCTGATGTCTTTGAAATTGTAGGCACGGGTGGCGACAATGCTCAAAGCTTCAACATTTCCACGACTTCTGCTTTAGTAGCGGCAGCTGGAGGAATGCGCGTAGCCAAACATGGCAATCGGGCTGCCTCTTCTCTTTGTGGAACCGCTGATTGCCTAGAAGCTTTAGGAGTAAACATTCAACAAAGCCCCGAAAAGTGTGTAGAACTTTTGGATAAAGTAGGAATGTGCTTCTTCTTTGCCCAAAAATATCACACCTCGATGCGCTATGTTGGAACCATTCGCAAAGAGCTTGGCTTTCGTACTGTCTTCAACATTCTCGGTCCTCTCACCAATCCTGGTAAACCATCGATACAATTGCTCGGGGTTTACGATGAGTATTTGGTGGAACCACTTGCCCAAGTGTTAATGGATCTTGGGGTGAAACGAGGAATGGTGGTATATGGACAGGACAAACTGGATGAAATCTCTCTGAGTGCGCCAACCACAGTTTGTGAATTTCGAGATGGCTGGTTTAAAGCCTATCAAATTACTCCTGAACAATTCGGCTTTGCCCGTTGCACCAAAGAGGATTTAAAAGGGGGCACGCCAGAAGAAAACGCTCAAATTACTCTTGATATCTTACAAGGCAAAGAGCGCGGCCCAAAACGCCAGGCGGTGTTGTTAAATGCTGGAGCAGCGCTATACCTTGGCCAAAAAGCCGACTCTTGGCAAGAAGGAATAGAACTAGCGGCTCATCTTATTGATTCTAAAAAAGCGCTTGAAACCTTAGAAAAGCTCATCATCCTAAGCAATACTCCTGATCCCGCCTCAAACCGTGAACTTGTGGAGGAAGCTGTTTTAGAACTGTTGGTGTCCTAAGATGACTATACTTGATGAACTAGCCGATTATGCCAAAGAGCGTGTCGCTAAAGCCAAAGAAAAAGTCCCCTTAGAAATCCTTCGAGCTCAGGCTCTTGCCAAGGAAAAGGGAGACTTTGAATTTGAAAAAGCCCTTCAAGAGCCTGGTTTATCTTTTATTTGCGAATGTAAAAAAGCCTCGCCTTCCAAAGGACTCATCGCTTGTGATTTTCCCTATGTCCAAATTGCCAAGGAATATGAGGCGGCAGGAGCTAATTGCATCTCGGTATTGACCGAACCAAAGTGGTTTTTGGGAAAGGATTCGTATTTAGAAGAGATCGCTAGGGCGGTGAACATTCCGTGTTTACGCAAAGACTTTGTGGTGGATGAATACATGATTTATGAAGCGAAGCTTTTAAAGGCGAGTGCCATCTTGCTCATTTGCGCTCTACTGAGCCCTGAACAACTTAAAAAATATTTATCCCTTTGCGATGAGCTTGGTCTTTCTGCCCTCGTAGAAGCCCATGATGAACAGGAAATCGAGATGGCTTTACAAGCCGGAGCTAGACTCATTGGTGTCAACAACCGCAATCTCAAAACCTTTTCGGTTGATACCTACAACAGCCGACGTTTGCGCCATAAAGTGCCAGAGAATGTCTTATTTGTCTCCGAAAGTGGCATTCAAGATGAATACGATGTCGCTGCTCTTTTTGAAATGGGGGTGGATGCGGTGTTGATCGGAGAAGCTCTCATGAAAGCTGAGGATAAAGCCATTCAGTTGGCTACCTTCAAGCGCCTGTTACCCAGCTCAAAATCCCTCACCAAAGTGAAGTTGTGTGGACTTTCGCGCTTGGAAGACATTCAAGTAGCCAATCAACTCTTGCCTGATTACATCGGCTTTGTCTTTGCTCCTCAAAGCAGGCGCACCATCTCTTTAGAGCAGGCCAAGCTTCTCAAAGCTCATCTCGATCCTGCCATTCAAGCCGTAGGTGTATTTGTCAATGAAGATCCCACCTATATAGCTACCCTTTTAAATCAAGGACTTCTCGATGTGGCCCAGCTACATGGTCAAGAGTCAGCCGACTACCTTAAAACTCTGCGCAATTTGACGGATAAGCCGATATGGCAAGCCTTTTCCATTCACGATGCCTCCAGTGTCGACACAGCCTTTCAAAGTAAAGCGGATGTACTCATCTTGGATGCGGGAGCAGGACAAGGACAAGTATTTGACTGGACGCTCTTAGATCAAATTCCAAGCGATCGCCCCTATTTTTTAGCTGGAGGTCTCGGTCCTCATAATGTCTCTTTGGCCATGAACCGCCTTCACCCTTATGGGGTGGATGCGAGTTCCGCTTTGGAAACGGATCATAAAAAAGATCCAGATAAAATGAAAATTTTTGTGCAGGCCATTCGAAAGGCCGATGTAAAACACCAAACAAGATCAGAAAGCCTTGAAAAGAAAGAGGAAACCTCATCATGACCAATCCCAATGGCCGTTTTGGCCTTCATGGCGGGCAATACATTCCCGAAACATTGATGAATGCTATCTACGAGTTAGAAGAAGCCTATGCTTTTTATAAAAACGATCCCGCCTTTAATGAAGAGTTAACTACTTTATTAAACGAATACGCCGGTCGCCCTTCGCGGTTGTATTACGCTCAGAAAATGACCAAGGATTTAGGAGGCGCAAAAATTTATCTCAAGCGTGAAGATTTAAACCATACTGGTGCTCACAAAATTAACAACGTTCTTGGTCAAGCACTGCTCGCCAAAAAAATGGGGAAAACGCGTTTGATTGCTGAAACAGGGGCTGGACAGCATGGTGTAGCCACCGCAACGGCCGCCGCACTTCTCGGTATGGAATGCGTCATTTTCATGGGGAAAGAAGATACCATTCGCCAAGCCCTCAATGTGTATCGCATGCGACTATTAGGGGCGGAAGTTATTCCCGTGACGAGTGGGACGGCCACGTTAAAGGATGCAGTTTCCGAAGCGATGCGGGAATGGAGCTCCCGCATTGACGATACGCATTATTGTCTTGGCTCCGTAATGGGACCTCATCCTTTTCCAACCATCGTTCGCGATTTTCAGGCTGTCATTTCTAAAGAGATCAAAGATCAACTGCTCGAAAAAGAAGGGCGTTTGCCCGATACTGTGTTGGCTTGTGTAGGTGGAGGATCTAATGCGATTGGTAGCTTTTATCACTTTATCGACGATCCCCAAGTGCAATTGATCGGATGTGAAGCGGCAGGACGCGGCATTGATACTTTTGAAACCGCCGCGACCATCTCAACTGGAAAACTCGGCATTTTTCATGGGATGAAATCGTATTTTTGCCAAGATGATGATGGTCAAATTGCACCTGTGTATTCCATTTCGGCGGGGCTTGATTACCCTGGCGTGGGGCCAGAGCACGCCTATCTTTATGATATCGGTCGCGCACAATACGTAGCCATCACCGATGACGAGGCGGTGGAAGCCTTTGAATATTTGGCCAAAACGGAAGGTATTATTCCGGCTATCGAATCCGCCCATGCGATCGCCTATGCGATGAAACTTGCTCCTACTATGGATCCCGAGCAAATTTTGGTGGTGACCGTTTCGGGACGCGGAGATAAAGATTGTGCGGCCATTGCCCGCTACAAAGGAGAGGATTTGCATGAGTAAAATTGCCCAAGCCTTTCAACATGGCAAAGCATTCATCCCATTTGTGACCTGTGGCGATCCCGATTTGGAAACCACCAAAGCCATCGTGAAAGCTGCTGTTGAAAATGGGGCCGATTTAGTGGAACTTGGCATTCCCTTTTCTGATCCCACCGCTGAAGGACCTGTCATTCAAGAAGCAAGTTTGCGTGCCTTGCAAGCCGGTGCTCGTACCGATGCCATTTTTGAGATGGTAAAGGAATTGCGACAAGATGTCGATGTTCCCTTGGTATTTATGACTTATGCTAATGTGGTCTTTTCTTATGGAGCCGAAAAGTTTATTTCCACCTGTCAAAAGCTTGGCATGGATGGCTTGATTTTGCCCGATTTGCCTTTTGAAGAAAAAGAGGAGTTTTTGCCTCTTTGTCAAAAGTACGATGTCGATTTAATTTCTCTAATTGCTCCCACTTCGGCCCATCGTGTGGCTAAGATTGCCAAAGAAGCCGATGGGTTTCTCTACATCGTTTCAAGCCTTGGGGTGACCGGAACTCGAAGTGAAATTAAAACCGACCTCGCCTCTTTGATCAAAATCGTGCGGGAAAATACCGATATTCCTTGTGCCATTGGATTTGGAATCTCCACTCCCAAACAAGCCAAGGATATGGCGAGTCTTTCGGATGGAGCCATTGTCGGTTCCGCAATTGTAAAGCTCATCGCTAAGCACAAGAAAGACTCTCCTCAAGTCGTAGGAGAGTATGTTAAAACGATGAAAGAGGCTTTAAATACCCAAACAGATTGAAAATCAACTAAACCTCAGCGCAAAGAGATGAATCCCATTTCATAACTTTTTGCGCATTTTGTGCGTTTTGGCACAGTTTAGTTCATGCTAAAAGAGAAACTAGAAAAAAGCACTAAGGATCAAGATCTAGGCTACTTTGAGTCCATCTTCCAATTGACAGCGCCTCCATTTTTCGTTTTTTTTAAAAGAGAAATTAGAAACCGTGAGGAGATGTGGAAAATTAATGGGCTTCATTTCATATTGAACCAAGAACCTTCCGGTTTAAAAAACGAGTTCTTTTTTATACGAAAGGAGGGCGTTTCAATGCGCATTGCGCTTGTAACCGATACATATTTACCCGATATCAATGGGGTGGTGAGTTCCACCGTAACCTTAAAACATGCGCTCGAAAAAGCGGGCCACACGGTGTTTGTGATTACCAACCATGCGGGAGCTCGTATTGAATTTAAAGATGGAATTTTACGTCTCCCTGGCATTACGCTTAAGGGATTATATGGCTATAAATTGAGTTCTCCATTTAATATGGGAGCCTCTTCTTATATTGAAGATATGGATTTAGATGTCATTCACCTTCAAACCAACTTTGGAGTCGGCTTGTATGGCCAATACATCGCAAGGTCTTTAAATATTCCACTTGTGGATACGTATCATACGATGTATACCGACTATACTCATTACATCAATCCTCGTGGATTTAATAGTTTTGATCGCTTTTCCAAAGATGCCATTAAAGCGGCCAGTCGGGCCGTATGCAATAACGTGCAAGCGGTAGTTGCCCCTTCGATCAAAACAAGAGAGGCTCTCATTGACTATGGGGTACTTGCGCCGATTTATGTCGTACCTACGGGATTAGACTTAGAAAAATTTTCGCAAGTGAATGAGGACGATCCCGAAGTTCAAGCTATTCGCGCCCAAGTGAGCGAAGATCCTGAAGCGACGATTTTGGTCTTTATTGGCCGTTTAGCCAAAGAAAAGTCGCTTGAAATTCCTATTGCGGCCATTGCTGCCAATGAGGATCCTCATCTTCACTTAGCTATCGTCGGGGGTGGACCCGATGAAGATTTCTACAAAGATTTGACCAAAACTCTCAATGTAGAAGATCGCGTTCACTTTTTAGGGCCAGCTAAACCCGAAGAAATCGCTAAGTACTACAAAGCATTTGATGCCTTTGTATCTGCTTCCCTTTCTGAAACTCAAGGTATGACTTATTTAGAAGCTATGGCGGCTGAGCGAATGGTCTTTGGAAGACGAGATGAGGTTCTCGATAACTTATTGGAAGAAAATATCACAGGCTTTTACTTTGATTCCCTTGAAGAACTCAATGAGAAAATTGCCCTCTTTCAAGGCTTGAGTGCCCAACAAAGAAAAGAGGCGGGATTGGCCTGTGCTCATAAAATTCGTCCCTTTACTGCTGATAGCTTTGCCTATTCTATGGAACGAGTTTATGAACACGCCATTGAAGACTACTCCCATACTTATGTGGTGGAGCGCATTCAATATTCAGGCAATTTCGTATTTTTGACCTTATCGGTTAATTCTTCTAAAGAAGATACCAAGCTTCTCATGCCTTTAGAAGATTTTTGGGAGCTCAAGATTTCGCTCCAAACGAAACTGGATGCGTATATGGTCCGATCTCATCTCGATTTACAAGACTTTTATTGGTGTATGTACAAAACCGAACAACGGCTTGCCTCGCGTGACATGACGTATAAACAAGTCATTGATTATTGTGTTAACAAGTTGGAAGCGCCTCTTCTAATCGCAACCCAATGCGCTGATGAACTCGTAAGTCTTGGACGAATTAATGATCGCCAATACGCTCTAGAAAAAGCGGATTACTATCACTCCATTGGTTCTAGCAAACGTCAAATTGAACAAAAGCTTTATAAAGCAGGCCTTTCTCAAGAACTAATTCAGGAAGCTTGTCAGGAACTTTCAGTTGATCAAGAGCGCACCAACGCTAAACAACTCGCTAAGCGCTTGGCCAAATCGCTTAAAACCAAATCGGCTCGCTATAAACGGCAGGATATCGTCCACAAGCTCTTGGGATATGGCTATTCCCTTGAAGCAGCGAAAGAGGCAGCCGAAGAGTTGCGTTTTGGAGAAGATCATGACTTGGCTGCTTTGCATGATGCTTATGAAAAAGCCAGACGCATGTATGCGGGAAAACCCGAACGAGAACGCTTGCGCAAAATGCGAGCTTATTGTTTACGGCAAGGCTTTGCGGGAGCAGACATCGATGAATTGTTTGCTCAAGAAGCTTTGGAAGTGCATAAAGAGGAAGAAATCACCGTTTTAGACCTTGAAAGCGCAGTAGAATAAGTCCGACCTCTCTTTTGGAACATTTTTATTTTCCATTTTGTGTCCTGAAATCTTTAAAGTGGTCAACAAGGAAGACAAGCCCAATAAGAGAGGAAAAAGAAGGAAAAAATTTGGAGTCAAGAATTAGGAAAGGAGCATTCGGGATTCCTTCTATGATCATAAACTCCAGCCCGAAATGGAATGATTGAAGATTTAAAAGAAGAGGGAAAAGTTGTCTTGACCTGTTTGATCACCAAAGCAGATATTGGGCGCACTCCCAAAAATGCCCCTTATCTCTCTTTATGGTTAGAAGATTCAACAGGTGTCTTAGATGCGAAATATTGGAATTTAAATGAGGAACAAGCCAAACTATACAAGCCGGGCATGATTGTAGAAGTGGTTGGCGATTTGATGCGCTATCGCAATGCATGGCAATTGCGGGTGCGCTCCATTAAAGAAATCGAAGGGGGCGATCCGACTGAATATGTCCGCTCGGCTCCTTTAACTCGCCAAGAGATGGAAACTCAAATAAATGAACTAATCGAAAATATTAAAAATCCCATCATCCAAGAGGTTACTAAAGAATTGCTTGAATTAAAAAAGCAAGATTATTACACTTATCCCGCCGCAGTGCGAAATCATCATAATTTTCCTGGTGGCCTAGCTTGGCATTCTTTATCTATGGCTAAGTTAGCTCAAGAGGTGTTGGGCCAATATCCTTGGTTAGATTACGATTTATTAATTGCGGGTACCATTTTGCATGACATTGCCAAAACCGAAGAGTATTCTAGGGCCATCTTGCCTGAATATACTCCAGTAGGAAATTTATTAGGGCATATCTCCATTGGAGCTGCGCTCATCGATCGCGTGGCTGTCGCCTTAGATGTGGAAAACAGTGAAGAAGTCATGTTGTTAAAGCATATGATCTTAAGCCATCATGGAAAGCATGAGTTTGGCTCCCCTGTTTTGCCAATGATTCCTGAAGCCGAAGTGTTGACGCTTTTGGATAACTTGGATTCACGTTTGTTTATGATTCATCAAATGTTGGAAACGGTAGAACCGGGTTGTTTTGGCCCACGTAATTTTGCTCTCGATAATCGCATGTTTTATCGCAAAACGTGGGAAAAGGATTCCACTCCATTAGAATTCCAAGAGGACACCAAGTAGAGAAAGGCCTCTTGATAGACCTTACAAAGAGATGTCTTCGTCTTAAAAGTAAGGTATTTTTAAACACGAAGAAACGATGAAAGCTTGTCAATGATGCTTGTTGGCAAGCTTTATGTCGTTTCATAAAGAAAGGAGTTTTGTATGAAAGTAGGATTCGTTTCCCTTGGCTGTTCCAAAAATCTTGTCGATTCGGAACAAATCATGGGAATGTTAAAAGAAGCGGGTCATGTTCTTGTCTCCAATCCTCGCCAAGCTGATGCGATTGTGATCAATACTTGTGGTTTTATTAACCCTGCCAAAGAAGAAAGCATCAACACCATTTTTGAAATGAGCCGCTATGCTAACCAGATCATTGTGGTGGGTTGTTTAGCTGAGCGTTATGAAGACGCATTGCGCACCGAAATTCCAGAAATCAGCGCTGTGGTTCCCATTCATGATTACGATAAGCTTCCTGGTATTCTCAAAGATCTCTTAGAACAAGAGGATGAAATTCCTTATTACAATGGGCTTCGAACCATCTCTGGCAACCCTTGGAGCGCTTATCTAAAGATCAGTGATGGTTGTTCCAATCATTGTGCCTTTTGTGCAATTCCGTTGATTCGAAAGGAACAAAACAGTAAACTGATACCAGAAATTTTGGAAGAAGCCCGCCTTTTGGCTGAGATGGGTGTTAAAGAATTGACCTTAATTGCCCAAGATACCACCAAATATGGCTTGGATACGTATGGTCAATTGATGCTCGCCTCGCTTTTAAAAGAACTTGAATCCATAGACGGACTGCATTGGATTCGCATTTTGTACATGTATCCCGATGAAATCGAAGAAGAGCTTCTTAAAGCGATGCAACAGAGTACAAAAGTCGTTCCCTACTTTGATATTCCCATGCAACACGCCTCCAATCGTCTTTTAAAGAAGATGAATCGTCGAGGGACCAAAGAGGATGTCAAAGCTCTGACGCAAGCGATTCGTGAGCGGTTCCCCAATGCTGTATTACGAACCACCATCATCACTGGCTTTCCCTCGGAAACGGAAGAAGACTTTGAGGAATTAATGGACTTCATTCAAGACATCAAATGGGATCGCCTTGGAGGATTTGTCTATTCCAAAGAAGAAGATACACCCGCAAGCTTTTTTCCTCCTGAATTGGATGTCGATCCTGAGGTGGCTGCTGATCGTTTAGCTCGGTTAATGACCGTTCAAAAAGAAATAAGTTACCAATCTAATCAAAAAAAGATTGGCCAAACTCTGGAGGTCTTAGTGGAAGACTATGATCCTATCGCGCATCTCTACCACGGTCGTTCGGCCGCCGATGCGCCCGATGAAGTGGATGGGCAAGTGATCTTTTCGTCTTCTCGTCCTTTAGAGAGGGGAACTTTTGTTCCTGTTCAAATTGACGATGCTTCCCAATACGATTTGTATGGCGAAGTAGCAGAGTGGTGAAAGGTAAGGAGAATAGACCATGACTAAAGCTGAACTCATCGACGCTTTACAAACAGCGGTAGGCGGTAGTGCTTATGGCGATGCGCTAATTGCGGAAGCAAACGCAACTTATGGCGATGAAGATAAAAAATACGGCCAAGACATGAAAGATCGTATTGATGAGAAATTAGGCCTTTTAAAGGCGTATGCCAAAATTCATGAGCATGAAGGCGAAAGCGAAAAAGCAAAAGTAGAAGAAGAAAAGGTGGCTATCTTAGAAAAGGCTTTAGCCGCCATTGAAAACTTGAAATAATTTGTGGTTAAAATTAATTTTTAAAAGCATAGCTCTTGAATCCTTTTTATTTTAAAGCTATAGTAAAGATATAAACAAGCTTTCTTGGAAACCCTTTCCTCTTTTGGAAGTTTGTTGAGCTTTTGGATGGTCTAAATCCAAGAGTTAATGGTGTCCTTTTATAAGCCTTAGCTTGTAAAAATAAAATCGACTTCAAGTCGGATAAGGAGAAATTACTATGACTAAAGCTGAATTTGAAGCAAAATTAGCGGGTATTGTAGGCGATTGCGCTTATGGTAAAGAAGTTGCAGCTGACCTCGTTGCTCATTTTGATGAAACTGGGAAGTATGCGCAAACAGCGAAAGATCGTCTCGACGAAATGATCGGTGAAATCAAACACTGGGAAAATAAACACGTTGAAGAAGGCGATTACGCTAAAGCATCTGTTGAAGCTAAAAAACTTTCTTGCCTTTACAAGATCGTTGATGGCTTGAAGTAGAAATATCATCACTCCAAACCTCTAAAAGGGCAGGGCAAGCAAGGCCCTGCCCTTTTTTTAGAAAGGCAGGAAACGGATGTTTCTATTTGGGGATTTGCAACCGTGCACTGCTCTTAAACCTGTCATCTTTTCGGATACCACAACCTTGATCTTGGTGTCGATGCCAGGGGTTGAATCATTACGTGAGAAGTTTTACTTTATGGATACGGATAGTTGCTTTTGGCCTTTAATGGCTTTGATCTATCGAATGCCTATTTTAAATAAGGAAGATAAGTTGAAGTTGTTGCAACAAAATCATCTCGGTATTTGGTCGATCATTAAATCCTGCTTACGCTATAAAAGCCGAGAAGATACGCTCGATGATATCGTCTTAAATGATATACAACCTTTTTTAGCCTGCTATCCAAATATCAAGCGCATTCTTTGTACCAGTCATGAAGCCATGCGTTTATTACAAGAAGCGGATCCTAAAGCGGCTTTACTCGCTAGTTATGTTCCAGCTCCTTCGAAATACGATTTATGGTTTGAATCCATCGAAAAGTTAGTTCCTGAATACAAAAAAGCACTTGGTCTTGTTTCTTAATTTTGTAGTTAAGTGGCGATTCTAAAATCGCCCCTTTTTTTTATATTTCTCTTTATGAACTTGAATTCATCCAATGATGAGAACAATCGATATGATTTAAATTATTTTTCTTTTAGCTATCCTTATTGATCTTAAAGAAATCAACCTTTTTTACTTTTCTAATCGTTTGAATGGAATGATGAGGGAAACAACGATAAAGAGATAGATAAAACTGAATCCAATAAAATCTGAGAAAGACGAATTGTTTCCAAATAGGAAAAATGAATGTTTCTTCAAGAAAAAAGAGCCTATTTTCATAGACTCTTTAAAGAAAGAAGATTAAGCCATATTCGCTTTGGCTTCTAATCGATCCGCATGCCATAAGTCTAAAAACACCCCAAAAAGAGGTAGAAGTGCAAACCATAACGCTTTTCCACTAAAGAAATGGCCTAAAAGAGCGGCTACAAAAGCTCCTGCTATAAAGATCAAAATCATACTTAAGGTCATCATTAAATATTGCGCTTCTTTGGATGAATGCCCCTCTTGACACCATTTGACAAAATGAATTCCAAGTTGACGAATATGATTGGTACAAAAAACTGTGGCCATCGGCACTCCCCGAGCTGTCCGGAAGGTGGCATATTGTAAAGCGGCAATAAAGTTAATTGCCACTTGTGTGATTTGAAAAGGCCAAGAATCAGGAATCGCTCCAAGGACAAGAACAGCTAAAATTTCAAAGCCAATTAAAATGGTTTCCCAACGAATTTGGGATTTATAGAGCCAATGGGGAAGGGCTTCGGCCATTGCTGATCCTAAAAAGTAGGCTGTGAAAGGGATTAAATAATAGGCGGCTTTCATCCAAAGCCCACTGCTCAAGGCGATGGACAGGAGTACTAAGTTAGCCGTTTGCGCATTACAAAAAACCCCTCCACGCACGGTATACGTATAGGCTCCATAAAAGCCACCAATAAACATCATAATTAAAAAAATATGCCGTCGCTCGCATTCAAGAAAGTGTTGAGATGTCTCTTCCATAGCTTTCTCCTTTTGCCTTCTTTTTTCAATCAGGCTTTCTGTTTGGATATGTTATAGACCTAGAAAAAAAGAATCAGAACTTAAATGCTAAAGAAAGAATAAAAATGTAAAAAAATTTAAGATTTGAATCCAAATTACGATAGAATCAATTTTTTAAAGAAAATGAGTTAATTTCTTCTTATGAGGTATCTTTCTAAAAAGAAAGAATTAGAGTAAGGCAAGCTTTAAATTAAGAAAGGAGAGTTGGCTTTTTGAAATTCGAAAAGTCAATACATCACAAAATGAAACTTTATTGGGCTAAAACTAATCCAAAAGCGATTTTACCAAGCAAAAGAGCCGAAGATGCCGGATATGATTTGTATCCTTGCTTTGAAGAGGATTATTTGGAAATTTTACCTCTTCATACTGTTCTTGTTCCTTTAGGGGTAGCCTCGGCCTTTGATTCCAACTATGTTATCTTTGTCAAAGAGCGCGGAAGCACGGGCTCAAAAGGGTTAGCTGCCCGTGCGGGAGTTATGGATTCGGGATATCGTGGGGAATATTTTATTCCCATCACAAATGTCAATGATAAGCCTTTACGCATTATCAAAAAAGAAGCTTTGGAAGCTTTAAGTGAGGACCAAAAAGCGACTTTCATTGCTTACCCTTATGAAAAGGCTTGTGCCCAAGCCGTATTGTTACAAAAACCTGAAGTAGAGTGTGAAGAGTTATCTTGGGAAGAATTAAAAGCCATCTCTTCTCTCCGTAGCGAAGGTCGTCTTGGAAGCAGCGGCAAATAAATTTAATCCAAGGAGAAAGAGGCAGTAAAAATAAGCAGAAGGTGAATGATGATTATTTTTGGAACAGATTTTGACGATACACTTTTCTTCCATGATGGGCGTGGAGTACGTCAAATCGATATCGATGCAATTAAACGTTTTAAAGAAGCGGGCTACAAATTTGGTTTAGTCAGTGGTCGTGGTCGAGTGATGTGGCCGCAAACGCAAGCTCAAATTCAAGGTAAGGTAGATTTTGACTTTAAAATCTATTCGAATGGAGCCTGCATTTGTGATAAAGATGACAATATTTTGTGGGAAACCTTTTTACCCAAAGAACTCGTTGCAGAAGTATGGAACAAGGCTAAGGAAGCTAATGTCGATTTAATTTTACATGGTCAAGATTCTATGCTTTTTAGTAAGGATACTTATGGAATTGAAGGACGAGTGGTTAAAAATTTAGAGGACTTTGATGCAGCCCACATTTCAGCTATGTCTTTTGCAAATCAAACGCCTCAAGGTACAGAATTTTTTAATCAATTTATGGATCGCGATGATTTTGTTTTAGTAGCCAATTCTCAGTTCGCCGATTTCAATCCAAAAGGTGTATCCAAAGGAGCTGCTCTCAATCGCTTAGCCCATGAACTAGAAAACCAAAACGCTTTGAGTGTAGCCATTGGGGATTCCTATAATGATTTAACAATGCTTGAAGAGGCCGATATCTCCTTTACTTTTCCTACTTCTCCTAAAGAGGTCTTAGAAGCAGCAGATTACCAAGTCGATGGAATTCACCAAGCTGTGGATCGTATCTTAGCCCAAGAAGGAAAATAAAAGCTTCATCGAGTGATTAGGTGATTAAAAACAAAAAAAGACGTGGTATAACCACGTCCTTTTCTTTAAAAAATTTAAGCTTCTTTAGCTGATTCACACCATTGGTTAGAAGTTTCTATACCGGGAACTTCAATAGCTAAATGAGAGAACCAAGAATCATCAGCAGCTCCATGCCAATGTTTTACATTAGGAGGAATTTCGATGATGGTTCCAGGAATCATTTCGACTGGATCTTTTCCCCATTCTTGATACCAACCACGACCACCAACACAGACCAAAACTTGTCCTCCTCCTTCTTTGGCCTGATGAATATGCCAATGGTTACGACATCCTGGTTCAAAAGTTACATTGAAAACTGGCAAATTCCCTTCTCCAACTGGAGCTAGATAGCTGTTGCCATCAAAGTATTGAGCAAAAGCCGTATTAGGATTCCCAATGGGATAATCGATGGTTTTAGCGTATTCTTCCAGTGTTTGGGGGACATCGAAAATCTCTTTTCCTAGATTAAATACAGCCCAAGCCATCGGCCAACCACTATAAAAGCCTCCTTGAGTGACAAGAGATACAAATTCATCACGTGTAAGTCCATTTTCCTTGGCAAAACGTAAGTGATGAACTAAAGAGCTATCGGCTAATCCCCGTCCCATAAAAGTGGCAATCACCAACATAGAGCGTTGTTTTGGGGTTAAAGCTTCGTTATTCCAAACTTCACCAAATAAAATATCGTCATTGTAGCGGGCAAAATCCGTTGCAAATGATCCTAAAGAATTGCGACCAGCTTTTTGGACAATAGGTTCCTTTTTTTTCATAAAAGTTACTCTCCTTTTTTTAAAGAGATAAAGAATCAATCCAATTTTGAATTTGCTCTTTTGTAGTTGAAGAGGAAATGCGTAATCCGTTCAACCAAATAAGGTGTGGGAAAGCCGCCTTTAGCTTTTTTTCACACTCATTAATGGATGTGCCTCCAGAAGTGCAAAAAGGAACGATTGAAATTTCCTTTAAAAATAGTTGAGACAAGAAGGACTCTACAATTTTTGGAGCAGCATACCACCAAACCGGAAAACCAATGAATAAAGTAGTTACTCCAGCTAAATTTGGCCATTGGGCAATATCCACTTGAATATTGGGTGTTTTGACTTCAAGTGAAGTTCGACTGTTATCATCCATCCAATTCAAATCCTTAGGTGTATAAGGAACTTTTGGTTGAATTTCGAAAAGTGGAGCTTTGAGAATAGAA
>CAZTNF010000018.1:0-21209 GCA_964615295.1 uncultured Erysipelotrichaceae bacterium | reverse complement strand
TAATGCCTCAAAAAGAAGTCTACATTCCTCTTTTTGCGGGTAACAATTCCGTTGTCGATATTTTGATCGAGGAAGGTGATCACGTCAATGTAGGCACAAAATTGGCCAACACGAAGTCAGCCTTTCCAGTGCCCCTTTATTCAAGTGTCTCTGGAACCTATAAGGGTACGGTGAAACGTCCACATAATAGCCTGAAACCCCAGCTTCATATGGTCATTGAACTCGATGCCCTCCAACAAACCCAACAAGCTTTTCCCCCGATGACGAATTGGGAAAATGCAAGCCATGATGAATTGGTAAATTTTTTACAAAATACTGGTATCATCGGGCAAGGTGGTGCGGGATTTCCAACTTATGTAAAGTATCAAAAAGTCGAGGGGATCAACACCTTGATCATCAACGCAGTGGAATGTGAACCGTATATCACAGCCGATTATAAGTGTGTCATGGATGATGTGGAATCCTTCATCCATGGAGTACGCATTTTACAAAAGGCAGCCGAAGTCCAAACCGTGTTGATCGGTGTGAAGAAAACCCATCCTGATTTAATCCAATTCATTCGTAAGGAAATTGAACGCGAAAATGCAGCGGGTCTCCAAGTATGTGAAGTGCCCGATGTCTACCCTATGGGTTGGGAACGTACCATTATTTATCAATTGACTAAGCGCCGCTATGATCGCTTACCCTCCGAATGTGGAGTAATTGTTAGCAATGCGGAAACTGCTATTGCTGTGGCCAATGCTTTTGAAAAAGGACAAGCCATTTCCAAAAAGTATGTCACTTTCTCAGGAGAAGGGTTGAAATACCCTAATAACGTTCGCGTTCCTGTAGGAATGTCAGTGCAGGAAATCATCGATCAGCTTGGTGGTCCAATTGAAAAAGTCGAATCTTTACGCCTGATTGCAGGGGGACCGATGATGGGAAAAGCCATGGTCAGCAGCCAAATTGTGATTGATCGTGCGATGAATGCCATCACCGTTTTGAAAAATGAAGAAGAAGCCGCAATGACGTGTCTGCGCTGTGGCCGCTGCACTTCGCATTGTCCGATGGGCTTACAACCTGTGCGTATCGCCAATGCGGTCAAAGCCAACGACACCGAAGCGATGGAACAACGCGGTGCCCTGCTTTGCGTGGAGTGTGGGCTTTGCACTTACGTTTGCCCTAGTCACATTCAAGTGACGGAAAATGTCCGCAAAGCCAAACGTACACTCATGATGAAGGCGAAAAAGAAGTAGGGAGGAAGCATATTCATGAAGTATGTTTTTCATGTCAGCCCAAACCTGCAATCCAAAAGCTCAACCAAACAGATCATGCGGGATTTGACTATTGCGCTTTTGGTGCTGTATGTGGCGACAGTTATTTACTACACCATGGCGTGGGGAATGAAGTATGGGCTACAAGCTATTTTGCTGCTTGTTTGTTCCCTGGTCACCACATTTATTTGTGAAGCGGTGTATGCCAAGGTCAAAAAACTCGACATTAAAACGACCATTCAACAATCCTTTGGATGGGTTACAGCGATTATTTTGGTCTTGATGTGCCCAATTTCCATCACCCCTTATGCCGTAATCATTGCAACTGTGTTTGCGATTGCGGTAGCACGATTGATGTTTGGTGGCTTTGGCTACAACATCTACAACCCCGCAGCGGTGGGACGAGCTGTGATCTTCGCTTCCTTTTCGGGAGCGGCGACCAATTTGGTGACATCCGCAACTCCAACAGGAGTATTGGCTTCAACCTTTCGCTGGCTACCTGGAACGCAAGATGCGTTGCAATCGTATTTGAACTATACAGGTGGCTGGGGTGGCTTAGTGCTAGGTACTTACCCTGGAGCGCTTGGCGAAACGTATGGCTTGCTCATTCTCTTGCTTGGTCTTTGGTTAATATGGCGTCACGTCATCGATTGGCGCATTCCTGTCTTCTATTGCGGCACTATTGCGTGCATCGCTTTAGTAGTTGCTTTGCTTGAAGGAATTGAATCCTATCACGGCATTCCTGGCTTTCTTTGGTATCCTGCTTTGCATCTCTTAACGGGTGGTGTGCTCTTTGGTGGTGTCTTTATGCTCACCGATCCAGTTACAGCTCCAACAGTTCCAAGTGGACGCATCTTCTATGCCATTTGTGCTGGAGCCATTACTGCTCTCATTCGTTTGAAGGGGAATTTACCTGAAGGATGCTTGTATTCCATTTTGATCATGAATACCTTTACTCCCATGATTGAGGGGGCTTTGGATCGCCCACAGCTTCAACAGATGAAAAAAGCTTGGATTATGATTGGTTGTTCCACTCTTTTAGCTCTGTGTGTCGCTTTCTATGCTTCAAGCACCTTGCGTCCAGTTAAAGCCGCACGAACTATCGAGACATCGATGAACACCGAAGCCACTTCTCTTGTCGTGAATGTGGCAAAGGAGGTCTTGTGATGAACAAGAACAGTCCGGTGTATTTAGCCTGCTTTTTAGCCATCACTGCTGGTATTGCTGGAGGTGCTTTATATGCAGCCAACGCCGCCACAGCTCCGGTCATTGCGGCCAATGCGGAAAAAGCTGAAAAGCAATCTTTGCTTGCCATGTATCCTGATGCAAGCTTGGATGAATTTGTCAAAGTGGATGCGGCAGCCATTACAGCGGATCATCCCTTTGTGGAAACAGTTTATAAATATGAAGAGAGTGATGTGATCTTCAAATGTTCTGTTTCTGGTTATGACCAAGGTACGGTCTTCTTGGTATCCATCGATACAGCCAACGATATTATCGACAGTTTCAAAGCCATTTCCAATGGAGATACCAAGGGCATTGGCAGTCGCATCTTGGATCAAGAATTTGCGGATTCCATCATCGGTAAAGACGCAAGTGGAGAGCTAGATACCATCTCTGGCGCCACCTATACCTCTACGCCAGTTGTGGAAGCCATTCGTGAGTGTGCCGTGATTGCCACTCAAATTGATTAGGAGGCTGTTTCATGAATCGAATGGAAAACTTCAAAAACGGCCTGATCAAGGAAAATCCTGTTTTTGGCTTGTATCTTGGCCTTTGTTCTACCCTTGCCATTACCACAACTATCAACAACGCTATTGGTATGGGTGTGGCAGTTATTTGCGTTTTGATTTTATCCAATGTCATCATTTCGGCGATTCGCCATCTCGTTCCCGATGACATTCGTATTCCCGTTTACATCGTCATCATTGCTACGCTGGTTAAAATCATTCAGATGTTGATTCAAGCCTACACCCCAGCCCTCGATACCTCTCTTGGAGTCTTCATTCCTTTGATTGTCGTCAACTGCATCATCTTGGGGCGTGCTGAAGCCTTTGCTTCGAAAAACGGAGTCCTAGATTCCGCTTTAGATGGTTTAGGGATGGGTCTTGGGTACTTATTAGCGGTATTGGCCATGTCCATCATTCGTCAATTGCTCGCGACAGGGGCATTGAGTTTGAACAATCCCTTTGATGAAACGCAGATTTTGTTCTCCTTGCGTCTGATCCCTGAGGCTTACACCATTCAAATGTTCAGCATGCCTCTTGGAGCCTTCATGACCTTTGCCTGCTTGGCAGCAGCTTTAACGGCTTATAAAAATAACATCCAGAAAAAAGCGGATGCGATCAAAAAAGCCGAAGCCACTAAGGCTAAAGAAGCAGCTAAAGCAACTGCGGCTGCGAAAGTGGCGAAAAAGGAGGTAGCGGCTTAATGTTTAGCGAACTCATCACGTTATTGATCACCTCCGTTTTGCTCAATAACGCCGTTTTAAACCAATTTTTAGGTCTCTGCCCCTTCATGGGGGTCTCACGTAAAAAATCGAGTGCTCTTGGTATGGGCCTAGCTGTTGTCTTTGTCATCGTCGCTGCTGGCCTTGTAACTTATGCTCTTTACTATCTCGTCCTAGTTCCTTTACACTTGGAATTTATGGATTTAGTCACCTTCATCTTAGTCATCGCCTCATTGGTGCAATTGACTGAGATGTTCTTGAAAAAAAGCTCACCGGCTTTGTATAAATCTCTTGGAGTATATTTGCCTTTGATCACTACCAATTGCGTAGTATTAAACGTCTGCTTGGTCAACATCTCCAATGCCTATGATTTACCCCATATGTTGATGTATACCATTGGAACCCCTCTAGGTTTTGCCTTGGTACTCTACATCTTTTCGACTATTCGTGAACGTTTAGATACCGCCGATGTTCCGGCTTGCTTTAAAGGCAATCCTATTGCCTTAATCGTAGCGGGGCTGATGGCGATGGCCTTCTCTGGCCTTGCGGGCATTATTTAATGGATTGGCTTCGTTTGGGGCTTGCGATCGCTTTTTTTGGAGCGCTTGTGGGTCTATACATCTTTTTGTTCTTAAAAAATAAGCGCATGCCCAAGCCTGCGGGGTGTGAAAATCTTCGGCCTGATTGTGCAGGATGCCAAGATATCTATTGTCCCAATCACGCCAAACAAGAAAGTTGAGGAACATACGTTGCTTTCTGCCGTTTTGATGATGGTCGTACTTGGTGCCATTTTGGGTGCCGGTCTTGGGATAGCGGCCAAAATTTTCCATGTCGAACCCGATACGCGTGTGGATTATGTCACTGTACATCTTCCTGGATATAATTGTGGAGGATGTGGGTATCCCGGTTGCTCTGGCTTTGCGGATGCCTTGGTGAGTGGGGATGAGGGATCTTGGAAATGTCGTCCCGCAAAACCCGAGGCTAAAGCAGATATTATAGACTATCTAAAAAATACGCCCGGTCCTGATGGAAAAACCATCACCGTAAAACCTTAAACCAAGCGCAGACTCCTAAGTGAGTCTGCTTTTTTGTTGTAAAAAAGAAAAAATGAAGATAAAAGGACGATAGGAAAGATGAAACAAGGCTTTAAAAGGCATTAAAGTTTCCTTGAAGTATAAAAAAGGATATGTTTTATATTAAGAATAGCATTGGAAGAAAGAATACACAGTCGAAGCCTTATAATAAACTATACGCTTCAACGATCTAGATGATGAGAAAGGGGGAATTGGCCATCTGGCCCTACCTATGATTCCACAATTTATCACGTTACGCGGAACTCTGCACCAAGAGTATGGTGTACCCAATCAAGATGCGGTGATAACGAAAGTCATCTCCGGTTGTGATTGCGCTGCTGTTTGCGATGGCGTTTCCCTAAAATCCGATTGGACGTTTTCCAATAGCGAAATCGCTTCTGCTATTTGCGCTAAAAGCGCCATTGAATATTTGGAAGCTCATCTTAAAGCCTCTTTGCCTAGATCTGAAATGATTAAACTCGTCGAAGATGCTTTTCATTATGCTAATAAAACACTCAAAGAGACTTTGAGGCGCAAAGGCATTAAAGAACTCGATTGCCAAACGACCATGATCTTGATGGTCTTGCACAAAGGAGTGTTATATGGGGGAATTGCGGGAGATGGGGGCATTATCTATCAAACCAAAGGTGGCCGCACCTCAATGATGGTTACCGAAATCAAGACCTCCGCTTCTGTCTATCCTATTCGATGTAACGAAGAATGGCGCTTTTTTCAAGCCGGCGATGCCTTAGATCCCGTGGTCAAAGCCCTCGCTGCTACGGATGGTGTTTTTGATCAGTTGATCTTCTTAAAAGATGGACACATTCAATCAAGCTTTGAGCGCATTGAAAATCTCTTTTCCATCGCCTCCATTTCGCAAAAACAGCGCAAAAAATGGTTGCGCCAAACCATCGAAAATCTGCCTGGTAACGATGATAAATCCATTGTGATTTTCTCGACCAATCCCAAAACGCTTTAATTTTGTCCCTTGCCTTGGCAAGGGATTTTTTGTCAAAGCCAAAAAAAAAGCCCAGAGCTACAACAGCAGGGCATAAAATCAAAAAATTCAATCACAACTCTACAAAATTGACAAGCGAAATTCCAAAAAGAAGCCGAAAAACACAAAAATGCGCCTTCATTTTGGCAAAAATAGACGTTATCTTTCCTTTTTCTTTTCCAAGGCCCTATAATTGATTGATCACTATTACTTTTTGAGAAAAGATTGGAGATAGGAACGTATGCAGTATTTAAGCTTCAACGATATTGTAGCACATATGAAAAATTATGGCTTTGTATACCAAGGCTCAGAAATTTACGGGGGGTTGGCTAACACCTGGGATTTTGGACCTCTTGGTATCGAGTTGAAAAACAACATCAAAAATGCTTGGTGGAAACGTTTCATTCAAGAACAGCCTGAAAACGTCGGCATTCAATCCGCTATTTTGATGAATCCCATGGTTTGGGTCGCAAGTGGACACGTTGGAGGCTTTTCCGATCCTTTGATGGATTGTCGTGAATGTAAAACCCGCTTTCGTGCCGATACTCTCATTGAAGATGCGACCAATGGAACCATCAATCCTGCTGGTTGGACAAATAAAGAAATGGAAACGTACATCGATGAGCATGATATCGTCTGCCCCAATTGTGGTAAGAAAAACTTTACCCCCATTCGTCAATTTAACTTGATGTTTAAAACGTTCCAAGGAGTAACCGAAGAGGCCAAAAACGAAATTTATTTGCGCCCTGAAACCGCCCAAGGAATCTTCGTCAACTTCAAAAACGTACAACGCACAATGCGTCGTAAATTGCCTTTTGGTGTGGGACAAATCGGAAAATCTTTCCGCAATGAGATCACCCCTGGAAACTTTATTTTCCGTACCCGTGAATTTGAACAGATGGAATTGGAATTTTTCTGCAAACCTGGAACTGATTTGGAGTGGTTTAAACGCTTGGAGGGAATGTGCGAACAATTCCTCTATGATTTGGGATTGAAAAAAGACCGCTTACGCTTAAGAGCCCACGATCCCGAAGAACTCTCTCACTATTCCAATGCAACTACAGACATCGAATACCTCTTTGGTGCTCCCATTGGCTGGGGCGAATTGTGGGGGATTGCCGATCGCACCGATTTTGACTTAACAGCGCATCAAAATACGTCCAAACAATCCTTAGAATACTTTGATCAGGAAACCAATGAAAAGTACATTCCCTATGTCATCGAACCTTCTGTTGGTGTCGAACGCCTCATCTTAGCGGTGATGTCGCAAGCACTTGAAGAAGAAAAGATCAGTGACAAGGATATCCGTCTTGTTTTGCGCTTGCATCCTTACTTAGCCCCTTACAAAGTAGCTGTATTACCCTTAAGCAAAAAACTTTCTGAACCTGCGATGGCTTTAATGCGCGATTTGTCCAAGTCTTTTTCGTGTACATATGACGATGCGCAATCTATTGGCAAACGCTATCGTCGTCAAGATGCAATCGGTACACCTTTTTGCCTCACAGTGGATTTTGAAACCGAAAAGGATGGCTGTGTGACGATTCGTGATCGCGATTCTATGGAGCAAATCCGCATTCCTATAACCGAAGTAAAAGACTACATCGCAACTCGCGTAGGATTTGAATAATCGTTTGATCTTAAACCGTATAAACGAAAATTAAGGAGGGATGGCTTTTGCGCCTTGCGGATACAGATCTTCAAGCCATTCGCAATCGAGCGGATATTGCCGATGTTGTCTCGCAATATCTTCCTCTTGAAAAAAAAGGCAAGGAATTTGTCGGGGTGTGTCCCTTTCATGACGATCACGATCCCTCCATGCATGTTTCTCCCGACAAACAGATCTTTAAATGCTTCGTATGTGGAGCGGGAGGCGATGTCTTTTCCTTTGTCCAGAAGTATGAAAAGGTTTCCTTTTTAAGTGCAGTGGAAAAGATCGCCAACCTTGTTCATTATCCTCTGCCTACTTCTTTTCAAGCCACACCAGCGGCGAGTCCTTACCAAGATCTATATAAGGTTCTCGATCAATTTACGAGCTATTGTCGCTATGAATTATCTAGTCAGGATGGGATGGGCGCACGGGCCTATTTGGAAAGCCGTAAGATGTCCAAGGATATTTTGGATCGCTTTGAAATAGGCTATGCCCCTTCCTTTCAAATGGTCAGTGACTTTTTGACGGCTCGCTTTTCTACCCTGCGACCTTTAGAACAAGCGGGACTGATTCGTATTGGAACCGATCAGGTTCAACCGGTGTTTTTTGATCGAATTCTCATTCCTATACACGATTCTGTGGGGCATATTGTCGGCTATACCGCCCGCATTTTGCCAGGACCTAGTGCTTCCCAAAAAGCCAAATACATCAATACAGCGCAAACTCCTCTATATGAAAAAGGCAAATTGATCTTCAACTACCACCGCGCTAAAGAGGTAGCGCGCCAAGTGGGTCGCTTGATTTTGTGTGAGGGGGCGATGGATGTCATTGGTCTTGCCAAAGCGGGGATTCAGGAAGGCATTGCCTGTCTTGGAACGGCTTGTACTCCTGAGCAATTGCATTTGATGAAGCAATGTCGCGTGCCTATCGTAGTGTTTTACGATCGCGATGCCGCCGGACAAAGAGCGATTTTTCACTTTGGCCAAGCGGCTTTGAAAGCCAACCTACGCTTTTCGATTGTGGCTTCTAATCGAGCTTTAGGTAAAGATCCCGATGACATCTTTGTCCACCACGGCAAAGAAGCGCTTTTTGAAGCGCTCACCCATACGATCAGCTTTGCGGAATTTTCTCTGCACTACTTGCAGGATGTGTATTCGCTGGATAATTACGAAGACAAAAAAAGTTTTGCGCTTCAAATGGAACAAATCATTCGTCAAAGCTTAGAACCATTTGAGCAGCCCGCTTTTTTCGAAAAACTTCAAGACCTCACGGGGTTTCGTTTTGAGGGGCCTATCCCCCAAGAAGAAGCCCCTTCTTTTCCTTTGCCTGAAAATGCCTCAAAAGAACGCCCTAAAGCCTTAAAGACTAAGGAGTATTGGAAAAAGAGCAAGGGACAAAAGCGGCGATTAAGTGAGGACCAACAAGCCATTGAACAATTGCCTACTGTGGAAAAAATGGAGGAGGCTGAAAAGTACATCTTATGGTTGATGATTTTTTCGGAAGACTATGTAGAACGCTTTGCCCACGATGTCGGGTTTTTCAAAGATCCCGCTTATTCCAAGCTTGGCATGTACATTCAAAACGCTTACCAAACCACGCGCGACATCGATGTAGTGGAACTAAACAGTTGCATCAAAGAAGAAGATCTTCAAGTGCTTCTCATCTCGCTTGATCAAATGGAGGACCTCACTTTGGTCCATGAAGCCGTCTATCAACAAGCGGTTTTAAAAATCCAAGAAGATTTGTTGAAGACGCAAATTCAAGAGTTGGAGCCCCGACTCAACACATATTTAAAACAAAAACCGCTTGAGGGACCTGCTTTGGACAGGTGTCTCAAGCTCATGGAAAAAAAACGAACGTTAGTGGCCAAGCAGCATGAATTGGTTCAATCTCGCCAACGTATTGCTTCTGGCTTGCACCAAAATTTTTGAAAGGTGGTTTAGCATGTCTGAAAAAAAATTCACTTCCCTTGAAGACGTGAAACTGTATTTGCTTGACCTAAAATCCGAGCCATCGCAAGAGCCTTTGACGCTCAACGAATTGCCCGATATGATTTCTAATTTGCGTTTAAGTGATGAGGAAATCGAGTCTTTGTTCCTTTGGATTCGCGAAGAAGGCCTCTTGGATAGCGTTGAGGAGGAAAAGGTTTCCTTTGAAAGCGACGATCTCGAAGAAGTTGACGACGAGGATAAGGTCTTTCTCAATGAGCGCAAAAGTGTGGAATCCCAAATCCAAGAACTTGAACGCGCCTTTTCGGAAAGTGCCAAAAATAAAACGAGCGATCCGGTTAAAATGTACTTGCGTGAGATCGGCCGCATTCCTCTTTTAACTGCCCTTCAAGAAAAAGAGGCGGCTAAAGAGTATATGGAAGGCTCAAAAGAAGCCAAAGATTTGTTGATCAACTCTAACTTACGCTTGGTGGTTTCGATTGCGAAAAAGTATGTAGGGCGTGGCTTACCTTTTTTGGATTTGATTCAAGAAGGAAACTGTGGATTGATCAAAGCAGTAGAAAAGTTCGACTATACTAAAGGCTTTAAATTTTCCACCTATGCCACATGGTGGATTCGTCAATCTATTACACGTGCGATTGCCGATCAAGCTAAGACGATTCGCATTCCTGTACATATGACCGAAACCATCAATAAGCTCACTCGCATTCAACGTCAGCTCATTCAAGACTTAGGGCGCGATCCTTTACCGGAAGAAATTGCCGAAAAGATGCCTGGCATGAAAGCGGAGCGTGTGCGTGAAATTCAACGCATCGCCCTTGATCCTGTCTCCTTGGAAACGCCCATTGGAGAAGAAGATGATTCGCACCTGGGCGATTTTATCGAGGATAAAACCTCCATTTCTCCATCTGACTACACCACAAGCCAATTGTTGAAAGATGAAATCGCATTGGCTTTAAATACCCTGACGGCGCGCGAAGAGCAAGTGTTACAACTGCGCTATGGATTGTTGGATGGCAAAACCCGCACTCTTGAAGAAGTGGGGCGTGAATTTCAAGTGACGCGTGAGCGTATTCGTCAAATTGAGGCTAAGGCACTTCGAAAGTTACGAAATCCTACCCGTTCTAAACGCTTGAAGGATTTCGTGAAGCCCTAATGGATACGTCTTTGCGGCTTGAAAAAATTATTTCTCTTATCGATCAAGGCGTGATTGCAGATATCGGTTGCGATCACGCTCTTGTGTGTCTAGGTGCCATTTTGCAAAAAAAAGCTCACAAAGCTTACGCTTGCGATTTGCGAAAGGGGCCTTTGCATCAAGCCGCCCTCAATATTCAAGCCTATGGTCTTCAAGAGCAAATTCTTTTGCGCCTACAAGATGGGATTCAAGGGTTGCCTAGCGATGTGCAAGAAGTGATCATTGCGGGTATGGGCGGCAAATTGATGATTGATATCTTAGGGATTGGTATTCCTGATCACGTCACCACTTTGTTGTTGGCCCCTCATAAAGATTTAAAAGCCTTGCGCACATTTTTGATCCAACAAGGCTTTGGGTTAGAAGAATGGATGGTGCATGAACAGCATTTTTATCCCATTTTAAAAGCCACTCGCCCAAGCGATTTTCGAGAAGCCGATAGACTTTTTGACCAAGAAAGCTTGTGGCTTGGGTACAATGTTCATGTCGATCAAGACTATCTTGACTTTTTAGCCAATCGCAAGCAAGCTTTAGAAAAATTGCTTTTAAAAGTCGATTCGACTTCTAAAGTCCATCAAGAATTTCAGCACGAACTCACCCTTGTGAACAATCGTTTCAATCAAGTTAAAGATCTTTTTTAGCTTAAGCCCATTACCATAAGGGATTTTTCTTTCTTCAACATATTTCTAAGAAAGGAGGGCACTTTAAAGAGTGCCGTATAATACGATGCCGGATCAAGTAGAAGGTGTACTCGAAATCATGCCCGATGGGTATGGGTTTTTACGCGGTGAAAACTATCTTTCGAGTCGCAGTGATGTGTTTGTATCGGTCAACCGCATCAAATCCATGCGTTTGCGACAAGGAGACAAAGTCGCAGGTAAGCTCAATGCGCGCATTGAGGAAAACAAAGCGCGCCAACTCGAACAAGTCGATAGCATCAATGATATGCCCATTTTGCGCTCGATTCATCGCAAGACCTTTGAGCGCTTAACGCCTATTTATCCCGAGGAAAAATTGGTGATGGAAACACCAGGCAATATGGCGGGTCGTATGATTGATGTTCTGTGCCCGATTGGCAAAGGTCAAAGAGGGCTCATCATCTCTCCTCCTAAAGCGGGAAAGACCACGCTACTCAAATCCATTGCTCATTCCATTCAAGTCAATCATCCCGAAGTCTATCTCATTATCTTATTAATCGATGAACGTCCTGAAGAAGTCACCGACATCAAAGACACCATTATCGATCACAATGTCGAAGTCGTCTCCTCTACTTTTGATGAGGAACCCGAACACCATCGTCGTGTCGCCGAAATGGCCATCGAACGTGCTAAGGCGATGGTCGAAATGGGCGGTGATGTGGTGGTGTTGTTGGATTCCATCACGCGTTTAGCTCGGACGTATAACTTATTGGTGCCTAATTCTGGAAAAATTTTATCTGGAGGCCTCGATCCCACTTCGCTTTATTATCCCAAACATTTCTTTGGGGCTGCCCGCAATGTACGCGAAGGAGGATCTCTGACGATTTTAGCTACCGCCCTTGTCGATACGGGAAGCCGCATGGATGAGGTAATCTTTGAAGAGTTTAAAGGTACAGGAAACATGGAATTGATGTTGAGTCGTGAATTGGCCTTTGAACGAATATTCCCTGCTATCGATGTCTTTCGTTCAGGAACCCGTAAGGAAGAACTCATCTTAACACCTGAAGAGATGCAAGCAGCTAACCTCATTCGCAATCATGCCGCCAAGAATAAAGATCAAGCCGCAACCAAAGAAATCATTCATACCTTTAATATGACAGGCTCTAATGAGCAACTGATTGATCTACTCTCTAAACCCACTGTCAAGGCTTCCTAAAGCTTAGGTTTTCCTTCCCTTTTTATTGACCTGATTTCTCACATCGGCTTAAAATATTTTTAAGGAAATGATGATCTTCCCGCAAAGCCTTTTAGGCTTTCAAACCGCTTTTGAATCTCAAGAGCTGATGACGTCTACCCATTCTTTTTGGGTGCGTGCATCAGCTCTTTTTTTGTTGAAAGGAGAGAAAAAAATATGTTTGCTTCCCTTGCGTTGTTGCTTTTAGGAGGATTGAGTCTAGGCTACCTTTGTAAAAAAATCGGATTGCCCGCCTTAACTGGAATGATTGCAGCTGGTTTAGTGTTTGGCTACTTTGGCTGGTTAGATCCTGCTTTAATGGACATTTCAGCAGACTTACGGAAAATCGCTTTGTTGATCATCATTTCGCGTGCTGGATTTAATCTCAATTTAGATCAATTAAAAAAAGCGGGGCTTCCCGCCCTACTCATGACTTTTGTACCAGCCACTTTTGAAATTGTTGGTACCATGATCTTTGCTCCGATGATTTTAGGCCTTCCCTTAGCCCAGGCAGCTTTGCTTGGAACGGTTATTGGCGCCGTATCTCCAGCCATTATCGTTCCCCGCATGATCGATTTAATCCAAAAAGGCTATGGGCAAAAAAAAGCGATTCCCCAAATGATTTTAGCTGGAGCGAGTCTTGATGACATTTACGTCATCGTCTTATTCTCTCTCTTTTTATCGATGTCTCTTTCTGGAGACTTCAATGCCACGACGCTTTTCGATATTCCCATTTCCATTGGTATTGGCTTATTGGTTGGCATTGTAGGAGGAATTTTGCTTGGATGGTTTTATTCGAAAGTAAAGATTCGGCCGATTATTCAAACCATTCAGTTTTATGCCTTAGCCTTTGCTTTGACCGCTTTGGAAACGATTTTAGAACCGTATGTTTCCTTTTCCTCTTTATTAGCCGTCATGTGTTTAGCCATCTTTTTGGCTCGCACACGTCCAGAAAGTGCCAAAGAAATTGGTATTCGCTCCGATGGACTTTGGAGTTGTGCTGAAATCTTTCTATTTGTGTTGGTCGGGGCGGAAGTCAATGTGATGGATGCCTTCCAATCCGATTTACAAGGCGCCTTGCTTCTAGGACTGGCTTTAGTAGTTCGCATGATTGGAGTTTTTGTGGCTTTGCTTCCCTCCCATTTTTCTTGGAAAGAAAAAGTGTTTTGCATGATCGCCTATACACCAAAAGCCACCGTGCAAGCCGCTTTAGGGGCAGTTCCCTTGGCAGCAGGTGTAAGTGGGGGACAAACTATTTTGACGATTGCGGTGTTATCGATTTTGTTGTGTGCTCCTCTTGGCGGTTGGGCCATTGATGCGACCTATAAAAAACTCTTGAGTAAAGACATAGAATAGGAATAAGCAAGAAAGGTGACTCCTTTTGAATAAGGAGTGGCCTTTTTTAATTTCTACTTTCCATGATTTTGGAAGAAGTATGCTTTGCCGCTTTAAATTTCTTTTTATTTTTGGACTGTCCTTCTTTTATGATAGATAGGAAGAAAAAAGAGAAAGGAAGAAGAAATAGAAATAATATGGAACAAAAAGGAATATTAGGAAGTGCTTCTTGGACTCTTCAAGATGGTGTCTTAACTATTGAAGCTGGAGAGTATGAAGCTTTAGAAAATACCATTTGGCCTTGGAAGACTTGGGCGGATCAAATTGTTCGCATTGATGGCACGGCCCCTTTTGTGGCCAAACAAGATTTCTCTTACGCCTTTTGCGACCTTATCCATGTCAAAAGCATCGATTTATCCGGATGGGATGTTTCACAAGCCACTTCGATGAATGCTTTATTTGCTAAAAACTCGGCTCTTGAATCGTTGCACATTTCGAACTGGACACCTACAAAACTCCAAAGCCTCGATTACGCGTTTCAAGGCTGTTATTCGCTTTTGGATTTGGATATTGCTGCGTGGCAAACTCCGTGTTTAAAAAGTTTGAAAGGAACCTTTGAAGAGTGCTTAGGATTAAAAACCTTGGACTTATCGACTTGGAATACATCAAAAGTTTGTGATTTGAAAGATACATTTTTGGGATGTGCTGGTTTAAAGACTTTAGAGATCAAAGATTGGGATACATCAAACGTCCTGAGTTTGGATAATACTTTTAAAGGCTGTAAAGCCTTGACTACACTGGATCTTTCTTCATGGGATGTAGCCCACGTTCAAACGATGAATTCAACCTTCGCACTTTGTGGAAGTCTCGAACAAATTGAGATTTCATCTTGGGATATCAGCCAAGTGCATTCTCTTTTTGGATTATTTCATGGCTGTCGATCGCTTAAGACCATCGATTTAACGGGTTGGAATACCTCCAATGTAGAGCGTATGGGGGGATTGTTTTATCGCTGTCACCATTTAGAATCCCTCGATCTGTCAACATGGGATACTTCGAAAGTAGTCGATATGGCCAATCTCTTTGAAAGTTGTTGGTCACTTAAATCTCTTAATGTGGCTTCTTGGAATGTGGAAAAGGTTCAGTTTCTTCAAAAAGCCTTTTGCGAATGTCATCGCTTGACTTCTCTTAATTTATCCAAATGGCAACCTCTACAAGTCAAAAATCTCTGGAAGATGTGCTATGGCTGTTTCGATTTGCGCAGTCTCAATATGGCCAAATGGAATACACCTAAAGCTAGTGATTGGAGCGACATCTTTAGTGAATGTACAAGTCTTCATACTCTTACCATTCCCCGCAATAAAGAATTGATGTTTGAAGACTTTTTAAGGGATTCGGGATGGAAAAAAGCTAAAGAAAATCGTTATGGACAAGAAGGTGAGACGTATGAAAACGCCGCTGGAGCCCAAATCCATCTCGAAGTCATTCAAAAAACGTTTTAAAGCCTAAAAAAAAGCGCCCTTTAAGACGCAATTCAATTTCCTCACTTTAGAGCGCAGGAATCCTTTTTTATACCAATCACGAAACCGTTATGGATGCTCAAAAGTCTAGGACTCTTTTTCTTTTCGAGCAAACCTAAGGAAAAAGTGGTGATTGGCAAGGCCTTAGGTTAGGGCGATTCCTACGCTTTCCCCTGATTTAAAATTCTTAGAGCTTAGTTATACGGCCTTTACTCTTCTCTATCATCCCGATTAAAAAACTTGTGAGATTTCGTATAATTCAATTTCTATTCAACAAGTCTTTACTTTTTCATGCAAATTTGTAAAACAAAAAGAGTGGAAACTTCATCCGAAGCCAAAAACTTTCGTTGAGTTTCCACTCTTATTCTTTTTTAGTTTAAAATCTTGTTCCTTTAAACTCAAGAAATTTTCTTTTTCAAATTCGCAATATCTTCAACAGTGAGTTCAGGAAAAAAGATAGGAATATCTTCAAGAGTAATCTTTCCTGCTTTAAGAAAAGCTTCACTTCGACGCAAAGCAGATTTATAAGCGCCTTGTTCAAGTCCTTGCTGAAGTCCTTGTTCAAGTCCTTGCTTTAAACCTTCTTGACGACCTTGCTGAAGTCCTCGCTCTTGCGCTTCTCTTTCCATCGCTTGCATATGAATCTCAATCGCTTTTTCCTCATCCCAAAGGCTTAACATAATCCCCGCTACCTCACTTTCTCGACTCGCTAAATAGTCCGTCAATACATTTTCTTTTTTACAAATTTCCATGGCATTTTGAATAGCTTTTGTGGTATAGCCAAATTTTTTTCTTTGTTCGTCAAAAATATGACAAAAGCGAATGTATTCTCCAAGGATATTATCTTCTACTTGAGAAATCACTTTTGCATGGAATTGAAGCTGCTTTTCTTCTCCTTTAAAAAGATCGGCGAGAAAGAGTTCATGGGGAACTTTCTTTTCTCCAGTATAAATGACATAAAATTCCAATAGGGGCAATTGAAGTGGTTTAGTCCCATATAGATCATCTTTTTGGCTTTCTTGGTATTCTTCTAAGGTTTTAGCCGCATATTGAAACAAGCGATAGACAATGTTTTTTGACCAAGTAGACTGACTTTCTACTAAAATAAGAAGGCTATTTCGAACCAAAAATCCTAAGTCATTATAGATTCCATTTACCAAAACAGTATTCAAGGTCACAATTTGAATATCGTCTTGTGTAACAGTCGAATCTTCAGGATGAAGAACCTTATAAAGCGCAAGCAAATAAGGCTTAACTTGGAAGAGAGAGATAAAAAGGCTATCTTTTATCTTCCTTTTTGGAATAGCCATATTGTTTCTCCTTTCACTTTGTTATAAGCCAAAAGAGAAGAGGAGCCTTGCCAACCCAAAAAAATTTTTTCATTTCTAAAGCTTTAGAAATGAAAAAGCGATAAGAAGAGTCTTTGCTCTTGGAATTTTAGATGGATATTTTCTTAAAATGGACCATAATTAAAAGAACTCTTTTAATTTCCTTTAAGGCTTTCTTTGATACAACAGAAAGCCTTTTTTAATTCCTATGGTCCATTCAAAGAATTTAGAAAGAAAATCTCTTAGTCTTTAGATCCAAAGGCTTCAATAGTTTGAAGGCGTTCAATGACTTGATCTTTTAAATAAGTTGGAGTACTTGCTCCTGAGGTGATCGCAATTCGCTTGGCTTGATGCAAGATGGGATCATGAATTTTTAAACTCTCGGCGCTCTCAATGCGATAGACGTTGGGAATGCCTGCTTTTTGACCGATTTGGGCTAATTTGCGGGTATTGTTGCTGTGAGGATCGCCGATGACGATCAAGAGATCAATATTTTGACCGGCTAATTTTTGAATGGCATTTTGGCGTACTCGTGTGGCCCCACAAATTTCATCGCAAAAGCGGGCTTGGGGATAGCGCTTAGCAATCGCTTGAAAGAGTGCTTGTAAATCGAGAATGGACATGGTGGTTTGATTTGTGACAAAGATATCGCCTTCAAGGCCTTGGGGAATATCTTCAATGGTTTCCAATAAATAAATGGAGTCACGTCCTTGTGTCGCTCCTTCGGCTTCTGGATGTCCTTTTTTGCCACAATAAAAAATAGTGGCTCCTTTTTCCAGATTTTGAGAAATGAGCCGATGAGTCGATAAAACAAAGGGACACGAAGCATCAACGATTTCAAGATGTTTCTCTTGAGCCTTTTGACGTACAGTAGGGCTTACACCATGAGCCGTAAAAATGACGGTTCCTTGATCGATTTCATCAAGCAACTCCAAACGCGTTTTATTCTTAGCTTCTAAAATCACCAGTCCTTGGGCTTCTAGATTTTCGTTGACAAAGCGATTGTGAACAAGCGAACCTAAAACATAAATGGGCCTTGGATAGCGTGGATCTTTGGCTACATTTTTGGCTTTATCGATGGCGTGAACGACTCCTTTACAAAATCCTTGAATGGGAACGACAATGATTTCTTTCATAAATACCTCTTTCCTCCATTTATTTTAGATGTTTTGCGATTGAACCGATTTGCTCTTGGAATATTTTTGAGCGCAATTCAAACGATTTTCTTTTTGTTAGATCAAAATGAGCTTTGCTTAGAAATTCAAGTGCCTATCTTCTTATCCACTTTGAGCAATAAGGAGTCATAGGCCTGAAGCACTATGACACAATAAGGTGAAACGAGGTGGTTGTTTTGAATCGAATTGAAGAAATGATGGCCGTTGAAGGCTTTAAAACTCTTACGCCTATTCAAGAAGCGGTTATTAACCGTAAAAATAAAACCCGAGATTTAATTGGAATTTCGACCACGGGATCTGGTAAATCCCATGCATTCTTCTTCCCTATTTTTGAGATGGTGGATCCAAATTTAGATAAAGTACAAGCGGTGATTTCGGTGCCTACGCGAGAACTCGCTTGGCAGTTGTATGAGCGCAGCAAAAAATTAGCTGATCATTTTAACGTGCGGGTGCGCTTAGTTGTAGGGGGTACTGAGAAAAAAGAAGGCGGTTTGACTCCACAAATCGTCATTGGAACGCCAGGACGCATGAAAGATCAGTTTTTAGAAGATAAGACTTTGCGCTTGGATACAGCTCAAATCATGGTCATTGACGAAGCGGATATGACGTTGGAATTTGGCTTTTTGGAAGATGTCGATGCGATTTTGTCCCATATGGCCGAAGATGTGACCGTTATGGTATTCTCAGCGACAATTCCAGAGATGCTTCAACCTTTTTTGAAAAAATACTTGACCACTCCAGAACTCGTGAAGATGAGTAGCGATGAAGACTTTGCCGCTAACATCAAGCACTACTCTGTCCCCTTAAAACACAAAAAGATGTCAGAACGCGTCATGGATGTATTGAGCGCTATTCAGCCCTATGTATGTCTAATCTTTGCTAATTCCAACCAAGAAGCCGCCAAAATTGCCAAGGATATGCGGGAAGCGGGATATGACCTAGTCGAATTGCACGGGGATCTAGAAGCACGCGAACGCACCAAAGCGATTCGTCAAATTCAATCGCAAAAGAAATCCTACATTGTTGCTAGCGATATCGCTTCACGGGGTATTGATCTAGAAGGGGTAACCCACGTCATTTCTTGTGGGTTTCCTAAGGATTTAAAGTTTTATCAACATCGCTCTGGTCGGACTGGTCGAGCAGGCCGTGATGGATTAGCAATTGCTATTTATACGCCAAAAGATGAGGCCGTGATGGCTTCTTTAGGCAAACAAGGCATTGTCTTTGAAGATATGGACATCAAAAATGGCCAATTTGTCGAGATTAAAGATCGCATCAAACGTCAAAAACCCAACACTCCTGCCACAGCCCAACAGATGAGCAAATTGACGCATAAGTCCAAAAAAAGTAAAGTCAAACCCAACTACAAGAAAAAACGGGCAGAAGAACTCGAAACCATGCGCCGGCGAGCTAAACGAGCCTTGATTCGCAAGGAAATTCAAGAACAAAAACGAGAACGAGCCAAAGCGAAACAGCGTGCTAAAAATGCTCGCCATCCTCGCTAAAAAGCTATGGGTAACATCCATAGCTTAAATCACGAGCCTGTCCTGTTGTAAACTCACCTTCATTCTTCAAGAATGGCCTTATCAAAAAATTTGTAGACCGCTTCAAACCTTCTACTTTAAAGCTCTGGACTTTTTGATGGGTAGAGCGGTGTGGCAGAGAGATAAAATTTTTGAATACCTAGAAAAATCCTTTTTATGTTTGAAAACAAGAAAACAGTTCATACGAGTGCTTTTTAGAGGAAATTAGTATTGATTGAACATATTAATGGATAAGAAAGGAGCGATTGGTTATGACTCAAGTCACTGTATCCAATCCGCTATGGTCATGAAGTGGCTTGGCTGTCATGTCTCGCTCAAAGCGCCTCGCTATTTTTTAGGGTCTATTGAAGATGCCCTGAGCTATCAAGCGGATGCGTGTATGGTCTATACAGGAGCCCCACAAAATTCTAAGCGCAAAGACATTGCCGATCTGCGCATTGAAGAAGGCCTATCGCTTTTGGAATACGCTGGTTGGAAGCCCAGTCAAGTCGTGGTCCATGCCCCCTATATCATCAATTTAGCTAACTCCCTCAATCCCGATACCGCTATTTTTGGTCGGATGTTTTTGAAGGAAGAACTACGGCGCACACAAGCGTTACAAGCTAAATACTTGGTGCTTCATCCTGGCTCCCACTTAAAGGCTGGCGTCGAAGTGGGAATTCAATGGATTGTGGAGGGACTCAATGAAGTTTTAGAGAACGATTCAAGTGAAGTGATGATCTTGCTGGAAAGTATGGCGGGCAAAGGAAGCGAAATCGGTAGAACATTTGAAGAACTCGCCACTATTCTTCAAGGGGTTCGCTATTCTAATCGTCTTGGGGTTTGTTTGGATACGTGTCACTTGCATGATGCGGGATATGATTTAGGGGATTTTGAAGATCTTCTTGACGAATTTGATCGCCTCATTGGCTTAGAAAAGCTCAAGGTCATTCATATCAACGATTCTAAAAACAGCCAAGGGGCTCATAAGGATCGCCATGAAAACATCGGTCAAGGCCATCTTGGCTTTGAAGTGCTAGTGAAAATTGTCCACAATCCGCGTTTAGAAAATGTTATTAAAATTTTGGAAACACCCTTCATAGAGGGAAAGCCCCCTTATGCTCAAGAAATCGCTGCTCTGCGGCAAAAAGATGCTTCATTATTACCGATTGAGTCCTAATTCGAGTCGCTCAAGCCAAAAGTTTTCGCTTTTGGCTTTTTATTTGAAATAGCAAGAATTCGGAGCTTGTAAGTGGATACAATAAGGAAAATGGTTTTAAAGGAATCAAAGGTCCAAAACTAGAGAGAAGGGAGAAAGTGCGTGTGAAATCGATTGTGATTTATAATTCTCAAACGGGTTTTAGCGAACAATACGCTAAGTGGATTGCTCAAGCCTTAAAGGCAGAATGCATTTCCTTGAAAGAAGCCCAGAAGTTTGATTTTAGCTCCTATAACGCCATCATTTTTGGAAGTTGGGCTTGTGCTGGAAAAATTCAAAAAGTGGATTGGTTTAAAAAGATGGCCTCCCACTGGCGCGATAAAAAATTGGCTCTATTTTGTACTGGTGCAGCGCCTGAGCCAAGTCCAGAGATCCAAAAGGCTTTGGATGATTTTCATGGCGAAAGTTTAGAAGGCATCGGCTGTTTTTATTTTCCAGGAGGCTTAAATTATGCCAAAATGGGGGCCTTTTCTCGTTTAGCTATGAAGGGACTTTTGAAGGCTTTAAAAGCGAAGAAAAATAAAACCAAAGAGGATGAGTTAATGATCAAAATGATCAGCTCCTCCTACACTCTTGCTAAAAAAAGCTATATTGAACCACTCGTTCAATTTCTTTTAAAGTAGTCGCTTTTTTCATTCTTGGCAGGTACAAAGTGTCGTTTGCTTTGACCTGCTTT
>CAZTNF010000017.1:0-21737 GCA_964615295.1 uncultured Erysipelotrichaceae bacterium | reverse complement strand
TGATCCTTATCCCGTTGAAACGCATAATTATTCCATTAATGGAAGTCATTTAAAAGCTTTTGTAACTTGTAAAGAAGCTTTATATGGTCTGGAAGAACCAAGTATAACCACCGATCCGAGCCAAATGAAATTTTCAAAGGCAAAGTTTATGGGAAACCATTGTCAAGGGCAAACTGAGATCAAACTGGAAGGTATATCTCCTACAATTCGTTCTGAACATCATGGAAATATTGAATATAGGAGATTGAGCAAAGATCATGGAGGAACCCATTCATCTGAACTAGAATTAGGACTTTGTGAGCGCCGTCTTACTGTTAGAGAGTGTGCGAGACTTCAAACTTTTCCAGACAATTATCAGTTTATTTTGAAGAAAACAGAAGATAATAGCTCTGTTAATGCAAGTAATGCCTATAAAATTATTGGAAACGCTGTGCCCTGTGTTCTTGGATATAATATTGCTATGAGATTGGGGTCTTTATGGGATAAATATTTTGAGAGTTAGCCCATTTTTTCATAAATATCAGTAAGATTTGAATCTCTAGAAATATAGAGTTTTGCTTCTGGCGTCCCATTAAATTGGCCATGAGAAAACCGACATTCATTTCTGAAGATGATTTGGTTACCATTCTTAGTGTTTTTAAATCTTGTCAAAATATTAATTTGAGATTTTGGTACTGAAAATGAGCAGTCAACGAACTGAATTTCAGCTTTAAATTCTCTTTCAGAAGGGACTTTAAATATTTCCACTCCTTTATTTGTTGTTTTAGCATAGAAGTATTCTTTAGAATGAATCTGGAAGAATTTTTTAAAGTAGTTTGGATTATTATTTTTATTTATAAAAGTACTCACGGCGGCTCCTGCCTTTAGGCTAGCCGCATTTTTCTTTGCTATATATTTTGGATCACTAGAGATTACTTTGTTTATCCATTTAGAAAAAACCTCTTCTCTGATTTTACTGTTAGTCAATTCTGTGAATTCTTTTACTGTTTTGATATCTATGGGGAGAATAACTTTATTACCATCAAAGCTGAAAATAACTTTATCGCCATCTAAATGGATTATTGAAGTTTTACCTTTTTGTTCGAGATTCCATTCATTAAAATTCGTTAAATATTCAATAAGAAATTTCCATGTGGTGTTAAACCATTCCTCATATTCTTGAGGAGCATAAGTCTTATAAATGTTCAATCCCTTTTTAAATTGAAAACCGGTCATGGAATTTAAAAATTCGTAAAATCCCATATTCTTTAAAATATAGCTGTTTTCTTTGAGGGAAAAGCCATAATTATCTATATAAATATCTACGGGATCACTTTTTTGAGTATTATATCCACACCATATTAGGGATGGATTATTACTGATATTAAAATTTGGATGATTACAAATAGCTTGACCTAAATTAATTCCATTCTTAATAATTGATTTATATTCATCTAGAGATAAATCAGTTCCAAGAATATTATTTGCTTTGAAAGCACTGTTAGATCCAACAAAATGTTTGGTTAATTTAAGGAATGACCTGTCATTATACAGTTGGCTCAAATCGAAAGCTCTATTTTCTTTAATTAATCCTACAGTCAGTAATACACTTAATTCTCTTAAATTTGTCTTTATATCTGCCATGCTAATCCTTCTTTCTTTTACTTATTCATATTTATACTTAAATTTTCTCGAATATTATTTCTCTGAAAAAGGGAGTGAAAAGCTATCTGATATAGATTTTAATAAATACTAGTTACTCAATAAATATTCCTTATAGGATATAAATGAAGGAGTAACGACCTGAAACTATCCTCTTAATACTCCGATGAGGAGCCTCTTAGTGGGGATGCTCCTCCAGTTAGCAAGGTAGGAGTCCAAAGCCTGGGGAAGACAAAAAAGAATGTATTCATTAGAGAAACCTGATGGGAAACACGAGTCAGATATGTAGGTGAGTTATATATGGTGTGAGACAATGTGCCTAGGAAGCACTGTAGAGGGTTTGAATGTACGTCTCTAGAATACACTACGAAACCAAGATGGTAGGATTCAAGAGATCGTTGCTGAGAGCAAGTAAAAACATTTGGCATGAAAGTCCTTATACCCTTAACAGAGACATTCCACAGGAGTATAGAAGCCAAACCTAAGTATAATGATGATAGAAAGTATCGGAACGAGGAATAGGACATCTGTTCTATGGGAAGTGGAGTATAAAATCGTGCTAACGAGAAGTAAATATGGGTGTTCTGTAAGAACCATTAAATTACTGAACTACTGTGAAAGCGGAGGCAAGAGCAGAGAAGTGATGATAACAAGTCTTGGAAGAGCACAGTAACGAGAGCTAGCAGGTCATACCTATTTCCATCTCGAACATAGAAGTCAAGCTGCTAAACGCCGACGATAGCTGCAAAGCAAAAATAGGAAGTTGCTGGACAAAGAAAAGCCTCATATCTGACGTATTGTTGGATATGAGGTTTTATTTTGGTTGAAGCCTATTTTTTGTAGAGTTCTTTCAAGCGAATATTAACTGATTAATTTGGCTTAAGGTATCAAAGGATAGAGAAACATCTTTAAAACTAGAACCTTTTTCTTTGTAATAGTGATAATAGCTTCGAATCCTCTTTGAAGCCTAAGAAAAAAAGGAGCTACTCAATTATTTTCAATTAAAAAGATTCTGAGGCCAAGTCTTTAAAATGAATAAAAAATAGATCTTTAAAGAAAGCTCAAAGACTTTACTTTTAGACTCTTAAGATTCGTTTTATAGAACTTTATTTATTGTGCTTCAGAACCATTGAAAATTGAGAATAATTTATAGCTCCTTTTTTATAGTTTCTTCCATTGTTGAACTGTTAAATCATTTAATGTTCGATTTTTCATTTGAAAGATGGGGAGATTCAAAATTCTTAAAGAACTACTTCAACCCCTTTTGGATTTTTCAAAATAGATTGGACATATTGTTCAATCCAAGTTTTAGATAAATCTTCACCGGAAATTGTAATATAATGATCCGCTTCTAATCCTTCCGAATATTCAGCTAAGGTCGTTGTTCGATAAGTGCGTAAATCAGAGGAAATGCAGGTTACAGTAGGAATGAATTGAACTTTCCCAAAAGTGACTTCTTGTGTATCAAAATTATAATTAATTTGGAATTGAGCCATTCCTCCAACCATTGTTTCAGCCATATTTTGAGCAGAAATAAAATTACCTAGTGAATAATACACTAAGGTAGATTGATTGGAAGTTCGAATCCATTCTACAGGTTGAATAACATGAGGGTGACTACCAATAATGACTTCTACACCTAGTTGGCTTAGATACTGGGCTAGTTCGGTTTGTTCGGGAGTAGGATGAGTAGAATATTCCTCTCCCCAGTGCATTGAAACGATTTGAACATCACTGACACTATTGAGGGCGTTAATACGCTGTTGTATGAGATCATAGTTAATAGAACCATCTTCTTTGCGGTATACATCAATCATCCATTCTTCTTCAGAAGGCAAAGTAAAGCCATTAAGACCATACGTGAAGCTTGCTAAACCTACTCGAATGCCATTGACGACTCGTACGCTTGGAGAATTGGATTGGGCTTCGTTGATATAAGCTCCACTGGTAGTAATTTCTGGATGATGGGTGCGTAAGTATTGAATCTCAGCTTTAAGACCCTCTTCCCCTACATCTAAGGAATGGTTACTACAAAGAGACATCCAATCAAATCCAGAGCGTGATAAAGTATCTAGCATTTCAAGGGGGCCATTAAAAAGTGGATAACTGGATAAGCCATATTCATCTCCTGCACATACCGTTTCCACATTGACATAGGCTAAATCGGTATTTTGGGTATATTTATTGGTGAATTGATAAATAGGCGAATAGTCACGCGTATTATGATCTTGTTCATAATACACAAAAATCGTATCGTGCAATAAGTTATCTCCGAGGCCTGTAAAGGTAAAGGAAGCAGTACCAGAGTGTTGAGTATCTTCAGCTGTAGCCGTTTTTTCTTCTGGTAATAAGCCTTGTTGGCGCATAGAAGCTAATTTTTGTTCAGGAATTCGACTGGTCGGGTTAAAAAACAAGTGCATAACGAGTAAAGTCACGAGGCCTACGAGCAATAAACAGGTGGTAGTCATAAAAAGAAGTACCATTTTCATTGGCGTTAAGCCTTTCTTTTTTTTATTCGGTTTGTTTTGCGTAGTCATGCGGAAAGTATATCATTCCCATTGCTTACTCGGTATCAACTTTTGAAACTTTATCAAAAAGAAATAATTAAGAAAAAACAGGATATCTAAAGTCTATTTTAGAAGAAAAAAACGCTTCTTGATTTAAATCAAGAAACGTCCTTTTCTTCTAAAATATTTTTACGATCTTTTTAAACGTCGCTTTTAGCGATTTTGAGGTTGACAGGTAAGCTTAAAATATGTTCTAGCCGTTAGTTTATAGATAATGATATAAATCAGCGCAAAGATAAGAAAACAGATCGTACTCACAAGTAAAAATACTCGGTTTTCTCCCATAGTTAGCATATTTAAAATTTTTTGGATCATAGGATAAGCAAAACAAAGATGTATAAGAGCTACTCCTAAGGGTAAGAAGAACATGACCAGTACTTGATCGTTAATGATCTTATGAATTTGTTTGGCCTCTAAACCAATATTTTGCATAATCGCAAATCGTCTTTGATCCTCTAAACCTTCACTAAGTTGTTTGTAATACATGATTAAAATCACGGCAAGCAAGAATAAAACAGAAAGATAAATTCCAATGAAGAGAATTCCTGAATAGACAGAAAGAATTTCTTCTTTATCCGAAGCTCTTGTTCGTACGCTCATTACGCCTAATTCGGGAAAATTTTCCTCTAAAGTATGATAAAAATCCAAAACACTCTTAGAACTCTCATCTGCCTCACTATCAAATAATACAAAGACGTGAAAATTTTCAGAATGGACTTCTCTTAAATCCCCTACAAGCATCGCTTGTCGCTCATCTAAATAGGTAATTAAAAAATCGAGGACTTCAGGTCGATTTACCACTTCTTTTATAAGAATTGGAGTAGTGTTTTCTTCCATTTGACTATACAATATCGTTCCTGTAGGAATCTCTGGAGTTAGACTAATCATTTCTCCAGGAGTAAGGGTGTAATTTCCATTGACTAGCCGATTAAAATCGGCTAAATCGATTACTGGTGTTTGAAAGGATGACCCTTCTTCTGTGCTTACAACTAGGCCATCTCGTAAGATCACTTCGGGATTAGTAGGATTTAATCCATATTCTTGAGCAATGGTAAGAACTTTCTCTTCTATATCTTGCGTTGACATTAAGCCGTTTATTGTATTTAAACCCGGAACCAAGGCATCTTCGCTAGAAGAAATAGGATATGAGGAAACCAAATTCACGATAAAGTTTCTTGGATATTGGTGATCTAAAGATGAATCGATTCCCGCTAACAAAGCAGTGGTGGTCGAAAGAGCCACGAGAACCATTGTAGATAAAATGGCAATATTGGCTAAGGCCATTCCATTTTGTTTTAAGCGATAGCGCATCGTGGACACGGAAACGAAGTGACTGGGTTGGTAGTAAAACCGTTTATTGTTTTGAAGAATTTGTACGATGACTGTTGATCCAAAAGCAAACAATAAATAAGTTCCTAAGATGACTAAGATGACAGCCACAAAGAAATAGATTAGAGCAGCAATGGGATCCTTTACCCATAGAGCGAGTGCATATCCGCTTCCCAGACACAAAAACCCAAAAAAAGCTAGAAGCCAGCGGTTTTTAATCGGCTTTTCTCCCACTTGTTTTCCGTGTAGCGATTCAAGAGGGTTACAACGCAACGTGGATACAATAGACCAAATTAAAATAGACAAATAACATAGTCCAATCCAAAGAATGGTGTCTTGAAGTCCTTCCTGGGAAATATAAAAACCAAAGGATGGATCCATACCAGAAAACCTCAAGATCAACATAAATAAAATTTTATCTAACCCAATTCCTAGCAAAAGGCCAACACCTATAGTTCCTACGAATAAAATTAGAATTTGATAAATCTGAATACGAATAAGATGGCTTTTTTCCATTCCTAAAATTGTAAATAGACCATTTTCTTGACGGCGATTTTTAAACAAAACACTGTTGAGATAAAAAAAGAAGATGAGGGTGAAAAGCATCATAATGCGTTCTCCAAATCCCAGAAGTTCTTGCATTACATTTCCCCCAAAAGTTTGAGTAAGCTCTGGATTGAAAGCCAAAGAAGTAATGGAGTAGAACATCGCTGTCATAATTACGCTTCCTCCTAAAAAAGGAAGAGAGATGCGATAGTTTTTCTTGAGAGATTGAAGGGCTAAACTCCAATAGATGTGTTTCTTCATTGGGCCTCCTCGCGATTGGCCATAATAGTCAGCGTATTGGAGATTTGCTCATAAAATTGTTCCCGTGAGGCCGATCCTTTATACAATTGATGAAAAATAGATCCATCTTGAATAAAGAGTACTCGACTCGCATAACTTGCTGCACTGATGGAATGAGTAACCATGCAAATTGTTTGGCCTTGTTGGTTAAGCATAGAAAATAAATCTAATAAATCTGAAGAGCTTTTAGAAGCCAAGGCTCCTGTTGGTTCATCGGCTAACAACAATTCCGGCTCTACACTCAGAGCTCTTGCGACAGCAGCGCGCTGTTTTTGTCCGCCCGAAACCTCATATGGATACTTTTTTAAAAGAGCTTCTAGCCCAAGACGTTGAGCCATTATAGAAAGTCGTTTTTCCATAATGGCTACTTTTTCGTTATTGAGGACAAGTGGCAATAAAATATTGTCTTTGAGATTAAAGGTATCCAATAAAGAATAGTCTTGAAATACAAATCCTAAATGGTTACGGCGATACGCACTGAGCTGTTTAGAAGGAATTTTAGAGGCGTTTTGATCTCCAATCATAATGGTTCCGGCGGTTGGTTGATCTAAGACCGCAAGCAAGTTTAACAGAGTCGTTTTTCCTGATCCACTTTCTCCCATAATGGCTACAAATTCACCTGGTTCAATGGAAAAGGTAATATCGCGTAAGGCTTCTACTTGAATGGAGGAGAAGCGTGATTTGTAAATTTTTTGAAGATGAGTGACTTCTAATAAAGCCATTGTTTGTTCCTCCTTTGTGCCCTTAGTATAAAAAAACAGGTTTTCTCTTCCCATTGATTTTCCTTACATCATGCCAACACATCAGAGGTTTTTTCTTACAAAGTTGAAAGAGTCATTGGCATCGAATCTATACCAAAGACTTAGAAATAAGTTAGGCGAGATAATATTGAATCGTTGAAAGTTAAAATTATCATATTAGATTTATTTTTTTCATTTTAGTTCTTTTTTAAATATATTTATTGTCTTAGATTTCTTGTACCTTGTTTTTTCTCTTATTTATGAATGGCCTCCTCCCACTTTAATTCTTGCGAAAGAAAGGAGTTCAAATCAGAAAGCGTTTGAAAATACTTTTTGGTTTGAAGAGGATGATGAGCAGTGAGTTGATCACGATCGGATTGAAAAGGATAGCGTTCTTTAAAGTATAAATATCCTTTTTGGATACTGGGTTCTTCAGTTTGATTGAGTTGATCGTTTTCCTGAGCATAGGAAACTTCTCCTTTTAACCATAAATATTCCACTCCTGTCCACAAGGCCATTCCCATTTTCCAAGCCTTTATAATCTCTTTGTAATGAATAGGACTTAAAGACTTGGCTTTTTCCTGAAGAGTAAATTGAGGAAAAGTGGAATCTTGCCAGATAAGCGCAAAAGCACCGATCAAGATAACCATACTACTTAAGCGAGAAAGACCATTTTCAAGGTAAATTTCGTAGTGATGTCCGTTTTTACAAACCATTCCTAAGCGATGAATCAAACTTCCTTTTTTGGAAATAGGGATCAGGAGATCAAGATGATCCGGCCAATCCAAATGAGAGGATAAATGCACTTGAATTCCACGAGGAAGTTCTACTTTAAATAAATTCTCAAAGTTTTTTCGGCAAATTGTATAGAGCGTTTGAAATTCCTCTTGGGTTTCTATTTGGTCTTGGCTACATCGTTCACAACGAATCCGTCCATCTGGCATGATTTCTACATGTATATTGGTCATGACCATTCCACAAAAATCACATGTTTGCGAATAGTACTCATCAAGAGAAGAAATGGGAAAGACTTCTCGATGACGTGCTTCGGTGAGTGGATTTCGTTTAGGCAAAAGCTCTTGAAACAGGGAACTTAGACTGCTCAAATCCAATGCGGGATTTATTCCACTTGCTCCATAGTTGAGATAAAACGAATCTTCTAGTTGTTTGTTTTCGTCTTCATCATAGATTGAACTCATAATCGATTTCGATCCCAAAATCGTTAAAGGTATGGATCGATCTTTCCTTTCTAAAATCCTTTAACGCAAAAAGGCTATCGCAAAGATAGCCTTAAATTCTTTTGAGTAGTGACAAAGTTATGCCCTACGGTTGGCTTGGATCCGAATTTTCTTGTTCATGGATTTGATCTTGACGATCAACCTTGGCTTCTGGGGTTTGAGCTATAGTTTCCTGCTCGAGTGTCCAGCGAATATAGTCTTGAACAATGACCAGTAAGTCGAAAAAGTGCTTCTCAAACTCATCCAATAGGCCTAAATCAATATCACTATCTTCTACCACAACCAGAGTCAACTCGTCTAAATTTTCTGCAATGCTTACAAGACTTTCAAATTGATGATCAAAGCGTTCAGGCTCTTGGGCCAAAATGGCCAAGTAGGGGTGACCTGTAGGTAAGACTGTAGGAAGCAACTCCTGAAGAAGTAAGGCAATTTGATATACATCTTCTTGCGATCCCTTGGGAAAGCGAATGGTTAAAACGTTCTTATTTCGATAATGACGACTATAGCTTGTAAAGTAAGGATCCACTGTCAAATCGTGAACAATTGCATTTTGGAAATCTCCCCGTTTTTCCATCTCTAAATAGCCCAAAGAATCCACCGAAAAGTTAACTTCTATTTTAGAAATTAAAAAGCCGTTAACTGAGGTTCGTTCGATAAAGGGAAGATCTTTTAAGTTGGGTAGGTGATATTGACGCACTTGCAAGTAGTGCTTACGCTGTAAAGCTAAATCAGAAGTACGCCGTAAAATCACTCCATTTTTTGAAGAGATCCGTTTAATTTGATAGCTTTTCCCATCATAATTGACGAATTGGCCTGGTAGCATTGTTTGAAGAATTAAAGAGTAAAGTTTTGCATCTAAGATATACGACTTGGCTAATTCATCTTCTAAGATCACATTCGCTTGTTTTAATGTATTGGAAAAATATTGCTCAAATTTATCCGCACGGATCCCATACCAAATGCTCGAGGTGGGTGCTCCAAATACAGTGGGTTCGACTTTCTTTTCAATATAGAAAAGATCGGAGTGGGCGGTAGAGTAATGGCTTAATAGAGTAAAGAGTTCTTGTTTTGGATTGGTAGTGGAAATTCCTGCCAAATCCAATTCCTGTATGAGCTGCTTGTGAGAAAGCGGCTGAATGCGCATCATTAAAATAAGTTTAAACAACAGGTTTCTTCGTGTTTTAGCAAAGTCTGGAACAAGACTTGGAATCGCGTTTGGATTGGGCCAAAAGACATCTAAGTTGGCACAAAAGTAATCACGAAGTAAATAGTTTTCACTGAGGATATTGATAAAAATTTCTTGGCTTGCTCGGGAAACATATTGGTTCGCGGCTAGAAAGGGATTGTTATGTTCGTCTTCAATGATGAGAAATTGAGCTTTTTCTTTGGGCAATTGCCAAGCTTGAGTCTTATAGGCCAATTTTTGGCGAATTAGGTTTTGACTTGGATAGGGTTCTTTCATTACTTTACTTAAAGAGAGGTAATTTTGAGCAGCAAAGTCTTGAATATCAGCTAAAGGAAGGCGGGATTCACTAATCCAATTGGTCTTTTCCACTTGAACTGATACAGCTTCAACTCCAATTTCAATGCCACCACCAAGAGAGCGTGTTTGTTTATCAAAGCGCTCAATGGTTTGATAGTCAGCATTGGCATCCCAAATGCCAATTTTCTGGCTGGGAGCTGGGGCCGTCAAATGTGTTTCCTGATCAAAACGCGTTTTGAGTACATGAGAAATCGTATCCTTTAGACCATTTTGCTTTTCATCGATGACACAAAAGATAGGAGCCGTAGGTCCCTGACGCAACAAGTCGGAAAGAACTTGTAAAGGAATTTGCATCGTGATTAAAAAGCGAGAAGGATGTAATAACAAGACATATTCCACCTGCTCAAAAAAACGCTGATTCTTGATCAAAACTTTGGGATCATACAAGCTGGAATAATTTAAAAGGCCGATATCGCAACTCGGTTCTAAGTCTTGTAAAAAGCGAATTCTCCATTTTTCCAATAACATCGATTGATCCGTAAAAAGGTGTTCAAGCCATTTTTGTACCTCTAGGGCTTCCTTGTTTCCTTGGCATAAGATCAAAATTTTATGATGATTCATCAAACTTTGATTGAAAGGCAAAGTAAGATAGACTCCAAGATCTTGATAAAACGGATTTTGAATGAATACATTTTGTTTGTGCAGTAAGTGGGCTGAAATATTCACATAATCAGGATCGAGTTCCCCTTGATTGGCTTTGTTTCGAAAATAGGTGGCAATCAGTATATTCTTGGGATCTTCGGATTTTTCTAGTTGACTCAAAATTTCTTCGGGACTTGGTTTTCCAAAACTTTTGGATGCTGGTGATTCAATATAGGCTTTAAGAGCTTGTGGGAAAGCTTGACGAAGATGTTGACTTGCTAGATCGTAGTGAACCACGGGATAGCCTTTTTTTCCCTTTTTGAACGCTTGGTCTTCGAGTTCTTCTAAAGAAATACCATCTAAATAAAAAGAAAATGTTCGTAAAATCAGAAAGGGGAAAATCGGCATCGCAAACCAAAGAGCCAAAACTTTGGTGTTAAGCCAAATAGAGATAGAAAGGCACAATAAAACCACCAAAAAGAGCCCAAAGGAAAGAGATTTTATGATCGGATACAATTCTTGCCCCTTTGCGTTGACCCACCATCCCTCTAAACCCATGTAGTCACGCTTCTTTTCATAAAAATGAAAAGCCATCATGGCTTTGTGTTTGGGCAAGAAATACTTTTGAGCTAGCCAAAACACAAAGGAGTTTAATAACAAATATAGGGCATAGATAAAGACAGGTAAAAAGGGAACTACCCCAAAAACGCTGCCCTTTACACTGGTTAGTTCATCAAAATGCTTTCCATAAAAGAGACCAAATCCCAAAATCCAGCCCAAAGTATAAATCCAAGAAAACACCAGTGATATGCCAAGATCGATGCGATCTTCTCGCGACCCCACCTCTTTAGTTTGAAGAAAATAGAGTCCACTCATACACAACAAACAACTGATAATCCAAGTCAAGGGCATTTGTAGCCACTGACTAAGAATTTGTACAATCTCACTCATACCAAACCCCTTAATGAACTTGTAGAACGAAAAGGTTCAATGGTGAGCGTTTGTAGAAAAGAAAAGGGGGTGAGAATATGTTTTCCGCTTTTGGAAAGAGAACATTCGTAAAGGGTCTGTGTTTCAAAACAAAACAGCTCTTTTTGTTTAAACCAATCCAAATAAAGCCTAGGGTCTAAAGTCCAACTCGGTAGAGCCGATTTCAAGCCATAAGGATCCATTTCTTTAGGCTGAGCAAGAGCTAAGTTCAGGGCTTTAGCCCAGCTTAAGAGCTGATCTTGAAAGGCATAGAGATTGGCTAATAGGGTTTCCAATTCGCGTTGTAGATGTTCTTGGGAAAGCGATTTTTGAAGGGCAATTTCATAATATGATTGTGCTTGGCGATAGGAGAGAACATCGGCTAACCACAGCGCATATTGGGTTTTGTAGGTATATAAAGCTTGATAGTGGTCTTCGAGCCGCTCATTCCAGCGCTCCATAGCGTTTTGGATTTGTTTGTTTTTCTTGTGTTGAAAGAAAAGACAAATTCCAAGGGGAATTAGCCCTAAAAGAAGAGTCATTCCAAAACAAGCCCATAGGCCTAAAGAGGTTTTTAACAAAGTGAGTCCACTAAATCCCATCGCCAAAATACAAAAGCCACAAAGGCCAATCGTCCACCTTAAAAATTGAAGGCGACTCATCCGCTTAGCCAATAGGGATTCCACGTTTTGGCTTTCCAGATCAAACAAGTCGCCTGATTCAAAATGCACATTGGGCAATAGAGCTTCTTCTTGAATAAGGCGTAAGTTTAAAGCTTCGATTTCTTTTTTTAGTCGATTTAATCCTATATGGTCAAGCGGTTTAACGTCCTCTTCTTGATACCCTGGACGCAATTGCAAGGTCGACACTTTTTTTTGAAGTTCCTCGGGAAACCGTTCATAATCTGCCAAAATTTTGGTTTTGAGTTTTTCGTTTTGATCATGCCAAACTTGCGCTTGATGTAAAGGCTCGTTAACTCGATGTTGATAGGATGAAAAGACGATAGGATCTTTAGAAAGGGCTGAGACTTTAAAGAGATCCAAGGGAATCCGATAATCTGGTAGCGTATGACCTTGAGATTCAAAATAAACGGATTGATGTTTCAAAAAATGATGGATTTGGCTGATGGTCTTTTGGATTTCTTGGAGTTTATCATTCCAAAGCCTAGTCATTTGAGCCTTATCCATTGTACAGGAGAGGGCATATAGGGTATAGGCAGCCATTGAGGAGGAGTCAAAGCGATTGCAGGCCAACATGAGGACAATGCTCCAAAATTCCAAGTCACTTTTCATACGAGCGCTTGGTCCTTGCTCTTGGCGATCCACGACCCCAAAACGACAGTAACTTGGATAGCCATTGCGATCCACAAAATCCATACGTTCTAACGTTCGAATAGAACTTGGAACACTCAATAAGGAATCAATTGTACGCACACTTACAAGAGTAATGGATTCTGGTAAAAGGCCTTGATAAGGTGCTACTTTATCTTGAGCATTCACATTGGCAAGACTTCCATATTCTAAAGGCTTGGATAACCACTTAGTCAGACGAATAAGAGGATTCGCCATTTGCTCCTCTAGAGAAAGAGGCTTTGAGGAAGAAAAATCATATGGATTAGACGAAGCCGTAGAAGAAAGATCATCCTCTTCATGGCGCACGATGATCGCATGCCAGGGTTTGGCATCGGTCAAGCGTGCCAAATCAGGTAAAGCATCTTCTATGGTTTGACCTTCTTCATTCCACAAGCAAACTTCGAGCTGTTGCGATTCATGCTCTTGATTCAAGAAGTGATTAAACAACGGCAAATGTTGATGGAAAGATTGCAGAGTTTTTTCGTTTTGAATCAATACCGTAAACATAAAGAGTTCTCTCCTTTCTAAAGTGAATTAAAAACCAAGTCTTACAAAATAAGCATTTATTTTGTAAGACCTAGTTCCAATTCGCTAAAAAACGAATTGGAAGCAGGATAAAAAGTTACTCGCCACGCTTGATGGAATCGGCTTGATGACGCATCTCTTTGGCAAGCTCAAAGAGCTTATATTCATCTAAGAAATTCGCAGTCTGTTCTAAAATATCCAGGACAAAAGGATCTTTAACTTGGGCATATACTAAGCTTGAATCGCTCAGATTTTGATTGAAGAGGTTGTATTCATGGATCATCAAAGTCTCTAAATGACCAGCGAGTTCATCCGGAGAAGAGAATACTGATACATAGCGCACGAGTTCTTTTAAGCTGACTTGTAAAAGGCTTAAGACATTTTGACGACGCAACGCATTAGAAGGCATTGAGGATTTTAAAATCAAAGGAATATCCAACACCGAAATCAAAATGCGTTGCCCATTGGGATAGGCTTTATTTTCTTGTCCTAAAGTATCGCTAGAAAGAGGAACTTCCATTTTAAGAAGGCGTTGATATGTTTCTGTTTCTTCTAAAGGGAGAAGTTGGATGGAATCCGCTTTGACATGTTTATCGGCGTATTGGCGCAATGTCTCAACGTATAAAGAGTCAAGCGACAAGGCGCGCAACACTTCATGAATTTTAGAGCTGCGATTTTTCCCATCATAATTTAAATCGCCATTTTCCAATCCAAGACGGCCATAGTTGAGTTGGTAAACACCAACCCCATTTGATTCTGTTTTAAAATCTAAAACATCGAATACCAACATCCAAAAGAAAGCCGCTTGATTGGCATATTCTTCAATATCTTGTTGGGCTTCATCGAGATCGGGCATTTTAGCGGCTAAATGCCAAGACTTATCGATATGAGGGGTAATTTCTTGAATTTGTTCATGCGGATTGTTGGGATGGATGCTTTTGACGAGTTGGCTGTAGGCGTTGTAGTATTCGCCACCATTGCGAGTATGGGTTTCCGATTGATAAGGCGGAGCGAATTTAGAAAGACTATTCGCCCGCAAACCATAATACGCTCGATAAAATAAAATCGTATTGCGATCGATGTCGTCGTCTCCTTCGCCACCATGGGCTACAAGTTCTTCACGTATGAGTTTGGCCTCGTGCGATTCATCCCCGCTTTTAGGCATGAATTCGGGATTGAAAGCACAAGCATCAATACAGGTCGCTACGAGCTCACTAGGCTTTTCAATAAAAGGTGTAGCCAAACCACGAGTATTTTCAATGATATCTCGTACATATTGATCGACAATGGCTAAAGAATCCCGTTGCTCCTCATTGAGGAGTAAATCGGCTTCGAGTTCCATGGCCTTAAAGATGCCTTGATCCAGTTGGCCAGCTAGTTTTTTATGGGCTAAGTCTTGGTAGTAGGCAATGATGTCGTCTTCAAATAAGGTTCCAAAATAGCGACTGGGATTTGGCTTTTTGGTGCTTCCTACATATCGAAAAACTTTGTCCACAATACGTTGGGAAAGCGCAGAATCAATAGAGATGAGCGATCCTTGATAGGGATAGCGAAGCAAAATCTCATCAAGACACGGTTTACTCGCCGCGACATAGCGAATGGTCATGCCGGGAGCGAGAGTATACCGGCGATAGATATCTTTTTGACGACTCTCTAGACCTTTTAGTTGAGATTGTAAAGCCTCATAAAAGGACTCAAACCCACGAATCATGTTATCTAGATAGTCCATACCGCGCTCTAAAATGACTTTTTGCGCACAAAGAAGGATGTAATTTTCTGCTTGGTTTTGAGCCTGAGCTAAAGCACTTTTCGCTTTTTGAACATAAGCTTCTTCCTCTTTTTGTCGTTTCCACTTTAATTTGGAAGAGGGGCTGTACTTTTTAAAAGGATCAGCAGAAGAGGGATTTTGGGCTCCGACTTTTTTTAAAGCGAGTTCCTTAAAAGCTTCCATCATCGGTTTTTCTTCATGAATCAAACGATTGGTTTCATCAAGTAAACTATTCATGCGTTGTAGAGCAAGGATCAAATAATAGCGAATGGCATTGGGAGGTAAGTAGGTATTTTTAACTTGTAAGGCCGTATCGAGGTAGATGTCGTCTCTTAGGCGCCCTTCATTTAAAGCCCCTTCGAAAAGAGAGTAGGCCAAATCTTTGGCATCTTGATCACAATACGTTTGTCCTACGACTAAGTAGTTTTCAATTTCATCACACACCACATCAAGTTGGGTGCATACAGTGGATAGATTATTGGTTTTTTTATTGTATTTAATCCCAGCCAGAGATTCGCTAATGGATTCAGAGGCCCCAGAAAGCTTTTTATTGGTGTTCACGGATTGTTGCGTTTTTTCAAGAAGGCGTGTGACGTATTGGTCAGGTAAGCTTGGCTGTTGAGGATCGGTTCCTTCCACCATACGTACAATATAAGAAGCAAAAGGCTTTCCATTGTTGGCATCCGTCTTGAGTGTAAGAGCGTAGTGATCGCGACGATCGACATCGTCAACAGCATAGCCTTCCTCTTTGCGTTTGAGTAAGCGTTGCATCTCTTGATCGTAGCGGCGATCGTATTCGAGCCATTGTTCGGAAATGCTTTTCGAAGCCCAATTTAAGCCTACAAGCTGACAGATATCGGCATAGGGATATATTAAGCGACTTGCGCCCGCTCCAGCATAGCGATTGCGCCCTTTTTCTTTGACAATCTTGCGCAACACGTTGTCTTCAGAGGAGTTGCTTCGCTTGTTAACCGGGCCAATAGACATGGCATACAAGATATTTGCCGCATGATCCATATATTGTTCGAGATCATTGAGTTTTTCTCCATTGGCGTTTTGGGCATCAAATAAGAAACAGAAATCATAGGGAGCCAGATCATAGTTTTGATAACGATCGGTTCCAGGAACAGGCAATTCAATTTTCACAGAGTCAGCATATTCTTCGGGAAGAGTTTTATTCCCCTTCATCAAAAAGGCATCCAATTCCCGTACAGCCGCATAGGCGTTGGATTGCAAATTGGTATGTTGATCTTCGGGGACAGAAGGGTAAAACACTTCTGGCAAAATGAAAAAGCCACGAGAAATGTTGGCGTTATGATGGAAGTTATCTTGAAGATAGCGCCGCACATACAGCGCAACGGGTACCACTAAACCAGATCCCGTTCCCCCCGCAAGAGAGCTGACGATGGTCAAACGAAGAGCTTGATCAGGACGACTTTGGTCGACACGGTATAATTCTTGAATAGCTTCTTGAAGAGGCCCCATCTTATTGGCTTGAAGAGCCGCTTCAAACCCTAAACGAGAAATAGAGCGCACTTGTGCTGCTCCTTCGGAAAGAACTTTCGCATTTAAGGGAGGATTCACGGGAAACCAGTTTTCTTTAGCATGAGGGTCATTGCTTAAATATTCGCCAACCGTCATACGCGCAGAAGTTTGGACGATTTTAATAGTGGGATCGGCCTTTTTGATTAAAGGAATATCGTTGGCATCTGTATCGAAAATGACACAAGAAATATTTTGTTTTTGATCAGCAGGAATCATTTGAGCAACTTTGGCGACAATTTTGCTTCCTGTTCCGCCTAAACCAATCAACAAGGTCGGTGAACTCATAGACTACCTCCTTTACTTTTATAAAAAATCTTAATGAAACCATTAGAAAATCGATCCGTTCTCGATGAAGAAGAAATCGGTGAAGTTTTCAGTATAAATAAAAGCGTTTGATTTTTAAACTCGGAATGGATTAAAGCCAATAAATGAAATCTTCCTGTTTATTCATAGGATTCTTCCAAATGGCACACAAAGGTATCGTATTTTCCTTCCACCACGATGGGATCGCTTGGCCAAAACTGAACAGCATTCTTCTTTTCTTTTTCTGTCATTTCAGCCAAGAGGAAATCTTGAAGGAGTCTCCCTCCAATTTTCATCTTGATGTTTTCAAAATCTTGCGGGTTAGTTAAGATCAAGGATTTATTTTTTCCGGCTTTTACTTTGAGTTCTGGAATAGAAGGACTTTTTACTCCATCGGGTACGACTTGAATCGTACCTGTTTGAGCTGAAAAAGGAATTAAATTTAGGGTTCGGATCGTGGTTCCCGATGCCTTTTTTTTCGCTAGACCATTTTTGGGCTTGCGTTCAATAAGTGGGGTAGAGGGCAATTTAGGAAGCCATTTTTTCAAAGGCGGAAATTCGCCAATCAAGCATCCAAGTAAAATGAATCCAATTAAACACACACCCCAATGCTCTTTTAACCATTTCTCATGGCGAATAAACCAATTTCGCTTATCCTCAATGTTGACCTCTACCTCTTGACTGCCTCGCCAAGGAATTTGATCAACTTCTTCTTCGAATTCCAACAAGAATTTCGCTTGGGAATACGTTTCGCCTTCAAAGTCACTTTGCGTTTCATTTGGAACGATGGAATAAAGCCCTGGAGTGGTCTCTTTTACAAGAATAGGAGAAGCAAGGGAGGGCTTGGAAAGGACTTGGATCGTAGGTATTCCGATTTGATCCCATTCGAGCGCACTTGGCGCGATGCCTTCGACGAGAAGCTGGACTTGAAAAGGCTTAGAGGGATCGAGATGATGGTCAAGAATCCAAGGGCCATCTTTGATGGTTTCAAACGAGATGTTTTTATGAGACCAAATGGAATAACTTAAGTGAGTGGTTGAGGTGTTGTATTTTAAATAAGTAGCGGTTACCTCGATCTCTAAATCTCCTTGTTCCACATGGATGTTGTCCCCATCTTGAAAAGTGGATTCGAGAGTTTTTCCGTTATTTGTTACTTGGGCTTGGTATTGAATTCCTTCGGAAGCTTGATTGATGATGTTTCGTTGCGGAAGAGGGCTGTGATCGATGCCACTGACTAGTTCAAAATGAATGACATACTCTCCCGTCGGTAAATCCGTTAAATCGGTAATTTTTTCATTGGAAGGAGTCGTTAAATAGGCCACTACGTCTAAGTTTGGTTTGTAGTAGACTTCAATATTTTGAGCGTTTTGGGCTTGGACTTGATAGCTTCCTGGAGCAAAATTTCCTGTAAAAGTGGCGAGTTCGCCATTTAAAGACGAATCGGGAAGGTTATCTTGGTGCAAATCGTTGTCAGACTCTTCGGTAGCCTTGACGCTCACCACCTCATTAAGAGTACCGACTTCGTTTCCTTGTCCATCCCTTAAGGCTAAAATTTTGGCATTCACACCTTGGACAAAGACGGTCAATTGTGCCATGGGCACATCGATTTCGAACTGGCCATCGGTATTGCTTAAATTCAACCGATTCATGTTAAAAATGCGATTTGAAATTTCGGTAACTTTTTCCAAAATTTGGGAACTATCGACCGCTTTTTCAAAGAAGATGTTTTCCCCTTTGTTTTCGGTTAATGGAATGACGTTTTCGCCAATGGCTAAAAAAGCCACATTGACATTTGGATCTTTGTTTTCAAAGAAATCATCCATAAACTGGGTGACTTGGGTTTTATCTGCTAAAGCCTCATCGTTTTTTTGAAAGTCTCCATCGGTTAGAATGACAAGCCACTTTTCTTCGGCCTCGTCTTTTTCTAAGTCGGTGTAGGCTGCTTCGACCGTTTCAAAGGGAGTGTAGCCCGAAGCGGTTCTTTGGGTATGAATTTTTTGAACATTGATTTGGGTGGAGTCGCTTCCCTCTATTTCAATCTTGGGTCCTTCCTTCTTTCCATCTTTTGAATAGTCGGACATGTAATATACCGCCATAGAGTCGTCTTCGCCAAGCATAGAGGCAAACACCTCCATCGAATATTTCGCTTTACTCCATGTATCGACCATATTGCCTTCGTTGTCCACATACATACTGCCTGAATCATCATATACAACATAGATGGCTCTAGAAGGGTAGTCTTCTTGAGCTAAAAGGAGACAGGGAGTCAAAAGGCTGAAGATAAAAAAAGAACCAAGCATAGAAGAAGCCTGTACTTTGTGAAGCCAACGTTTGGATTGATTTACCATAAAATAATCTTTCTAAGATGAATCTGAACCATTCAATCTTTTAAAGTCGAAAAAAGGAAGAATTTTAACGTAAAAAACAATTCCTTTTTGGGCTGATTGGTTATATTGAAAAATAGCAAAATGGTGTTTCTCAAAACTTTCACAGTATTCTTACCCAACTCTCCTTTCAAATTCAACATGTCCATAATTCCTTTGGAAAAAGATAAGCTAATAAGGACAGAGATTGGAAAAAAAAACGATCAAAATCCGAAAGACTTTGATCGTTTTTAGCTTTTAAGGCCTAATCTTTTAAAAAGAGCGTTTTAGGAAATTGAATTTGAGCGATGACTCCTTGTTGGTCCGTTCGATTTTGAATGGAAAGGGTGCACCCTAGATTGGTACAGATTTTTTGGCACAAATATAGACCAAGACCACTTGAGGTGGATACATTTTGATGGCCATTTTTACCCGTAAATCCCTTTTCAAACAGGCGTGGCAAATCTTCAGGTGCAATTCCACATCCTTCATCTTGAATGAGAAGCGTATTGGGTTTGGTTTCAATGCGAATGGTGGAATACGACTTAGAGTATTTTAAAGCGTTGGAGAGCAATTGTTCAATAACAAAGCCAATCCATTTGGGATCGGTAAGGACGGGTTGTATGTCAAACTCGCTTTCAATGGATATGTGTTGGGCGATAAAAGTCGAAGCGTTTTCGCGTAAAAGTGGCCGAATTACGTCTTCTAAAAGCACTTGGTTCAGGCGATAATCGGAGCCATCCAAACGAATATAGGCCATTGCTTGAGAAACGCAATGTTGAATTCGCTTTTCACTCGCTTGCATATCAGCCAGATCAGGGGAATCGAGTTGCAGTTGTAAATTCAAAGCCGCTAAGGGAAGTTTAATTTGATGGGCCCATAAAGAAAAATAGTCTTGCCGTTCGCTTTCTTCCTGCTTGTCTTTGGAAAGACGCTCTCGTTTTTCTTGAGCCATACTGGCGAGTTTTTCAACGGCAGGACGTAAAGCGTAAGGATAATCTTGGGGATCAAAGTGATCGGCTAAAAGCAGATGGTTCACCTCATGAAGGGTACGTAAAGAAAAGCCAAGGTACACTATTAAGAGTAAAAAGGAGAAAATCATATAAATCCAAGCCGGATCAGCACTTTCTTGAAACACCCAACAAAGCCACCAGAAACTTATCCCAGACCCAAACCAAGCGACAATTAACAACCAATTTTGTTTCCAAAGGGCTTTGAAATAGATGCGATATTTTTCTGGCATTTTTTCACCTCTTTAGGTATATTCTCTTCCCCTTTTGTATCTCATAGTTCGTTTTCTTTTTTTGCTTCTAAAATCCAAAATCCCTTTTCTCGAAAGACACGAGTCGCCTTTAATCCTAAAGAATTGAGGTAATCAAGGGCACTTTGGCCCCCATGTTGTTTGCGAATAACTACCCATAAAATTCCTCCCTTCGTCAATTGCTTCGCACATTGATCAAACAAGCCATAAATGACTTGTTTTCCGGTTCGAATCGGAGGATTGATCACAATACAAGAATAGGGACGGGAATCGACATGATCTTGTTCTAATACTTCTCCTTGAATGTGATAAGTGGCATAGTTTTTTTTCGCCAAATGACAAGCTTGTTCATTGGGATCAATGCCGACCACTTGGCAATGCCAAAAGGTTCCTAGAACAACGCCAATTACCCCAATGCCACAACCAAGATCAAGCACATCCAAAGAAGGCCTCGCGTGTTCTAAGAGATAGTTCAATAAAATACGAGTTCCAGTATCAAGCCCTTCTTTAGAAAAAACGCCAGCGGAAGAAGAAAGAGTAAAGCTCTTTCCTTGTAAGGTAAAGGAAATGGGAAATTCCGTTTTATCCAAGTTTGGATCGTTTTCATAATAGTGAGACATAGTATTCCTCTTAAAAAAGACAGGGAAGCTCCCTGTCTTTGATGTTTATTTTTTCTTAGATTCTGTTGGTTTTTGAACTCGATAAATTAAAGCTCCTAAGGGTGGAACATCTACACTGATGCGCCATGGTTGGTTCATCAAAGGTAAGTGAATGGCTTTGGCGTTGTGTACCTCTTTATCATCAATGCGGCCACCATAGCGTTTCCATTGGGTATTGAGCATTTCTTGATAAATTCCCCCATAAGGAACCCCAAATTGTAACTTATAGCCGTTAGTAGAGAAGTTGATGATGAATACATAGATATCCTTTGACCCTTTACGCATAAAGGAGAAGGTATTGTGATCGGCATCATCGGCATTAATCCATTGGAAGTTGGTGGGATCATAGCCATAGTAGAAGGCATCATTGCGGGTGCAAATGCCTGTCATATCAGCAAAGAAGGCTTCAAAGTCTCGATGCATGGGATATTTTCGCAAGAACCAGTCGTTCCCTTTTTGTTCATCCCATTCACGAAGCATACCGAGTTCATTGCCCATGAAGTTTA
>CAZTNF010000016.1:0-22016 GCA_964615295.1 uncultured Erysipelotrichaceae bacterium | reverse complement strand
TCTGCTGGATCCGGAGGCCAGCATCATGAATAGCCGCAGGGCGATGGAGTTTGCGCCGCCTTTTTTTATCGAGCGTCTACAAGAAATGGGAATAAAGGGCCGTTGTCTACGCTTTGAAGACTTTAGAGATGAAGAAGCTTGGGATGGCATTTGGGCTTGTGCAAGCCTCTTGCATCTCTCCTATCAAGAACTCGATTCTACCTTGGCGGCTTTATATAAAGCCCTTAGCCCTCAAGGAATTTTTTACTGTTCTTTTAAAAAAGGGGATTTTGAAGGAATACGTCAAGGACGTTACTTTTTAGATGTGACGGTTTCAAGCTTGATTCCTCATGTACAAGGAGCAGGTTTTGAAATCTTAGAGGCATTTGAAAGCGAAGATGCGAGAAAGGAGGAGCAAACACCTTGGATCAATGTGATTGCGATCAAACCGCTTGGACGGGACAAAACTTAGCCTTTTTAAAAAGTTTAGAAGCTCGGCTTCAAAAAGCCACAAAAGTGGCCCTCATCGTTTCCTTTATTCGGGAAAGTGGTGTACGCCTTTTGGTGAAGGCGCTTCAAGAAGTCGACCACTTAGAGATCTTAACGGGAACTTATTTGCAGATCACCGAACCGTGGGCTTTACGGCATTTGAAAGAGGAATGTCCTCAAGCAGACATTCGTTTGTACAATCATCCCGATATTTCGTTTCATCCCAAAGCGTGGATTTTTTATTATAATCAAGAACCTTATATCGAGGTCATCCTTGGTTCCTCTAATTTATCTCAAAGCGCCTTGATTCAAGGAGTGGAATGGAATTGCGCTTTACAAGGAAAAGACACCCAAGTCTTTATTCAATGCTTTAAAGAGCTTTTTAAAGAGGCAATTGTTTTAAGTGAAGAAGTTTTGGAGAACTATCGCAAGACGTGGATCAAACCACCTTTTCCGTCCTTAAAGTTTTCAAGACTAGATGACACGCCTCCTACACCGCATCATGTTCAAATTGAAGCGCTGTATGCGCTAAAAAAGTTGCGCCAAAATGGGGGGAAAAAAGGATTGATTCAAGCGGCCACGGGAATAGGCAAGACATTTTTAGCCGCTTTTGATGCTAAGCCGTATAAGCGCATTTTATTTGTCGCCCATCGCGAAGAGATTTTGAATCAGGCTTACCAAGCCTTTCAAGCGATCATGCCTGATAAGACCCTTGGCTTTTTAACGGCTACTCGTAAAGATTGGCAAGCCGAAGTGGTGTTCGCCTCCGTTTTTACCTTAGCCCAAGAAAAATGGCTTCATCCGGATTTCTTTGCTTCGGATGTTTTTGATTACATTGTCATCGATGAATTCCATCACGCCGTAGCCGCAAGCTATCAGCGAATTGTACAGTATTTCAAACCTCAATTTCTTTTAGGTCTTACAGCCACACCAGATCGCTTGGATCATCGCGATGTGTATGCGCTTTGTGACTACAATGTCCCCTATTCCATTTCGTTACAGGAAGCGATCAACAAGGGCCTTTTGGCTCCCTTTTCGTATTATGGTATTTATGATTCTACGGATTACTCTCACCTTCCTTTATATCATGGCCAATACAGGCTTCAAGATTTAGAAAAGCTGTACGCTCAAAATGGAAAGCGTATGGACTTAATTCTTGGCCAATTTCAAAAGCATCATCCCAAAAAGGCCTTAGGCTTTTGTACCACTAAAGGCCATGCTCAAGCTATGGCGGATGCGTTTGTGCAAGCGGGAATTCCAGCGATGGCCCTCTATTCGCAAGGACCTCACAGCCGTCAGTCGTGTTTAAAAGCCTTAAAAGAAGGAAAGATTTCCGTTTTGTTTTGTGTAGACATGCTCAATGAGGGACTAGATATTCCAAGTTTGGATTTGGTCATGATGTTACGGCCTACCCAATCCCCGACCATCTTTTTGCAGCAGCTTGGACGTGGTTTGCGTTTAGATTCAAGTAAGGAGCGCTTAATCGTGTTGGACTTCATTGGCAATTACATTCATGCCAATCGCCTACCCGCTTTGTTGGTGGGCTCCACTGAATCACAAAGTGTGCGCATGCTTCTTCAAGAACAAAAGCCGCCGTTAAATTGTTTTATTGACTTTGATTTGCGATTAATTCAGCTCTTTGAAGAAATGGAAAAAGGCCAACCTTTTAAAGTGCGCTTTCGTCAAGCTTTTGATCAGATTCAAGGCGAGCTTGGTCATCGACCAAGTCGAGTAGAACTCTTTACGCTTTTAGAGGACGATTTACTCAACCAAGCGCTCAAACAAGGAATAAAAAATCCACTTCTCTCCTATTTTGACTTTTTGCATCAACAAAGAATCTTAACGGATAAAGAAGAAAAACTTTATCATTCCAAAGCTCAAGAGCTCCTTCACTTTTTAGAAACGACTTCTATGAACCGCATCTATAAAATGCCAGTACTACAAAGCTTTTTAGATCAAGAAAAGATTCGATCTCAAGTCAGTCAAAGTGAACTTTTAAAGAGATGGAAGGCCTTTTTTGCAGCCAATGAAAATTGGAAGGATTTGCCCCACATGGAACATTTTTCCGACTTTTTAGCGCTTTCAGATTCCTATCATTGGTCAACTATAAAAAGAAATCCAGTTCACTATCTCGCTTTGTCTTCCAAAGGGATGTTTCAAGAATCTAAAGACGCTCAGGCTATTCTTCAAATCCATGAAGGGTATTGGCCTTGGTTAGAAGATGAACTCTTCATAGCTCAATGGAAGGATATCCTTGAAGTTCGAATTTTGATGTATTTTCGTACACGCTACCATCAAAAGTTAGAGGCTTGAGCTTCTTTTGACGAATGTTTGGTCATCTTTTCGAAACCGAGAAAAGATGTTTTGTTTTTCAAGTCCTTTGTTAAAATAAACCTGGGAACCGTTTTTTGCCTGTAATCCGGTAGGCAAAAAAGTTAAAGCACAAAAAGACGAAAAAAGATGGGGAAAAAATGAGGACAAACTGATGACCAATCAAGGCATTGGAAGTCAGTTCCCTTTTTTATAGGGTGTATCCTCAATGGTATACTGAATTTACCTTCCCATAAGAATCTGAAAAAATTGAAATCTTTATTAGAAAGGAAGCTGTTGTGAAAAAATTTGCGAAAGGGACAACCACTCTACTTGCGACCGCATTGGTTTTCCAAAGTACCCCTATCGTTCAAGCGGCTAGCTATTTGCCGGATCGATCCAATCAGCTTTCTGTCTTTGGATCTACTTCTACCTCTTCTTTAAGCACCCAAGCCGTTTTGAAGTGCCTGGTTCTTTACCAACAGGCTTTACAAGATTCAACTCTATCTTTGGAGGATCTTGAATCTCTACGTCAAAATGCACTGTTGGCTTTAGACTTCTTAGACAATCTTTCCAATCGTCCAAGTGGGACTGATCTTGAACAAGTATTAAGTTCTATTGCTCTCATTCGACAATTGGATGAGCGTTTTCCGATCTATCAACCCCATGCAGCCTCTTGGCCAAAAAATCCAAATCCATCGCCAATTTATCAAGAACCGAATTCACAAGAATTAGAAAAAATAGAGATTTCCACGTTGTCTTTGTTAGAAGCCTCCCATCAAATGGAGTCCACAACGCAAAGCCAAGTAGTCAAAAAAGCGAATCCTCTCTTGTCCTTTTCTTCGCCTATCTCTCAAAAGGACTCCACTTCTTCGTCTTCCACTGCCTCTTTCTCAGAAGAGGCCGATTCTTGTGGCTCTTTAGCTGTAGAAGAGCCTAGTCAAATCTTACAAGACGGGATACCAAGTGAATTGCCATTTGAAGATGTGTCTAATACTTCAAATGAACCTTTAGAGGAAGAGGAATCTTTTCAAGACTCCATCTCACCTTCCAAAACGCCAATTCCGGCTTTACATGAAGAGCTTCCTCTTCAAGAAACGCTCGACCCTTCTTTACAAACTTCCATGTTAACCACGGCCGTAATCATCGATGGCACTCAAATTGATGGGCGTCTTACGGCTTGGTTGAGTGAGGATCCGAGTGACTTTTTAAGCCAATCTTTTGAGGATTTCACAAGCGATGATACCTTTTCGGCTGATTCCATCGATGCATCTCATGAACCAGCTTCTATTGAACCCATTCCTATTCAAACCATTGAGCCAGTGGTTCAAGAGCCAAGTGATGTGGAAGAAATGCCAAGTCAAGACCCCATTGTGGAAGATCCAACTTTAATTGAAGAAGCAGATACTTCAAAAAATGCTTCTAGTGAAAATCAAGCCGAAGAATCTCTAAAGCCAACCGATTCGCTCACAGCCATTCCTGTGAATCCTATTCAAGAAACTAAACCCACCTTATCTATTCCTACGGTTCAAGAATCCTTTGAGCCATCTACGAGTGAAGAATTGCCTTTAGAGACCACTCCTTCCATTGAAATGGAAGAAGAATTCGATTTGGCTCCGATTGAAAAGACGAAACCCTTTTCCATCTTTGATTACATCAAGCTCAATCCTTCCTCTTCTGTGCTTGAAGTGATCTATCCCGGTCTTGGAATTGGCCCACTTCCCAATCGGTCAGTAGCGGCTTTACCAGTTCTTTTTAAAGACGATCTCAATCAAAATCCGCAAAACTTTGAAGATGCAGATGATGTTTCTGCGGAAGGTCGCCCTCAGAAGGAAAATCCTTCTCTCGAGAATATCCAAGGAATTCCAGAATATTTCGAAGAGATGGATGAAAATCCTACTCCATTTCCTCCCGATACTCTGCCTCCTTTACCCAATGACCAAGAAGAGGAAGAACCAAAAGATTCTTTAAAGCCAACGATCTCCCTAGACCCAAAGGATCCTATTCAAATGGATCCAATCATTGTGGATGTAAGCGATAGAGACTTAGGGTTTGACCTGATGCCCGATTTTGATCCTTCGATCATTTCTCCTGCGCCGGCCAATCCTTTATTGCCAGATTCTTCTACTTCTATTTCTTCTAGTCTATCTTCTCAAGATCAGCTTATCGTTGACTCTTGGGCTTCGGCTCCTACAGTTTCTACGCCCACTCCCACGCTTTCGCAATCCATCACTGTGCGTCAATTGAACAAGCAGCAAAATCGTCGCTTAAAAATTGCGACCATGGGTATCATTACACTACTCCCCAACTATGAAGATTCTGTAGCGTGGAAAAAATCAGCTTCTCCATATAACACTCCTCTTTTATGGGGACAATGCACATGGTTTGCTTGGGGCCGCTTCTACGATTTGTATGGCTTTTCGCCTGGCTTTAGTGGCAATGGCTACGATTGCGTCTCTCAGTTATTGCAAGTCCATGGTGATAAATTTAAATTGTCCAAAACGCCCGCTTCGGGAGCTGTTTTCTCCTCCGATATAGCGCATAACCATGTTGGCATTGTGCTCGACTACGATGCCGAAAAGGATTTGTTGACGATTCAAGAAGGAAATCTTGATGGCATTTCTAACTCCAATTGGGATGAAGCCATTGCAGACTATCGAACATTGCGCTTAAGCTCGAGCGATATTCGCACTCTTTATGGTGATGTCACCTATGCCATTCCTAAAGAAGGTACAAAATTCGTCGGCTATGAAGAAACCGAAAAAGCTCTTGCTCAAAAGGAAACAGCTACTCAAAGCGAAAAAAAGACGATAGTGACCAAAGACCTCAGTCAACTTAAAAATCTGCGTGCGCTTTGTTTTTCTAAGCTCAAAGCTCTTTTATTCATTGAAGAAATGGAAGAAGTAGAAGAGCTGGCCGCTTCTGGCGAGATGCTGGAAACTGGCTCTTGATGATGCTATTGGCAACATCAAAGCGGAATGGTCTAACACCAAAAACAGAGTACGAGATTCGCCATCATGATGAGTGAGGATGCATTTTTGCTACTGGATTTTATGTGTGACGGATTTACCATATCCTCAAGCGTCACACGCTTTCGTATCCAGATTCGATCTGGAAATTGGATATTAACCAATATAATCTTTTAACCAGATTCGCAGATGGTTCCGCTATAAAAAAGGAAAAATCCCATACTCATTCAACCAGTTTAAAGATAATCAGGAAGAAATAGAATCTTCCCCTTAAAAAACAAAGACGATTTACTTAAAGAAGACTTTTAGGGGATGGAAGATTAATTTCCATCTTGATCTCTCTTGTTTTGGCCCAAAAAAAGCACTGCTTCCTTGAAATCTTTCAAGTGAAACAGTGCTTTTTTTAAACCCAAGCCCATCCAAGCCACAAGGGCAAGAGCTGTAAGGCGTAACCAGCAATGACAGAAGGAATAAAAAGCCAAAGAATAACTGTCCAGACAGTACGACGATTGGAATCATATTGGAAAAGTGCCACTAGACCTAATCCCGCATTGGTAGAAAGCCCTCCTAAAAGGGAACCAAAGGTAAGGGCATGAGCTGAGTAGAGTTCACAAAGAACCACTGTAGCAGCACAATTGGGAATAAACCCAAATAAAGAAGCCAAAACAGGTTGAAATACTTTGCTGGATTGCAAAAAGGTGGCGAGGCTTTCTTCGCCAATGCCCATGGTAATGACATTCATTATTATGGTGACTAAAAAGATAAAACCATAAATCTTGAAACTTTGAATTAGAGCATTGAGCCAGAGAGGATATCCTGGTACACAACAAGTACAACTAAGCGAATTGTCCGCTTCCAGAGTTTCCGCTTCTTTTTCGCTTTCTTCTTCCACTTCCTCTTCTTGTTGAGGGGAGAGTTGGGCGAGATCTTGATGACGATAAGCGATGTGGTCAATGATGAAGCCCACAACAATAGCTAAAAGAAACTTACTCATCAGAAGCAGACCTAAAGAAGGAATCATACTCGGATTAGCGATCATCACCGGAATCGCTTCATCACTTGTGGCAATAAACACGGCTACAAGCGTTCCTAAACTGATCATGCGGCTTACATATAAGATCGCGGCTAAAACGGCAAAACCGCATTGGGGGAGCAAACCAAGTAGAGCTCCAAAGAAAGGGCCATACTTGCGTAGGCGTAAAAACGCTTGATCGCTGATGGAGTGATGTTGATCAAGCAAACCGAGCAACCAATACATAATGTAAAGCATCGGCAACATCTGCCATGTATCATGAAGCCCATCGATTAGGGCATCGAGAAAGAGTTCCATTTAAAATCACTTCCTTTCTTCTCTTGAAGTATATTGTTCTTTATCTTTCTTTTTAATCCGAAATTGTTCCCAAACCAAGAAAGAACTCTTGGATTTTCCAGTATAGAGAAGTGAAACCGCTTTTTGTCAAGTGATGTGAGGATATAAAAACTGCCTACTTCAAGAGAAGTAGACAGTTTAAATTAGGTAGAAGGTGTAATTTTTCAATACAATTCGTCCATACTGACAGAAGCTGAAGTTGGAATGCGCAATCCGCGCTCGCGCAGTTGCAAGGTCGCTAAGTCTTTGATTCCCTCATAAATCAAAGCAAAAATTGGTACTCCTAAAAACATTCCCATCACTCCAAATAAGGCCCCACCCATGGTGACGGAAAACAAAATCCAGAAACCAGAAAGACCAAGTTTATCTCCCAAAATTAAGGGTTTAAGGACGTTACCATCGATTTGTTGGAGTATCAAAATGAAAATCGCAAAGATTAAAGCGTTCATAGGTTTGATGATAAACAACAAGAAAATCACAGGAATGGCTCCTAAAAAGGGACCAAAGACCGGAATAATATTGGTGATACCCACAATCAAACCAATCATCGGGGCATAGGGAAATCCGAACAGAGCCGATCCTAGCCAAGCACAAATGCCTACAACTAAAGAATCCAAGATATTGCCTACGATGTATTGTTGGAAAATGTTTTTCGTATCCATCCCATACAGCTGAATAAAATTTCCCACGCGCTGGCCTAAAATGGAATAAATCAAAACGCGCATGGTTTGCAATAAGTTATTTTTGTCTAAAATCATGTAAATTGCGGCAGCTAAGGCGATGATTAAATTAGCCGCCCAATGAATGACGTTGTAGGAATAAGACATCATCTTAAACATGCTTGATTGCAACCACTTGTTGATAGTAGTGGAAATATCTAGGGATTGAAATGCGTTTAGAATCACACTGATATCCAAATGATAACGCTCGCCAAGTTCTACAAGTGTCGTTTCAAAGCGTCTAGCATAACTTGAAAAATTGGCCACAAATACTTGCAATGAATCGATAAGAGAAGGAATTAACACCCACATCACAAAAGCAAAGAAGAGTAAAAAGAAAATGACTACAATCACAGTAGCGAGTTGATGGCAACGCTTTTGTGAAAGAGGTGTGACCAATAATCGATTTTGAAGCCATTCAATAGGGCCGTTCATTAAAAAGGCTAGACCAAATCCGATTAAGAAAGGAGAGAGCAAAGAGCCTAATTTTCCAATAAAGCGTATGATGTCGTTGATCCTTGTTAAAAGCAAAAATGCAATAATGGCAATGATAAAAGACATGGAGCGAATAAAGATATCTCGATGGATCTTATTTTTTAAATCAATTTTCATATCACATCTCCAAAACGAAACTAAGAAACCAAAAATTAAGAAGAAAAAAGAATATTGAAATAGAGAGAACAATTCCTCTTTTTTCGCATTTTAAGATCTTAGTCCTTTGATATTCTGCTTATTAATAATACGGCAGGTATAAGGGAGTCAAGCGAACAAAAGGGATAGAAAGAAAGAGAAAAAGATGGAATGTATACTCAGCGGAACCATTTCTGTAAAAGCCGCTCTTGAAGAGCACAAACGTCCCCTTCACGAACTCATTGTAAATCCGAAAAAACGCACCAAAGAAATCAGCTACATCATTGCTCTAGCCAAAAAGCAAGGGATCCCCGTCTCTTTTTCGACCAAAGAGGAGATGCAACATCTCGCTCCAAACAATGGAGGAGTGATTTTAAGAGTCGAAGGCCACGAAAGCCTTCCCCTTTTAACCTCCGATCATCGCTTTGAAGGACTTTGCGTTTATGTCAGTGGAGTAGAAGATCCTTACAATCTTGGCAGCATTGCTCGCACTCTATATGCGGCAGGAGCGAACTTGATGATCGTTCAACAGCGAGATTGGTCCGCCGCCCTTCCCATTTTAATGCGTGCTTCGGCAGGGGCTTGGGAACGCTTAGAAATTGTAGCCATTTCTCAAGACGAACAGCTGATCGAAGCGGCCCAAAGCCAAAATCGTCCTATTGTCTGTGCGGCAAGAGATGAGAGTGCTAAACCACTCTTTGAAGTGCGTTTAGAAAGAGACTTATTGCTCGCAATTGGAGGAGCCATGCGTGGTTTATCCTCACGTTTGTTGTCGGCCTCCCTAGATCACTTGTATATTCCTTATGGCCGTCCTTTTCGCAATGCGCTCGACTCAGTGAGTGCGGCAGCAGTCTTTGCTTTTACATGGACGGCTATTTATGGTCAAGAAGGCTAAAAAATCAAATCAAAAAAGTCTTTTCTTATTCTTTTTAAAAAGAACGAGTAGGATAGACAAGATAATGAAAGATATACCCAATCCAACCTAATCAAATTTTGGATTGCAGAAAGGAGTTTTTTTCAATGAAAATCAATACTGATGAATTGGTTGAAATAGCTGTCAATGCTAAAGTTGATCATCCCACCATTAAAAGCTATCGAGGTGGTTTTGATGGACGCGCCCGCATTACCGTTGGCCCTGGCGGCATTACGTATTCCCATGCCCTTGGCGATCCATGTATGAATATCGCAGGGGATCACGTCGAGCCCGGTGTCTCCATGGCTAATCCTGATTACAACCAAAATGCGGCTGTTGAGATGTATTCCTGTATTGGCAATCCCGTCTATTGTTTGTCTGGTCCAGCGAAAGGAGCTAAAGGGTTTGTAACGGGTACCCATGGGGGTGTAGAACACACAATGGCTTGGTTTGCACCCGAAGATTTAAATTTAATGGATGGTAATGAAACCTTTTTAATTCGCACTAAAGGTCAAGGTTTAAAAACCGAAGAGGCTCCTGGAATTTTCTGGATGAACTTAGCTCCAGAGCTATTGGAAGCTATGGATTTGGAAATCAATAAAGAGGGACAAGTGCGCTTTCCTGTAGTGACTGTACTTCCTTCCTTTTTAATGGGCAGTGGTTTAGGATCGGCGAGTATGATGACTGGCGATTACGACATCATGACCCAAGACAAAGAAGCCAACCAGCGATTTGGAATAGATAAATTGCGCTTTGGCGATGTGATTGCCATTTTGGATCACGATAGCGAATATGGAGCTCACTATAAAAAGGGAGCCTTAACTATTGGAGTAGTGGTGCATTCGGACTCCTTTACCTCAGGTCACGGTCCTGGCGTAACAGTCATTGCCACTTCTAAAGATGGAAGCATCATTCCCGTGCGCGATGAAAACGCTAATCTCAAAACTTACTTTAAAAAGGTGGGACAAACTTACTAATGGCGTTTGTGGAAGTTCTTGTTGAACATGCAAACCTAGCTCTTGCGCGTCCCTATACCTATTTCACTTCTAAACCCGTTCAGCCTGGCTGTCGGGTTTTCGTGCCTTTTGGGCGCCAAAAGATCATGGGTATCGTTCTTAAAGAAGGATCCGCTTTTCAGGATGACTCCATTCAAATTCGACCTATTGAACAGGTTGTCGATGAAACGCCTATTTTAAGCCAAGAACAACTCGATCTAGCCGCTTGGCTTGGTTATGAAACGATTTGTTCAACCATGGCGATGATTCATTGTATGTTGCCTAAAAAGCTAGATGTCGTCTCTAACCATCCCGATTTCTCCTATGAACTGTGGGTGATCAAGACTCCCTTAAACAGTTTTGAGCCGTCAAACTCTAAAGAGGCCTTGAAAGATCTTGATACGCTTTCAAGTGCCTTGCGCCAAGCGTACGATGCTTTACCCAGCGCCTTGCGGTTTAAGGAGGCGCGTCAGCTCACTACCGACTATCGTTTACAAGCTCTGCTTCAAAAAGGCTTTTTGCGCAAAGAAAAGCGAATCTTAAATTTTGGAACTTTACCTAAAAAAGTTCAACAGCCTTGGCCTGAACTCAATGCCTTTCAAGAAAATGCTTTAAAGGCCATTCGACAAACCAAGCATCAAACCATCCTTTTGCATGGAGCCACGGGTTCAGGGAAAACTGAGGTCTTTTTTCATCTCGCTAAAGAAGCCCTAGACCAAGGTAAGCAAGTGCTCATTTTAGTTCCTGAGATTTCGCTTACTCCAATGATGGAAGCACGAATTGCGTCACGTTTTGAAGTAGATGTATATGCTTGCCATTCCAAACTTTCCGATTCTGAAATGGTTTCTGTCTGGAACAACGTCAAAAAGGCTGGTCCTTGTATTGTGATTGGCACTCGTAAATCGGTCTTTTTACCCCTCAACAACTTGGGACTCATCATTATGGATGAAGAACATGATAGTTCCTACAAACAAGACACCACTCCACGCTATCACGCTCGGGATGCCGCCCAATTTCGAGCAAACTATCATGGATGTAAGCTCATCTTGGCTTCTGCCACACCAAGTCTAGAAAGCTATTCCCGAGCAATCAAAGGGGTCTATGGATTAGCTGAAATGCCTCAACGCGCAGCAGGAGAGGATGCTCAAGTTCGATTAGTGGATTTACGCTATGTACCTGTGTTTTGTAACTACTCAGCCCCTCTAACTCAAGCCATTCAAGAGCGCTTAAACAAGCATCAAAAAACGATGATATTATTAAACCGACGCGGCTATTTGCCTGTAGTGCGCTGTGAAAATTGCCATGAATATGTTCGGTGTGAGGATTGCAACGTCGCTTTGAGTTATCACAAACAAGAAAATGCCTACGTTTGTCATATATGTGGAAAACGCTATCCTATCTTGCCTACCTGTCCTCACTGTCATACGGGACATTTAGGTCAAATGGGACAAGGAACAGAGCGCTTGGAGGAAGAGAGCCAAGCGATCTTTCCAGAAGCAAAAATTGTGCGGATGGATCGTGATACCACAAAGGGAAAATACGCTCATCACACCCTTTTAAAGCAGTTTGAAGATCAAGGTGATATTTTGATGGGGACACAAATGATTGCCAAAGGGCTTGATTTTCACGCCATTACCCTTTGTGGAATTTTATCCATTGATACCATTCTTTCTAGACCAGATTACTTGGCCCATGAACGAACCTATCAATTATGTGAACAAGCAGCCGGTCGCGCTGGACGCGGTAAAGAGAAGGGATTGGTTTTAATTCAAACCTTTAATCCAACTCATTTTGTCCTACAAGCGATTCAATCCCATCGCTATCAGGATTTCTTTGTCCAGGAAATGCGCTATAGACATGCTGGACACTATCCACCTTATACATTTTTAGCCTCAGTCATCGTTCGCCATCAAGATCCTAGTCGCGCTTATCAGAAAGCTTTGGAACTTCAAGGCCATTTTTTAAGAGCTAATGTGGATGTTTTAGGACCGGTAGAAATCAGTATGCGCCAAAAACAAAGCCGCTTTCGCTTGGTGTTACGCGATAAAGATGATGAGCATCTCAAAGAAATTTTGTGGCAAGGCGCTCTATGGTTTGAGAAGCACGCCGCCCAATGCAAAATGGATATCAACGTTCATCCTATGACTATAGAAGAATAATTGGGCGCAAACAATAGAGAAAGGAAGTCCAATTATGATGCGAAAATGGGTTTGGAATGCCCTCATTGCGGTTGTCAAAGACAAAACATACTCCAATTTATATTTACGTAACCACCTTCAAGAAGTGGACCTTAAAGATCGTGCTTTAGCTGTTAATATTTTTTATGGGACTTTACAAAATTATGCTCTTTGTCAATCGGTGTGGAAACGTTATTTGGATTCAAAAGCCAAAGTGAGTCTTTCTACCTCGATTTTGTTGACGATGTCGGTGTATCAACTGCTGTTTTTAGATAAAGTCCCCGCTTATGCGGTGGTCAATGATGCGGCAAAATTAGCTGGCCCGCGGGCAAGAGGAATTGTGAATGCGATTTTGCGTAAAGTCGCTGACGATCCAAAACCTATCTATCCAGCCGATCCTGTTCAAGCTCTTGCTTTTTCAACCTCGCTTCCCGAATGGCTTTTGCGGTTGTGGATTGCTCAATATTCTCCCCAACAAGCTTTTGCGTTTGCTAAATCTACAGTCAAATCCTATCCCACTATTGTTCGTATCAACCCACTTCGTTTTTCCAAAGAAGAGGCCGATGCGCATCCTCGACTTGAAAAAGTTCAAGGCATTTGGCAAGATGATCCTCTTTATATTTATAAAGGCCATGATTTTGCCCATGAGCCTCTCTACTTGGAAGGAAAGATTTCCGCACAAGATCCTGGAAGCTATCAAATTGCCAAATGGGCTAACCCGAAACCTGGTCAACACATCCTTGATCTGTGTGCAGCTCCTGGAACCAAAACGATGGCAATGGCCGAACTAGCCAACAATGAAGCCTATTTTCAGGCCCAAGACTTACATACCCATCGAGCCCAGCTCATCGAAAATGATGCTAAACGCTTAGGTCTCGATCACATTCATGCCCTTTCTAAAGACTCCACGCAAGTAGGAGAAGAGCAATATGATGTGGTCGTTTGCGATGTTCCCTGTAGTGGTTATGGCGTATTAGGCCGTAAACCAGATATGAAACTACGACTCAATCCAGACGATATCGATACGCTTTTACCGCTTCAACAAGCTCTTCTTGAAGCGGGAGCCGCTCAAACTAAAGCTGGAGGCGATCTCATTTATTCGACTTGTACCCTCAACACCAAAGAAAATGAACGGCAAGTCAAAGCTTTTTTAGAACGTCATCCAGAATTCACACTCGATAAAGAGGAAACCATTCAACCAAGTGATGTAAACGGCGGCTTTTACTTAAGTCGTTTACTGAAAGCTCTATAAGGAAAAATCCCGTCTTCGATTGATTTCGAAAACGGGATTTTTTGAATAGTTGAAAACAAATAAATACAGTGGATTCAAAGCGATATCCCCGCCGGATGCGGGGAAAAGTAGTCTACGCTTATGTGAAAGCCTAAGAGGTCTGCGGATCATCCCTGCGCATGCGGGGAAAAGCTAATCGTTCTGGACATTGATACCCTTCCTTAAGGATCATCCCCGCGCATGCGGGGAAAAGGCTAAAATTTCCCTTTATTTATAGCACACTTTAGTCCCAATTCTCTCAATTTTATTTAAAATTACAAGCAGGGAATTAAAAAAATGAAACTTAGTCTTTCAATTTATAAACTTTGATTATTCTTCACTTTATTGACTGAGGATTTGACACTTGAATTCACTCGATTAGACTAAAATTTGGGAATTTATTTTCTTTAGCATTTTTTCTCTATAAGTGTTTCAAAAGACTAGATTAAAACAAAAAGAAGAAAAATTGTCTTCAATCTCTTCTTTCTGTCTTTTATTTTCAACCCATTTGGGAATTATTTTGAATGGATAAAAATTTGAAAGGAATAAAAAATGATGCGTAGCATTTATGATATGACTTATGACCAGATGGAAGATTGGGCTCTATCTAAAGGATGGAAAAAGTTTCGTGTCCAACAAATTTTCCAATGGTTGTATAAAGAGCGTGTAGAAGACTTTGATTTGATGACCAATCTGTCCAAAGAAACACGCGAAGAACTGAAAAAGGATTTCACATTTAATCCTTTAACACTTGTTCGTAAGCAAGTGGCAAGTGATGGTACGACGAAATTTTTATTTCGTACCGAAGATGGTGCTTTACTTGAAAGTGTTTTGATGGTATTTGACTATGGAAATTCTGTTTGTGTTTCAAGCCAAGTTGGATGCAATATGGGATGTTCCTTTTGTGCTTCTGGCCTCACCAAAAAACAACGCGATTTGACAAGTGCAGAAATGCTTGGGCAGGTGATGCATGTCCAAAAAGAACTGGATAAAAAAGGCGAAAGAGTTTCTCATATCGTGGTAATGGGTACAGGGGAACCCTTTGACAATTACGATGCGGTGATGAACTTTTTGAAAACAGCTAATCACGATCGCGGCCTTGCTATCGGCAGTCGTCACATCACCATTTCTACTTCTGGCATTGTGCCGAAGATCAAAGAATTTGCAAAAGGTCACTATCAGTACAACTTGGCGATTTCCTTGCATGCGCCAAACGATGAATTGCGCACCCAATTGATGCCCATCAACAAAGCCTATCCTTTAAAGGAGCTGATGGGAGCCGTAGAAGAATACGGTCGAGAAAACAATCGCAAGCTGACCTTTGAATACATCTTGTTGAAGGGAGTAAACGATAGCCCAAAACACGCTCATCAATTGGCTAATCTGCTTCGTCCTTATCTCTGTTATGTCAACTTAATTCCATATAATAGTGTGGATGAGCATGGCTTTCAAAGTACTGCTCGGGAAGATGCCATGAAGTTTTACGATATTCTCAAAAAAGAAGGCATTGGAGTCACCATTCGCAAGGAACATGGCTCCGATATTGATGCTGCCTGTGGTCAGCTTCGCATTAAAGAATTGCGCAAGGAGAAGGAAGCCAAACAAAAAGCAAAAGAAGCTTAAATACCAAGAAAACCCAAAAGCCTTTCTTGGTTCTTTAAAAAGCAGAAAGGAGGGAGCGGCAAGTGCTTAGCTATCCTAAAGTACTTTGCCAATCGAAATGATAATTGAAGCAAGTGGACTTACGGACACCGGTACCACTCGGGAACTCAATGAAGACAGCTATCTTGTGGCACAAAATGATCATGGAGACGTTCTGCTTTTGGTTTGTGATGGCATTGGAGGAGCGGCAAGTGGTGAAATCGCAAGTAGCATGGCTTGCCAAATCGCGGACGAGTTTTTCAAAAAAGCCCCTGAATTTCAAAGAGACTATCAAGCCAACGATTGGATCCGTAAAACGCTCAATAAGATCAATGACTCGATTTACTCCAAATCGATGTGGAATCGCAAAAATCGAGGAATGGGAACCACCGCAGCAGGGGTTTTGGTTTGTTCACTCGGTACCTATATCTTTAATGCAGGAGATTCCCGTGTCTATGCTTTGTATTCCGATGGGTTGATTCAAATGAGTGAAGATCATTCCTATGTTCAAAGTCTAGTCAACGAAAACAAGATCACCGAAAAAGAAGCACGCGTCCATGAAAAGCGCTCCGCATTGACCAATGCCCTAGGAGTATGGCGAACGTTTCGCTTAGATGTCAATAAAATCAAGTCTAATTATCAAGCCTTGTTAATCTGCAGTGATGGATTGCATGGTTATGTCCATGAGGGTTTGATTTTACGCGTTTTGGAATCAAGCTTTTCGTTGGATCAAAAAACGGGAATGTTGATTGAACTCGCTCAACGAGCCGGGGGATATGATAATTGCACTGTGATCGTGACTGGGCCTGGAAAAGACTATGGCCGAAAATAAACCAGTTGCTTCTAGCTCTCAGGATCAAGAAACTGTTACTCCTCCATCATTGCTCAATCATCGCTATAAAATCTTGGGAACGGTTGGACAAGGGGGAATGGCTATTGTCTTTTTAGCGGATGATATCGTTTTAAAACGACAAGTTGCTATTAAATTTTTACGCCCACGATTTGCCAATGACAGCCACGCCGTTATGCGCTTTTATCGCGAAGCGCAAGCCGCCAAGCGTTTGAGGCATCCAAACGTTGTAGAGATTTTTGATGTGGGAAATAATGATGGCTCGGTTTACATCGTAATGGAATATGTAAAAGGAAAAAATCTAAAGGATTATATTGCTAACCATAAACCTGTCCCGGTGGAACAAGCTGTGGAGATCATGAAAAAGCTCACCTCAGCTATCATGGAAGCCCATGCCAACCACATCATTCATAGAGACATCAAGCCACAAAACGTCTTGATCAGTCAGTTTGGAGATCTTAAAATTGCTGACTTTGGCATTGCCGTAACCGTAACTGAACAAAATTCTACCTCTGCTACCCACAATCAAGCAGTAATGGGATCATCTCATTATTTAGCCCCTGAATCCGCTATTGGCGCAATTCCAGATTACCGAGTGGATATTTATGCGCTTGGCATTGTCTTTTTTGAATTGCTTTGCGGTAGCGTTCCCTTTAATGGGAAGACTGCCGCAGCCATTGCGATTAAACACATGCAAGATCCTTTGCCCAACATTCGCGCTTATAATCCAACCGTTACCCAAGGAGTTGAAAACGTGGTCATCAAAGCGACCGCCAAAAGTCCCGATGAACGCTATCAGACTACTCAAGAATTCATGGACGCGTTGGATCATTGTCTCGATCCGGAAATGCGCTATGTCGAACCTCTAGAATTAAAAGTCAAAAAAATCGATTTTCCTAAAACGCCTGAACCACCTATCCAAGACTCCAAACCAGAAGAAAAAGTTCAAGACCTTCATGAAATTTCCCACGTCGAAAAACCCCAAAAAATTTCAAAACGCTTTATGGTGTTGGTAGGAGGAATCGTAAGCCTTTGTTGCTTATTTATCGCTACCTCCTTGATCGCCACGGGAGTGTTTCCTATCAATGGTTGGTTTGGATGGCACAAAGTGCCCACTGTAACTGGACTTTCTCAAGATGAAGCCATTCACACACTTGTTGCAGCGGGAATTGAACCCCAAAACATTTACATCGAGCAGGTTGCTAGTGATCTGGTTGATCCTGGATATGCTGATTCGACCAATATCGTGGCAGGGGAATACATCAAAGAGAGTCCAGTAACGGTTCGTATTTCTAAAGGCCCTACATTTTTGGTAGGGGATTATCGGGGCCAAACCTTAGCCAATGTAGAAAAGCTCTTTCATGATCACAATTTAAACATCATCATTGACACCACCGAACAAGGCGATGCCGACCATGTGCCTGGAGTCATTTTAGAACAAAGCGGTTTAGCTCCAGGCCTACGTATTGATCCTTCTGAACTCGAAACCATTCGTTTTGTCATCTCAACCTATCCCACTCTCACCATCGATGAAAGCTACATCGGTATGGATATCGACGAAGCCAAAGAAGCCCTCAACAACCAAGGTATGGCGGTTTTAACTCGAAATTTGTATGGAACCCAAGAGGTGATCGATATCGATCCTCCTGTAGGAACAACCTATACTCAAGAAGGAAGCGATAGTGTCATTACGTTATATTATTGATCTTTAATTTTCCCACCATTAAAAGGAGGATGATCCTTTGAATCAAGGACGAATCATTAAAGTCATTTCCAACCATTACACCATCCTTTGCGATAATGAAACGGTTGTGGCTAAGCCACGCGGTACCATGCGCAAGGGACAAAAGCCCTTTGCGGGTGATCTTGTCACTTTTGAACAAATCGAAGATTCTTACCGTATTAATTCCATTTTGCCCCGTACCAATCAACTGTTGCGTCCAAGCGTTTGCAATGTCGATCAAGCTTTAGTGGTCACAAGCTTAAAAGATCCCGATTTTAACGTTCATTTATTGAATCGTTTGTTGTTTTCGGTGTTGCTTTGCAACATTGAGCCAGTTATCTGTATCACAAAGTCCGATTTAGTGAGTCCAGAAGAATTCGCTACTCTCAAGACTCTTTTAGATCGTTATGAACAAAGCGGATATCGGGTATTTTATTCCCATCCAGGATCGGACGATGAAGACTTGAAAGCCTTATTAAGTCATAAGATCAGCGTATTATGTGGACAAACGGGAGCAGGAAAAAGCTCTCTCTTAAACCGCCTTGAGCCTTCCTTTCAACTGCGTACTCAAGAAACCTCTAAGGCTCTTGGTCGGGGGAAACATACGACACGCCATTGTGAACTCTTTCCCATTGCCGAAGGTTTAGTGGCCGATACGCCGGGTTTTTCTTCTCTTGACTTTTCCTATTTGGATATCGCAAAATTGGCCCAAGTGATCCCTGATTTTCAAGAGGCTTTAGAGGAAGGGTGTAAGTTCGGAGATTGCATTCACGTTCATGAACCCGGTTGTGCGGTTAAAAAAGCGGTGGAAGAGGGACGGATTAATCCCACGATTTACGACGATTACGTTCAAGTCGTCACTAATCCTCCTAAATATCGCTAAATGACTCAAAAGCCAATTGGTTTTTTTCGTTTTCTCCATGGTTTTTGCCCAATTCGTTAGAAAGGAAAGCCCGCAACCATGGATTCGATGCGGGCTTTTTAATTGAAAGGTATGCCAGAACTCATCATTGCGCCTTCTGTTCTCTCGATGGACTATACGCAAATGTTAAAACAGCTCAAAGACATTGAAGAGTCCAATGCTAAATGGATTCATTTTGATGTGATGGATGGCCACTTTGTCCCAAACCTTTCCTTTGGACCCGATATTTTAAAGCAATTCAAAAAATCCACCGATTTGTTTTTGGACGTTCATTTAATGGTCAGTGATCCGGTCTATTTTGCCCAAGTGTTTACGAAAGCAGGAGCGGATTCCATCGTATTTCACACCGAAGCGCTCGATAACGATCTAACTCGTATTTCCGCTTTATTGGATGCCATTCATGAACAAGGAATTATGGCGGGCTTTAGCGTGAAACCTGCTACCCCGATTGAACCCTTTTTGGATTTGTTGGATAAAACGGATTTGGTTTTAATCATGAGTGTCAATCCGGGCTATGGAGGCCAAGCCTTTATTCCAGAAACGCTTCAAAAAGTAAAAGTCCTAGAAGAAGCCAGACAAACAAGAAATCCCAATTGCCGCATTCAAATTGATGGAGGCATCAACTGTGAAACCGCTAAACAAGCTAAAGAGGCGGGCGTGGATACCTTAGTTGCGGGAAGCTATGTCTTTAAAAAAGACATTAAAGAGGCGGTGAACTCTCTTTGTTAAGGAAACACAATACAGCTATTTTGGTCTCCCCTATTGCGAGCTGGCTTCCCGATATTCAAGAAGCCGATTGGATTGGAGTAGATGCAGGATTTCAGCGCATACTCGATGCGGGGCACTCGTGTTTGTTGGCGATAGGAGATTTTGATAGTGGTTCTTTACCTGATTCCCCTTCATTTCCTGTCACCATTTTGCCAGTAGCCAAAGATGAAACAGACTCAGAAATGGCTATGAAAACGGCTGTGGAGATGGGATATGAAACCATTTATTTTATCGGTGCTTTTGGTAAACGGTTGGATCACACTTTGGCTAATATCCGCTGTATAGTCTGGAAGTATCCCCAAGTTATTTGTTTAGAAGAACACCAACGCCTTTTTACCCTCTTACCTGGCCAGCATTATTTAAAAGCTGATTATTTGCACGTCTCCTTTTTTGCCTATGAACCTTCTGTGCTTTCTTTAGAAGGCTTTTTGTATCCTCTTCATCGTCAATGTATTGATCAAAAGGATTTATATACGTGTTCCAATTCGTTTCAAGCCGAACAAGGAGTCGTGAGTTTAGAAAGTGGAAGAGTTCTTTGTGTTGAGTCAAACTATCGCTAAACGTCGCTTTCGTTCTCTTAATCAATCGACGAAGATAGAAATGGCTATAGGCTTATTGTTGGCTTTTTCATTGCTCGCTTTTGGAATCTTTTGTTTTTTCATGCCCACCATCTCATTTCATTTCATGTTGCGATTGGTCGTTGTGGCTCTTACAGCCTATGGTGGTTTCTTGGTGTTTTTATTTTTCTTTCGTGGACGCTCAAGTCGAAGCGATCTTCTTTTTGCCACTTTGGTTCTTGGCTTTGCTTGGCTTTTAAATTACAACGAATTCCTTCCAGAATGGATCGTCCGCACTAGCTTTGGTTGGTATTGTTTTGGTATTGGTATCGTCATGGCCATCCAAATTTGGATTCATCATCGAAATCACGTCAAAGGAAACTTCATCATTTTTTTATTGGCTGCGAGTTACGGTCTGTTGGGTATTGTTTTATTGTGGACAAAGATCGTGGATACTCAAAATTTGATGCGCTTATTTGGAGTTTATTTCATCTTACTCGCTATTCGAATGGTGTTTTCGACTCTTCAAAAGTATTCTGATTCCTATCATTGGCACCGTGGAATTTATGTCTCTTTGCCAACTTTACTTGCAGCCTTTTTACCCGATGTGGTTTGTCGCAATTTGAACAATCAAATTCGCACTGGAAAAGAATACTCTCTTGAAACCATCAAGCGAGAAACCCCCGCTAAATTGCGCGTGATGGTTCATATAGGGCCTGAGGGTTTTCAAAAAATAGGTCATTTTACCTTCTCTTGGAAAGGAATGGTCTATTCCTATGGCAATTACGATTCTAAAAGTGTGCATTTATTTGGCACCATAGGGGATGGCGTTTACTTTACCGTTCCAGCTGAATTATATCGTCCTAATTTGATGAAATATGAGCACAATACCTTATTTGAATATACGATTCAAACTACTCCTGAACAAGACGCTCGCATTGAAGAGCAACTTCTAGAGCTTCGACATCGATCTGTGCGCTGGTATAGTGAATTGGAGAAAAAGGGAATTCAACCTGAACTAGGAGAGTTAGAAAAGGATTATCCGAGCCGTCTTCATTATCGAACAGGAGCCAAATTTTATAAGCTCAAAAATGGAGCCTTTAAAACGTATTGGGCGGCAGGAGATAATTGTGTTTTGTTTTCAGATATGATTTTGGGCAGTGTGGGCGCGGATGTTTTATCCTTACGAGGCATCATTACTCCCGGAACGTATTTCGACTATTTGGAATCGGAATACGGCAAAGCCAATTCACCCATAGTGGAACGCAGAGTATATTCTCAGGCAGCAAGCCAAGATGGCATTTAATGCTGCCTTTTTTTATTTGAGTTTTTCTAGGCATAATTAATGTAAAGAAAAACTTGAATAAAAAACTATTCACTTTTAATCCGATCCTTAGCTATTTTAGTATATTTAGAAACAAATTCAGTTTTTTGTTTTGTATACGCATCTCTATCAAATTTATATTTTTTCCACAAAGTCAATTTTAAGGCTTCATACTTTTGAGCGATTTCTGGAAAAGCGTTTAAGTAATCTCGAAAATAAACTTCATCCTTGTCTCCCACAAGACGCAAATGAATATGGAAAACTTTTAGAGCCAATCCTTTTTCAGAATATCCTTTATTAAGAGATATTCTATTTTTTCTTTCTGCCATACAAATATAGCCATACATAACTAACTTTTTTTTGACTTCTTTTAAAAGAGAAGGAGTGGAAACTTCAATTAAAATGTCAATA
>CAZTNF010000015.1:0-22223 GCA_964615295.1 uncultured Erysipelotrichaceae bacterium | reverse complement strand
ATTTTGTGTAAGCTTGGGATTCGCCCGCAAGAGCGACTTGAAGATTTTTCTCAGTTTGAGAACCTTTTAAATCCATGATGTTTTTTCCTCCATCGTTATGTCCTTAGTATACCGCACTCTTTTCTCAGATGGATATTGGCGCACCCGTTTTAAACGACTTTGGGGGAGCGTTTCGATTCAGTTTCGAGGATTAATCACCGCGTGCCCAAGAAGGGGTTTGGGAGCCACGATGGACGAGGATCGCTTTTTGAAATTCCATCGCATTAATAAATTTCAAAATTAAAGTACATTCTTCTTGGGTACAGCCTATAAGAATTTTAGTTAACACTTCCCGGGATAAAATATCCGCTTGCACCAAAAGAGCGCTAGCACTTAAGGTCTTTTCAGTACCTAAAAAACAATAAAGTGGCGTATCCTTTGCGGAAATGGCATCTTTTAAGACCATGAAATCCACTGGATAAGTCAATTGAGGACAGTCTACACTTGCATCTCCTGCTTTGCGCACACACTCCAACTTTCCGGAGAGAATTAAAGTATCGAGCTTTTGCCAGAAGTAGACATTGTTTTCTAACTCATGGACCTTTTCTTCTTTTTCCTTCATACAAAATACTCTCTTTCCTTAGATACACAGTTTCTTTAACAGTAACGAGTTTTTAATTATGGATCAAGATTCCTTGCTTAAAGAAGTTTGAGAGGGAAATTTTTAGAACCTCTTTACCTTAAAATTCAAAAAGTAAAAAGGTAGAAAAAAAGAAGCGCATAAAGGAAGATCCTTTATGCGCTTCTTTTTCTTAGTAATATTCCTCTTCGTCTGGAATGAACCAGCCATCTTCATCTTCAATATAGACTTCTTCAGCTTCTTGTCCATCGTCACTTTCTGTAGAAACATCTTGGTTAGAGAAATCCTTAGGAAAATGAGATGTTGTGGTGCTTTTAGAGGAACTGCTTTCTTTGGAAGAAGTTGATTCTTTCGAATTTTCTTTTCCTTTGTACGGTTTAGCTTCTAAAAACGTCCACAATTCAACAGGTTTGGCTTCATTCCAATTGATAGTACTATCCACGCCCCAACTCGATACCGTATGGCGATTGGAATCATAGCCAATTCCTGCACTTATGGGTTGTCCATTTTCAATTTTATAAATAGCTGGTGTGTATAAAAAATAAGGAAAGCGCGCAAGAAAAGCTTGACCTTGGCTATTGGTCGAAATGAGGGTCATATCTCCTTCGTTTTCGCGATACAGCTCAAAATCGGTAGAATCAAGACGATACAGATGGACATCCCCATATTGTCCCTTCGTCTGGTCGATGTAGGCATTTAAAGCCGAACAAAATGGGCAGGCATCGCGTTCCACTAATAAAAAGAAAGACTTCTTGTCATCCATCATGGTTTCCAATTGATCAAGCGTAATGTCTTCCATTTCAAAAGGGGTTACGGATCCACTGCTACACCCTGCTATGAAAAGCATCAGACCAAGCAATACGAAAAGTCCAGGCTTGAAAAAACGCTTCATTTTCTTTTTCTCCTTTCGGCGGCTAAGATGAGTCGCGTTACATTGTAGGCTTGTTTTTCGACCTTTTCAGGTCCATGGCTTAAAGCATAAGAAAAGCTCATGGCCCGATCCGCACTCGAAAAAATGGCGCTAACCCCTTCATGATACAAAAGTTCGGCTCCAGGAAGCATTCCTCCACAAATACAAATAAGCGGCACATCAGCTCGTTTACACAAATGAGCAATCTGGGCCACAGCTTTGCCATGGATGGTTTGGGCATCCGTCTGTCCTTCTCCAGTAAAGACATAATCAGCTTCTTGAATTTTTTGAAATAAGCCACCTTTTTCTAATACATCGATTCCCGAAAGCATCGTAGCTCCAAAAATTCCAAGAATCATTCCTCCTAAACCCCCTGCTGCTCCAGATCCTTTTAAACGATTCATATCCACATGAAAGGTTTGAATCACTTTGCGGTTTAGATTTTCCATACCCACTTCCACTTCTCTTTGTAAAGCAGGGATTAAGCCTTTTTGACGTCCAAAGACATAGGTCGCCCCTTTTTCTCCCAATAAAGGATTAGAGACATCACAAGCCGCAATGATGGGTTTTCGGGTATTGTAGTGAAAGGTTCGCTTTTCAATATAAGCAATGCGATTCAGGTTGCGGGTACAGGGATCCAAAGGACAGCGTTGGCGATCGTAAAAGCCCGCTCCAAAAGCAGCGATAAAGCCAATTCCGCCATCATTCGAACCCGTTCCCCCCAGACCAATGATGATACGCTTCACATCTGAGCGGGCCAATACTTTCTTGACAAGAAGGCCTAGGCCATAGCTAGAAGTGTTCATAGGGTAGCGTATTTCTGGAGGATAGAGGGTTAATCCCACACAACTTGCTGCTTCCACACAAGCGGTTCCCGTCTTTTCATCCAAAGCCCAATCGACGGTAATCGGGACTCCATATAAGTCTTGAGTTGCCATTTTAAAGCGGCGGGCCTCATAAGCGGCTATAAAGGCTTCGACCATCCCTTCGCCTCCATCCGAAATAGGAAAACATTCGGTTTGAAGGTGGGAATCGGCTTTTAAAATCCCTTTTTCCATAGCCCAATTGGCTTCTTTGCTGCTCATACAGCCTTTAAATGAATCCGATGCAATTAAAATTTTCATTATTTTTTCTCAGAATGATATTTCCTAAAAGGAAGTTACTTTCTATTTTTTTGTCTTACCCAATGGCTTCTAAAATGTACCATTTTTTTGTTTTCCCTTTTCTCTAGTGCAGATAGCTTTTTGAGGGAAAAAAACAAGAAATTTCAAAAGATCTCTTAAAATAAAGGAAAACAACTCTTTTTCTCTCATTTTAAGCTGAACGAATCGAGCCTAAAGAAAACTTCAATGTTTTGGTTCAAAAAAGCACTTTATGTTTGTCTAGTCACAAAAACTTACATTCAAAATCAACCGGCTATACTAAGACAAGGATCTAAAGAGATCCTTTAACTAAGTCATTACAAGCCCAAAGCTTGTTGGAAGGGAAAGACCATGACAAAACACATTCTTATTGGCATGACGGGTTCCATTGCCGCTTTTAAAATATGCTCTTTGGTGAGTTCTTTAACCAAGAAGGGCTATGATGTGCGCGTCATTGAAACTAAACATGCAGCGGCCTTTGTAGGCCCATTAAGCCTTGCGGCCTTAAGTCGTCATGAAGTGATCTTAGATGAATTTGATGGCACGCATCAAGAACAAATTCCTCATATTGATTTGGCCAAGTGGGCGGATGTTTTTTTAATTGCTCCAGCTGATGCCAATATCTTAGCTAAAGCAACTTGTGGGATAGCGGACGATTTGTTGACCAGTTGTATCTTAGCTTGCACTTGTCCTATTTTGGCGGCTCCTGCGATGAATGTCCACATGTTCGAAAATCCCGCTACGCAACAAAATCTTCAAACCCTCCAAGCCCGTGGATGGCATATTATTGATCCTGAATATGGCTATTTGGCCTGCCAAGACAGTGGCAAGGGCCGTATGGCCGAACCCAGTACTCTTGAAGAAGCGGTTTTAAGCATTTTAAACGAGGGCCAAATCCCATCTTTATCCAATCAAGATCAAATTCAAGAAGACCTTCCTCTCATTGGAAAAACTGTCTTGGTTTCCGCAGGCCCTACCCAAGAATCTTTAGATCCAGTTCGCTTTTTATCCAATCATTCAAGTGGAAAACAAGGGTATGCTATTGCCAAAGCGGCTCAAGCCCTTGGAGCTAAAGTCATTCTCGTTTCCGGCCCTGTAAACTTAGAAAAACCAGAAGGAGTAGAACTCATTCCTGTAGTTAGTGCCTTAGACATGGAAAAAGCGGTTTTATCCCACGCTCCTAAAGCGGATTTTGTGATCATGGCTGCAGCCGTAGCTGATTATCGTTTTAAAGAACAACACGATCAGAAGATGAAAAAAAACCAAGAGTCTATGACGCTTGAACTCGTAAAAAATCCTGATATTTTGGCCGAGCTAGGAGCCCATAAAGCTCCTGGCCAAGTACTTTGTGGATTTGCCATGGAAACACAAAATCTCGAGGAAAATGCCCGCCATAAACTTTTAGCCAAAAACTGCGATATGCTGGTGGCTAATAACTTGCGCACCAAAGGCGCTGGCTTTCAAGGAGACACGAATGTGGTGTCTTTACTGTTTCCTGACTCCATTGAGCGCCTGGGACTGGAAACAAAAGAAGACATCGGCTATACGATTTTAAATAAAATGTTAGCGATTCAGAAAGGAAGTCATTAACTATGCTTCTGTGTATAGATGTTGGAAACTCCAATATTACGATTGGCGTTTTTGAAGGGGATAAGTTGATTTGTAACTATCGCATGAACACGAAAGTGCGTCGAACAAGCGATGAATATGGCTTTATGTTAGAAAATTTTTTACGAAATGCCAATGTGACCAAAGACGATATTGAAGGAGTTATTGTCAGCTCTGTTGTACCTAAGGTGATGCACTCCTTTCGCAATGGCATTGTGAAATTCATCGGTATTGAACCAGTCATTGTAGGACCTGACATTCCCACAGGGGTAACGGTAGAACTTGATAACGCTCGCTCTGTGGGGGCAGATCGTGTAGCTGATGTAGCTGGAGCTATTGAAGCGTATGGCTACCCACTTCTAATCGTCGATTTTGGAACTGCCACGACCTTTGATTATGTGGATGAAAATGGAATATTTAAAGCTGGAGCCATTGGAGTGGGAATCGAGAGTGGGGCTAATGCCCTTTGGGGGCAAACCGCTCAGCTTCCAGAAATTGAAATTAAAAAGCCCCAAAGTGTTTTAGGAAAAAATACCCAAGCGGCCATGCAAGCTGGAATTTTTTATCAATTTCTTGGGGGCTTTGAAAAGACAGTGGATGCCTTTCGCAAAGAAACCAATCAGGATTTTAAAGTCATTGCCACTGGTGGTCTTGGTCGGGTGATTTGTCAACACACCGACTATATTGATGTGTATGATCCGCAATTGATTTTCAAGGGTTTAAAAGCCATTTATGAATGCGCTACCCAAGATAAAAATCCACAAAACATTCCAAGTACCATTCAAGAAGAAGAGGATGGCCTTCTCGAACTCTAAAATATAATCAAGCCACACTAAGTGAGGTGAAATCTATGCAAGAAGATCAAACGCAACGCTTAATTGATCCGCAAAAGCTTGAAGCGGCAAAAGAGCGCATTGAAAAATTAGAACCCATTCGTACCCAACTCAAAAAGCAGCTTTCTCATCATGAAAAACACCTTGATCTTTTGGCCCAAGATATTTCTTCTTTAGAAGAATTGTCCACGTGGTACTTTAGTCCGCAATGGTTAGATGATTACGCTTTGGATGAGTATGGCCACTTTGAATCTAAAAAGCGCGGAGTGCTTAGCCAAGATGAACTGAGCGATCTAATTGACCAATATCGCGAACTAGCTACTGATTTACAAGCAGTTGCCAATTCCATTTTGACTGTTACATCCGGTACTATCCCTCAACCAGAAGCCGAAGAACAATAATACGTTAAATAAAAGAGCCAGTGCCCGGCTCTTTTATTTTTAAGTCTTCTAGAAAAAAGTAGAAAATCCAATGTAGAAGAAATAAGTATCGATTTTTCTAAAATTGAATTTTAGAAAAAAACTTTTTATGAATCATTCGGATTCAAAAAAGCTAGGTATTCACCTAGCTCAAAAATCAATTCTTTTTGGTGCGCTTCATTTGGCTATAAAGGGCAAGAAGGATTAAACCTGCACTCAATAAAATCAACAACCACTTTTGAATTGAAACGTGGGCCGCCGTATCGGGTTTATTCGTACTCGTTTTTTGAATCGTGCTGGTTTTAGATTCTTGACTGGTATTGGGTTTATTTGGCGTTTCCTCTTCTAAACTTGGCTTTTCTTCTTCGCCTTCAGGGCGATTGATGCATTGCAATTGGACTTTTAAGCCCTCGACAGGACCTCTTTGGTCGTTGACAAAGAGGTTTCCTTCATCATCCATAAAGACCTTAATGCGCTGTTTGGAGAGCTTGTAGCCTTCCGGTGCTTGCGTTTCTTGGATATAGATAGTTTGGCCAAGATTTAAACGAAATTCCACGATACCTGTTTCGACATCTCCCACTTTGTTTTCAATCAGCTTAAGTCCCTCTTCATCTTCATAAGAGGAGAATACAAAGTTTTTGTTTAAGATGGGTTCTTTATTAGGATCCACTTTGACGATGCAAAGATCAGGGAGGGGATAGGCTTTGGCTTGAATGCGCAGGAAGTCTTCTCCTCGATTTTTTTCATTATTCCAAGCAGGAAGCATCGCTAAGAAGCTACCAACGAGTTCATATTCAGCAGGGTCACTCACACGAAAAAAATAGAGTCCATAGGGTAAATGTTCAAAAACCGCTTTGCCTCCCTCATTGACAATGGCTTGAGCCCAAGGCTCTTCCTGAGTTTGGTTTATTTGTCCATCCAAATACTGTAAAGCTTCTTTCATCTTAGCTGCATCGTCGAGTTCATCCATTTGAAGGGTACAGTCTTGGTAGGACTCGAAAAAATTGAGTGAATCTCCATTGCTTTGCGCGCAGCGATAGGCATCAAACCGGACCCCTTCATATGAGCGACCCATACTGCTCTCTTCCAAACAAATCTCAATGGTTCCTTCTAGATCACTGGCTTGTACAAGCCTAGGGGAAACCATGAAAATCCCTAAGCTGAGCCAAATCCAAAAAAATCGAAACCTATAAGGTGCTTGTTTCATTCTTCCTCCTCCTTTCTTTCCTGGCTTTTGGCTTTCTTTGGTCGTTTCCAAAGATAGAGATAGATTACGAGGAGGACTAGAAGCCAAGGCCATAGTCGAAAACAAATTTCACGCCAAGATCCATGAATCCAAGTGGGAAATTGTTCTTCAACTTGGGTTCTTTTTTCTTGATTCTCCTGCCAAGGAATGCGACGCCCTGTCACGAGTAAACGATGATCGTTGATGCCATAAGGGGTACAGGTCATTAGTGTAACGAGATCTTGACCAGCCTCAATAGCCAGCGCACTTCTTTCACTTGGTAAAATCACTTGAATGTCACGAACTTGATAAGCAAGGGTTTCCTTTGGATTTTTGATCCAAAAACAATCTCCTATTTCTAATTCATCTAAGCGGGTAAAGAGTTCGGCTTGCATTAAGCCCCGATGGGCCGATAGAACCACTCTTGCGTTTAATGATCCAATAGGCAAAGAGGAGGAAGGTAAATGACCTACCCCTTTGCTTAAGGCTTCTTCCTCTACACCGTGATAAATAGGGAGTTCTAAGGATAACTTGGGAATGGATAATATGCCCATTACTCCATGGCCTAACAGTTGCAGTTGGTTTTCGTAGCTAGCTAGGGGTTCTTCCAGGCTGAGTTGCCCATTTAACGATTGGTTCCAAAGAGAAGCTTGAACAAAGCTAGCAGAAAAATCTTGTTCCTCAAGCGTTTCGATCTCTTTTTGATATCCTTGAATATCTTGAGCTGTACGATGATTGGAAATCATCGACCAAAGGCTTGGAGCAAGACATAAGCTCAATCCAAGACAAAGACAAAAAAGTGAGGAAAAACGCTTTAAAAAAAGGAATGGCGATTTCATGAACGCTTCTTTTTCTTGAGGGGGCCCAAAAGACTCGCACCGACAATTACCGTTCCTGCACCCATGCTAATGAGAGCTGTGTTGCCTCCCGTCAAGGGCAATTCCTTCCCACTGCGGTTGATAATGGAGACTTGGACACTTCCTGTAGTGGGATTGCCAGCTTCATTGGATACACTCACATCATGGGTAGTGCCATCGTAGTATTCCTTATAGGCATAGGAAGCAGTGAGTGATTTTAAGATGTTAGCTCCTTCTCCTTGCTTTTCAATATAGCTATCACGATCTGTGGTATAGGTTGGAGTAATGGTCAAGGCCAAGCAAGTGAGAGGCTTATGATACCCTTCAGGTGCTTGGGTTTCTAAAAGATAGTAGGTTCCTTGATCCAATCCATAAATAGTGAAGGCCCCTTCTTCATTGCTGACGATATCCACACCACTTCCATTTGAATCGACCACAAATCCTTCAGCGCTTTCTTTTACTTTTAACTCGTTTTGACAGGCTTCATCTCGATATAAGCGAAAGTGAGCGTTTGAAAGTGTTAAAGGATTGCCAGCAGCATCGGTTTTTTCGCTGATCTTTTGTCCTTCTACTTTAAAGGTAAAACACACCACACAATCCCAAGGCGTAACTCCTGTTTGACCCGTTCCATCACTATCAGGGTTATTGGAGTATTCCAACCGCACTTGGTTTTCAAAGCCAGGGCGGCCGGTCGCACTTAAGGCGTTGTCATTGAGCTGGGCAGTGTAGCTGACTACAATTTGTTGACCATAGGTGCTGTTGGCGCTATTGAACTCGCGATCCAAAATAGCTTTGATGTCGTTAATCGCAATAGAGAAGGTCTCTCCGGTTTGGGGATCAGGGGTGGAAAGCACGTGAAGGGCAAATTCATTAGCTTTCAGAGTATATGTCTTATCAGCCCCAAGCGCTTGGATTTGAATGGAGTTTTTATCTAAATCGAGGGCCTTATCCATCTTGTCGTGGAAGATCAACTCATAGGTTTGATATGCCCCAATAGGAGGAATAGTGGTGGTGTAGTGATACGGTATGGTTTGTCCAATTTCATAATCGCCAATGTCATTCCAACCATCATTGGCTAAATTCCCATCGTCTTCCTGAATCTTTTTCTCAAGAGTCGGGTAGACTCCTTTGAGTTGCAATGTCTTGTTTTCGGTGATGGTAGAAACCAAACACAGCGAGGTCGATTGATTTTGTGAAGGAGAATTAGGACTGACTTCATCAATTAAGTAATAGCCTTTATCTAAATTAGCAATGGTGTAGTGCCCATCGCCATCCACCGTATCGACAGTGATACGAGTTGGTGTGACGTTGCTTGTTTTGAGTTGATCGCGAAGTTGTTGAATGAGAGTACGAAAAGCACTAGTATCGGGTTCTAATCCTTCATTGGTGGTAAATTCCGCCAAGTAGTCTTGAACTTGAGCTGCACTCACACTCGCTCCATCCATTCCCATTTTGTTGCCGACAAAGGTTTGCAAAGCGCTTTTGGTGGAGGTGACAAAGTCATAGCGATAGGACGTTTCTCCTGGAGCTACACTGACGGTAAAAAGGGGATATAGTTCAAATTGACGACCAGCTAAACTTCCAGCTGAGCCCGGAGCAAGAGTAATCGAAGCGGTTTGCTCCTGATAAATAGGCGTTTGAAGAGACGAAGTGACGGCCTGAATGGGTGTAGAAAGCGCAAAAGTTGGAGTAAGCAATAGAGCCAAAAGATAAGATTTCATATGATGTCTCGTTTCTAATAAAAAAGAAAAAATGAGAAGAGAAAGATGGAAAAATTAGAAAGAAGGATTCAAAAGAGTTTTCTGACTCCCTTGAATCCTTAAACAAAGAGAGAAAGAGATATTAAAGAAAAGATTGGATAAAAAGAGAAAGAATGAAACGGAAACTAAATTAAATCATCCGTTTTGACTTATATAGGCGCTTTACCCCAAAGGCAACTAAAAGATTGCCTAATCCTAAAGCCCAAAGCGCGCTTGAGCTACCAGTATGCGGAAGAGCTTGCCCTTCTAAAGGTTCGTTGATGCTCTCAAAAGTGATGGTGACCAGATCGTTTTCTTTGATCCAAGAAAAGCCGTAAGTTTTCTTATCGCGATAGAGATAGTCTAGGGTCCCGTTCTGGCCTGAAGCGGTCAAATTATATGGCTGCACCACCATGATATATCCACTCTCATTTTGTGGGGTTTGATTGGTAGAGGAGTTAGGTTGGACATTGATTAAATACTCTGGCTGTGTTCCATCGCTATGTTGAGGCAAGAGATATCCTTCAGGCGCTTGCGATTCTAAAAGCACATAGAGTTTGGAAGGCTCTAAGTTGCCAAAGGTAGCAATTCCCTGCGAATCAGTGGTGGCTTTGGTTACTAAGGTTTTAGCGTTAATGGAGCTTCCACTGGGAATGGTGTATAAATCAAACACCGCATTGGCCAGCGGAACACCGCTTGGATCGGTTTTTAACACTTTGATTCCATAACAAGTTCCGAGATCTTGAATGGTTAAGGTTTGATTGGCATAAGTTACATAGGCATTCTCGCTTGGGCAATCCGTTGTAATGGAAGAGCCAGTAACGGTGAAAACGGCTTTAGTTGTATTGAGAGTATAACCTTCAGGAGCTTTAGATTCCCATATCGTCCACGTGCCGTTTTGATCAAAGACAACTTCCCCATTTCCATTTTGATCTAAAGCAATGACTTGAATGTTTCCTTTAGGATCCTTGACAGAAAACTCCGCCCCTGGCAATCCTGCGTGATTGATGTCGGTTTTAAGCAGATAAATTTTAGCGAGCCGATTTTCAATGGTTGGGGTGTTATAAATTTGAAAGCTTGTTTGAGTGGTATTGGAGGCGGTGGGCTTTAACCCAATCGCATACACCTGATCATTGAGCGCATACCCACTTGGTGCTTGAATTTCTTGCAAGGTAATGACACCAATGGGGAAAACGGCAAGGGAAGGATTATCAAGAGGACGAGGAAAATCGTAGTCAGCTTGATAAATGTGGGCTAAATCCGCTTTCACTTCTCCATTAATATCCGATTTCAAGGTCCATGAGGCTACAGGATTGGCATGGCGATAGGCCGAAGGGTTACTTGGATCGATGGCGTAATATTGAAGCTTAAAAATCGCATTAGCAAGCGGTTGATTGGTTTGACCATCAACTTTTTTCGCCAACACATCCACCACACAATATTGGGGATCATCGTACACTAAAATCCGCACGGGAGCTTGAGCAGTGCAGTTGTCGGGAACTTCAATGCGATAGGCTGTAGGGTTGAGGGCAAAGCCTTTTGGTGCCTGAATTTCTTTAGCCCAATAGGTTCCAGCACTGTCCACTTCCAAGACTTCACTGCTCAAATCGTTTCCAATGGTCAATGTCGCGATCTTACTTCCAGAGACATAACTACTGCCTTTGCGTACTTCATATTTGGCCCCAATCAGTGAATAATTTTGTTGACCCGTGTTAGAAATGATCTCATCGCTTGTGGTTTTCAAAAGTTGCAAGGCGGGTTTGTTCGAGGTAACGGGAGGAGTATCAGGGGGAATATCGGGAACAGGAGGTTCTTCATAGCGACCAAAGGCTAAGGGTTGAAAGGGCACCGTTTGATCCAAGTGATTTAAGCCCGTGCCAGGAAAATTGGCGACATAAGCTTGATAATTTTGGGGATCCGGCAAGCTTTGAATGCGATCCCAAATGGCTTTTAAGCCCGTCCGCCACATTTTTCCATTGAGTTCCCCTTGGGAAATACAGGTGTTGCTAAAGGCTAGGCTCACTAAATCATTCGTAATTATGATTTGTTGCTCGGTAGACCACTCTAAAAGCGCATTTCCAGGGCCAGAAAATCCATAGTAGAGAGCTTTGCGCAAAGCGGCATTGTCTACGGCAGAAACTGAAGAAGCTGTGGCTCCTGTTTTAGGGGGCGCGCTTAAATACGAAGCACAAAAGGCGTGTTGGTTGTTGGATAAAATCCAAATATAGTTGCTGACATAGTTTCCAAATATGGAGATGTTTTGATACAACATCGAAGATACAACCGATACATTTTCACTTGTCGCTCGTGTTGCTACACGAGCTTGGCGCTTGATAGGTTGCATAGCCGATTTTTGCAATAAAATGGCTTGAGGAGTACGTATTAAAAAATTGGGATTTTCTTCAAAGAGGGCTTCGGGTAAGTAAGCTTCTTGATCGATTTGATCCAAAACGCCTAACGTCTTGGCTAAAGCTGCTCGTAAGTATATCCAGTTGGCTTCATATCCCTTTTGGCAATCACTTTGGACTTGTTCTACAGTAGTTTCAAAAAAGTTCAATACTTCACTTACACTCATCTCAGGAAGGCGTTTGATGAGAATTTTGAGATCGCTTGAGACATAACCAACGTGTTGGCCTTTTTCTAAAGGGTTTTCTTCGTCCTTATTCTCTTCTTCGTCTTCTTTTTTATTGTCCTCCTTATCATCTTTTCTTTCGTCTTCTTGATCCGTCTTCTTTTTTGAATCCTCCTCTTCGCTTTTATCTTGGTCTTTTTTTGAATCATCTTGAGAGGAAGGGAAATCTTGGTCAAAAAGAGGAGGATCTTCAAGAATAAGATCGTTTCGATCTGAAGATATATTTTCCTCAGATAAAGGAGTGGAAGAATCATTTAAAGAAAAATCAAGAGAGGGTTCTTCCTCCTCTTTTGGTTCTTCTTGTCCCTCTTGACTGATCGGCTTTCCTTGATCTTCGTCTTCGGTAGATTCTTCTAATTCCTCAATAGGAAGAGAAGAAAGGTCTTGAGCTTGTGAGGAAGAATCTTGCAAGAAAGAGAGCGTAGAAATAAAGTTTCTAGAAAAAGATTGAGAATTGGCAAATTGTGTGGTGGAAGAGGATTTTTTAAAGGAATAGGTTAAATTTTTAAGAGATGAATTAGGTGGCGATTTTGGAATATCGTTTGATTCTTTTGAATTGGAGGCTTTAAGAGAGCTAGAAAAAGTAGCTTGAATGGATAGAGCCTCTTTTAAAATAAGAGGGTGTGTCCAAGTGGCTTGATGTTTAGCTCGATCAAGCTCTTCTTGATTGATTTTAAGCGTTTCAATTTGGCTTGAATCGTTTGCTATAGCTTCGATTTGAATTGAAGCCATATAAGGCAAATTGAGTTGAAGAACTTCATCTCGATTCGTGGTATACACCTGCTTTCCATAGTGAAGTCGCACAGCTCCAGGACCTCTAGCTTGTACCTCGATTAAAGGAGTTGGCTGCTGAAGAACTTGGAGGAGTGGACTTGAAAAGGCACTGAGAAAACACAGTCCCCATTTAAAAAACGCTTGAAACATTCATTGTTTCCTTTCTTGGAATGGCTCTAGAAACCATCCTTCTAAAAAGGGATCCCTCGCTACTGTAACGGAAAACCAACTGTATTGAAAAGATCAAAGATATGTTTTAAATACGCTAAAAAATGTATTTTTCATTTGAGTAGGCTATGAGTAAGAAGAAAAAAGAAAAGACGATGCCATAACATCGTCATCTTTTAAATTCTTATTTAAGCCAGTTATCGATTAAACTTGATACGAGATTTCCTGCTAAATCCTCCACTTGTTTGCTCACTTCTGGTGCTTTATTCCCTAATAAGGAATGGGTAATGGCTTTCGCTCCTTGCCGTCCAATGCTTTTTACGGTGTCTTCAAAGCTGGTGGCTGGATGGCTTGTGGATTGACTTTTAGATGAATTTTTGGAGGAAGAAGTTTTCTTTTTGGTTGAAGGGCTTGTTGCTTTGGTGGAGTTGCTTTTAGTAGAAGGTTTGGGAGACGATTGAATAGAAGGGGAAGCTTTATCTGATTGGATGAGCTTTTTTTCATTGGGACGAATGACTTGTCCTGCGGGTTGAGAAGAAAAAGCGCCTACAAATTGTCCCGCTCCTGTCGAATTTTCGGCGGCCTTTTGCGCTGCTTTAGTAGGTTCTACTGTAATTTTACTTTTCGGCGGCGCCACTTCACTAGCCGCTTTTTTGAACTCTTCCTTGGATGTCTTCTCTTGTTTGGACTTGGAAGTTGAGGAAGAGGTTTTAGCCTCTTTTTGTGTTTTCGTGGTGGAAGATGTTTTTTTAGAGGCTTCACTTGTCGCTTGAGTCTGCTTGAGAGTAGTTTTACCCGTAATTTTAGACGTAGTGGCTTTATCTTTGGATGAAGAAGAATTTTTGGTAGCCGTTTCTTGAACTTTTTTAGTTTGAGTGGTCATAAGCGAATCTCTTTTCTAGATTGATTCGTTAGCTGTCCTTTGAGAAAGCCTTTTATAAAGATCTTCTAAGACAGGGGTTTCAATATGAGTTTGTTTAGCAAGAGGCAAAATGGTACCAGAAAACAAATCGAGTTCAAGGGGACGATGAGCCTTGATATCTTGCGCCATACTTGGCATAGAGTTGGGATCAAAAGTGGTAATCTTATAGGCCCAATTATCCAAAGCAGTTTGGCCAGGATCTTTATGTATCGCTGCCAATACGCTTCGAGCTTCTTCCATAGCTTGTTTAAAAAGGGTGAAGAGAATAGGGTTAGTGGCCACTTCCCCATAGGTCGCATCGTAAGCGGCGCACACTTGGTTAATTCCGCAGTTGAACATCAACTTGCTTCCTTGATCTAAAAGGATATCGGTGGAAAAGATGTAAGGAATGTGACATTGAAGAAACAGCTCTTCAACTGCCTTAGCTTCTTCTAAAAGATCGGAAGTCGCTGGTCCAAAAACGATTTCACCACGTGTGGTAAAGTGTAGATCCTGATGCTTAGAGTCATAACAGGAATCCATGTTTTGAGCAATGGCATGCACAATGGGTTGATCGGGAAATCGACGCTTCAAGCGATTTTCGCTTTCGATACCATTGATCCCACTCATCAAAATGGTTTTATCTTTGATAAAAGGAGCTGCTTCTTCCATAGCTTCATCAAGGTGATAAGACTTACAGGCAAAGAAGATCAAATCCGCTTGATTTTCGGCTGTAGCTTGCTCTTTGGTCAAGTAACGATACGTTTTGGCTTGGCCATTGACCAAAATTGGCTGGCTTACATATCGTGCTTTCCGGCTTGAATCGACTAAAAAGGCAAATTGGTCTTGAGGCAAGTAGGTAGCAAACAGATCGCCAATGGTTGTTCCTACCGCTCCTCGCCCACAGACGTATACGGTTTGAATCATCCTTCTTGTTCCTCCTTCTTTTTTGCTTTAACTTGAGCTTTTTTCATTGCCTGATAGCTATTGAGCCTATCTTTTTGACAAAATGACTGAAAGGGACATACGGCACATTTGGGCTTTTTCGCCGTACAAAAATAGCGTCCAAAATAAATCATATCCTGATGGCCCTGATTCCACCGCGCCTTCTCTAGCTGATCTTTGAGTGCTTCTTCTACTTGCCCTACACTAGCCTCTACAGGAGCAATGCCTAAGCGTTTGGAAACTCGTTCAACGTGGGTATCTACTGCAAAAGAAGGGATATGAAATCCTTCGGAACGCACCACATTTGCTGTTTTTCGTCCTACTCCAGGAAGCGTTTGTAAGGCCTGAAAATCCTGAGGAACTTGGCTGTGAAAGTCTTCGACTAAAACTCGAGATAAGGCAATGAGGTGTTTGGCTTTGTTTCGATATAAGCCAATGCTTTTAATGGTATCTTCTACCTCTTCTAATTTGGCATTCATCAAGGCTTCGGGATTTGGCCAGCGTGCAAAAAGTGTTGGGGTAACTTTATTGACTGAAATGTCAGTGGCTTGCGCTGACAATACGACTGATACTAACAATTCAAAAACGTTGCGATGGCGTAATTCACACTCCGCTTCGGGAAAAATGGTTTCAAGAGTATCAAAAAGTATGGGAGTAGACGGTTTTGTTTCAAAGATAGGCAATTCTTCTGCTCGCAGAATTCCTGCGGTTTCAAGGTCCACTTTTTCGTCTAATTCTTTTGTCTCTTTCATTTCTTCGAATTTTTCTTTTTGTTCCTTCATCGCTTACCACTTTCTATCTCCTCGGCGCTCAGTCCTCTTTGTTTCCAGCTCTGAAGCAGTGATTCAATGTAGCTCAGTGTCCGCCGATCGTAAGCTGAGGCTTCATCGAGCGCACGAAGAATCGTAGATTCTTCAAATTCTTGTTGCCAACGCAAAATACGCTCCATTTCTCCTCCTGAAAGAGGTCGACCAAATTCATTGCCGATTTCGCGAATGAGTCCTTGTTGAATGGGACCACCAAGTGACTCATGGTTGGCATGGTACAACCCATCCAATAAAAACTGCATTCCACTTCGTTGAATACGAATGTTTAAATAGCCCTTTTCACTCAAGGAATCGATGACTTGTTCTACCTTTTCGAGATCTAAGCCACTTTTATTGGAGATGTCTTTCGCACTGATGGTCGTTGTGGGATCTGTTTCATTGAAATAATTGATCAATAACACCACAAGAGCTTCGGCAGAATCCAAATGAAAGTTTTCAAGATGCGCAAAAATCCAATTGGTTCTATTGAGCCAAGGGGCATTCCAATCATCATTTGGTGGCATAGGTTAAGCTCCTTTCGTACACCCAATCCAAAGTGTCATAGTCCAACATTAAAAGACGGGTCTCAGTTTCAAGTTGATAGACAGGACCACTATATCCATAGGCTAAAAACACAATACGAGCCTCCATTCCATAATTTTCTTTCGCAGTTTCTCTGGCCTCATTATAGTCTAAAGTCGAAAGCTCCCGAGTCGTAATTAAGCTTCCTGTAGCATCAAACCAATACAATAGCTCGGTAGTATACCCTTGCCATGTTACATAATCAAAAGCAGTTTGTTGAAGGCCTTGGATGGATGGCACTTGGGTTTCAATGGTTTCTTTAACTTGAGTCAGTTGGGCTTCATGCAGGCGCACTGGTCCACTGATAAATAAAGCCCATATACAACAAATGCCAAACACCAACACGAGCCATAAGACAAGCGTAAAGGGCCAGCCATAGGTATCTTTGGAAGTTTGATTTTTAGTGGGTGAACGACCTTTAGATGAAAACAACATGAATGTATATCCTCTTTTCATTGCCTTTCTTTACGAAAGGACTTTATAAAAAAAACAAGATCCATTCCCCTTATCTCTTGTTCTTTTTTATGATTTTAAATCAAAGTAAATTCCATTATACAAACTGAGTCCCCGCCTTGGGTCTTCTCTCTTTCAACATAAGAAAACCTTTAGAAAAATGAAACGCAAAAAAAACTAGATCGATTTGACCTAGTTTAAGCCTAAAAACTTAAAACTCTTGGCAAAATACTTCTAAAAAGGAAGCGACTTTCTGAGCCGACTCCACCGCAAATTGCGCATATTCCATCGGGTTGTTCTCATGAACAGCTACATCGCTCAAAGTGCGCAATACAAGACAAGGAATGGAGAAAGCCTGAGCCGTTTGCGCTACCGCACCCCCTTCCATTTCTGAACAAGCTGCCTCGGGGAAATTCTGAAGGAGACGTTCATAATCCTCTTTCGCCGCCATAAACAAATCTTGCGTAGCGATGGCTCCAACCATCCAATTTAACTCGGTTTTTTGAGCCGCTTTTTTAGCTTTTTCAATGAGATCTGGGTGAGCTTGAAAGTGCATTCCTAAACCTTCTGGCCCATCAAATTGTGTGGTATCAAAGTCGGCTTGGATAATAGCCTCTGAAATAACCAAATCGCCCACTTCTTGTTCTTGTTTTAAGCCTCCAGCTACCCCAACGGAAATGAGGCAAGAGGGCTGATACAACTGGCACATTAAAGTGGAGGCAATGGCGGCAGCCACTTTTCCCACTCCCGATAAGGCTACCACGATATCTTGGTCTCCAAGTTTTCCACTTCGAAATTCTACATGGGCTAGCCTACGGCTAGAAACTCGATCCATCTTACTCCCAATTGCATTCATTTCTTGGGGCGTGGCTGCAATCAATCCGATCATAATATTTTGGCAAGGAGAGAGAAGGAGCTTGCCAATTTTCTTCCTTTCCTCTTCGGTCTCCGCAAATTTGCGCTCCTAAATACTCTTTAATCTTTCTTTTGACAAGCGATGAAGTATTTTTCGCATGTTTCCAACGGCTCTTCTCCAAAATCGCCAAGGATGTCCAATACCTCAAAGCCCACTTTTTTCAATGCTACTTGTAAAAACTCTAAAGAATACACACGCTGTACGTGATGTTCAAGCACGACGGGTTGATTAGGCAAATAAAATGCAAAGTCTTGCACGATGAAATCATCTTCTGAGCGAATGCGCCATTCCACTTGAGTTCCATCCTGAAACGTCCCTTCTTCTTCGTATCCATAGTCATCGCGATCAGCTTTAAACTCTTCTAAGCGGTCTAAGCCGTGGCTATCGAAGAAAAAATAGCCTCCCTTGACTAAATGATCAGCCACACTTTGAAAAAAAGATTCGATTTCCGAAGGATTGATTAAATAGTTAAAGGAGTCACAAAAGCATCCAATAGCATCGAATAAACCAAGACCTTCTAAATTTCGCATATCACCTTGAATAAAGGAAATTTGGCCATTTTCATCTCGGGCTTTGGCTTCTTCTAACATGGAAGCCGACAAATCAAGGGCTTGAACTTCGTGGTTTTGGGCTAATAAAGAGGTAATGGCTCCACTTCCACAAGCCAATTCTAAAACTCGAGTTCCTGGATTGTAACTCTCGATCCACTCAACCCATTTGGCTGAAGCCTCTAAATCTCCCACTAAAGCATCATAGTAATGGGATAAGGTCGGTTCATATTGTCCCATCTTTCATCCTCCTTTTTGATAAAAAAAGCACTCTTTTTACCATAGGCAAGAAGGCAAAAAGAGCGCTCACTCGTCAATATCTTTATTCAAAGCGCTTGACAGGGCATTCTTGATACAGTCGATCAAGCGAATACACCTCACGCTCATGATCAGCAAAGAGGTGAATCACAATATCCTTGAGATCGACTAAAATCCAGCGCGATTCGCTTGTCCCTTCTACACGATAATCGCCATCATAACCGGCTTCAAACAGTCGATCTTTGATGTTTTGGGCAAGCGCATAGTTTTGTTTTAAGTTATCGCTACTCGCTACAATCATGGTATCCATAAAAGGAGTGAGCGAAGTTGTATCGTATACTTCAATGTCATGGCCCTTTTTTTCACTGATGGCCTGAATGACAAGTTCTGTTGTTTTTTGTTGGTCCATGTTAATGCTTTCTTATTCTTTCTTTTGGCTTGACGTTTTCGCTTTATCTTTACTCGAGGTCCCCTTTTCTTTTTCCAAAAAGGCCTTATTTTCCGCTTTTACTAGTAAAAAGCCATTGTACAAATCATGTAAGCAGGCTTTGTATAAACCCGAGGAATCATATCCTCGTAAAGGATCGAGTTTATCCGCAATGAAAACCATCATGGCGTATGGATCGTAGCTTGTCCCTTTGACATGGTTAAAAATGGCATTGCGAATCATAGGACTTTCAAGGCCATAAAATCGTTTGACCACTTCACTGCCCACATACCCATGCCAAATCGCATGGGGTTCATTGAGGGCTTCGGGGAAGACGGCTCGAATCCACTTTTCCTGTTCCTCTTTGGGCATATCTTTGGCGATGTCATGGAATAGTCCCGCAAGCCAAGCGGAATGGGGATTAAATCCATGGGCTTTGGCCAATTCACGACAAAGCCTAGCTACACTACAGGAATGGGCAAAACGAGAGGGACTCATTTGATTACGAATCCACCAGATCAAGTATAGTTCTTGATCCAATATGTAGTTTAAAACAGCCTTGGGCACCATGTTAAGGCGTTTACCATTTCGAATTTGAGTAGAAGACACATCCATAGGCCGCATAGGCAAAGGAATAAATCCTTCCTCTAGTTCTTCTGGTTCCTCGAGCGGAAGAACTTTTTTCTCTTGTTTTTCCTCGACTTCTTCCAAGACAGGATCCTCAAGGAGGTTTTCTTCGGGATCTTCTTCTTGGAAATCATCTTCTAACCAATCCTTCTGGGCTTTTGGCTCTTCACGTACCGCTACAGCAAAGGTCGCCAACTCTTTTAGGCGTTCTGGATCTTTCCAATAATCAAATTTATGGGCTTGATCTTCTCCAAGCAACCAAAAAAATTCAATGTTGGGAAAAAGCTGCCGCAGACTTTCAAGAGTGTCCACAGTGTAACTTTTCCCATTTCGTTTTAATTCGACATCACACACTTTAAACTTTGGATGATCTTGGCAAGCCAAGCGAATCATTTTTAAACGGTGGGCAGCATTGGTTAAAGGACGATCTTTTAAAGGAGTAGACCCTGCAGGAATAAACCAGACTTCATCGACATCGAGATGATCTAAAGCGGCTTGGGCCATCGTGAGGTGTCCATTGTGAATGGGATCAAACGATCCTCCCAACAAAGCGACTTTCTTTTTCATTTCGTTTCGGGCTGGAGACTCGTAACGTTGTCAGGAAAGGAAAACCCGAACCTACCTTTCTTTATTTATGTCTCCATGCATTTTCCTTAATTTTAGGGCATAACAAATGATTTAGAGTTTCAATACTTGGAAACGAAATGCGTCTTGCTATCTAAGACCTACCTAAGCGGCTTAGACATCAGCGAATGCCAAGTTTGTTTTCTTTGCTTTTTTTGTACAAAGTGAACGTACGACCGATGATTTGAACGATTTCACTACTGGTCGCTCCTGCACACTCAATAGCTGCTTCACGAACACTGAGTTCACTTGTTTTTTGCATCGTCACTTTGACCAATTCATGAGCATCCAAATCAGCGCTCAGAGTTTCAAAAAAAGATGGCGTTAAGTTGGCTTTTCCAATTTGAAGCATAGAGGGAAGCTCCATCGCCATCGTACGGAGTTTCTTTTTATTTTGGGCACTAAGCATTAAATCATCGCCTTTCGAAATGTTACTTGAATGCCTTCATGCGCTTTGACAGTGATGGATTGAATGTCTCCACTTACACTAAACCAGCCAAGCCCTTGAATTACGACATCCATTTTTTGATTGGGGCGCAATTTAGGGGCATGCCATGTTTTCATGGTGTTTAACGATTCATCTAAAGCAGGGGATAACATTTCCCCTAAGTGTTCACTCCATAAGCGATCGGCATCCGCTAATTTGCCTCGATGGATGGGCAAAGACAAAGAGAAATATCCTACAATGCTGGCTTTTCCCTTGCAGACCACATCCATACGAGCTAAACCACCCGCTGCAAAGGACTGATCTTCATACACCTGACATACATAAGGCTTTAAAGGTTTAGTAGGAATGACTTGTTTTAAATCCGCTCCAGACAACCAAGCCAAAACGGATTTATCATTTTCAAGACCTGGAGTATCAAAAAGCTTTCTATGGTGCCAAGGACGCTCAATGATATCAAGTGTCGTTCCAGGGTTACGAGAAATGGTTAATTCTTTACTTCCAAGCAGTTTATTGACAAGAGTAGATTTTCCTGAATTAGCCATTCCCATGAAAATAACATTTTGATTAGGGGCATAACGATCGGCTGCCCATTCAATTTGTTCTACAACATCTTGAGCTTTTTCACCATCTTTAGTCATATACCCCGCTACAATAATATCTTTTACATGAATTTCTTCTTCTTTTAAGCGGTTTTCTAAATATGTCTTAATCTTTTTTTCACTCATCGTAGCTGGTAACAAATCTCGTTTAGTTGCCACAAGAATGATATCTTTGTCGGGTAAGCGTCGGTTTAAGCGGCTCACTAAGTTGCTTTCAAGATTAAACAGATCTACGGTCCAAAATACTACACCATCGAGGTGATTCACTTTTTCAATGGTTTGGCCCGTAGCAATACCTTGTTGCATATTGATCGTCACATCGCCATAATGGCGCAAACGATAGCAACGCTGGCAATAATCAGCCTCTAAAGAAGGCACATAGCCAAGGGCATTGGGATCTTGGTTTTGGAGTTGAACTCCGCACCCTTTACAAAATTTTGACATGTTGACCCTCCCGTTTGAGTCGGCCTTGTTTTTCAAGCCATGCAAACACTGGTTTTTCAAGGTGGCGCATAAATTGAGTATCTTTTGGCTCATCTTCATAAAGTGGACTGCTCAAGATGGTATAAGTTCCTGCTAAATGACCACCAAGCATATCCGTAAAAAGCTGATCGCCCATCACAGCGACTTGACTTGGTTTTAAACGATGTCGAATCATTTCAAACCAAAAGGAAAAAGGCAATGGTTTGCAACAAAGCCAATGGATCACGATAGGAGGACATCCATTCATAACCCGTTGAGCATGTGTTTTGGTGTTGTTGGTGAACAACACGACATCAAGTCCTTGTCTTTGCACTGACTTTAAAAACTTCACCACTTGCGGATGGCAATGCGTGTCGGTATGACAAGCTAAAGTGTTATCTATATCACAAAGCAGTAGACGAATGCCACGTTTTTTTAATGTGACTAGGTCAAGCTGCGCGTACGAATCAATAGTGAGATCGGGCAAAAAGAGCTTCATCGTAATACATAATAGCGGATTGAATACCCATGCCTTTCGTCCTAAAAGGAAAATCCGCTCCTTCCTTTCTGTTCTATCCATCAGCATATTCAATGCCTGTCCACTTCTAAAAGATAGGGGTCTGGACTTCATGGGCTGGTCATAGACTCTTCTTATTTTAGCGATACTTTCTCTGGCTTGTCAAAATGGTCCATAAGAGCCA
>CAZTNF010000014.1:17619-22983 GCA_964615295.1 uncultured Erysipelotrichaceae bacterium | reverse complement strand
AGAACAGCACAGTTTTCCAAAAACTACTTAGATTCAAAAATTTCGACTCTCAAGTGGAATTAGTGGAAATGTTTTATTGGTCTATACCATTTGTGAATCTATGTGATTCTCCTAACCACTAGGTGTGGCCACTATATTCGTCTCAGGGTTTATCTTCGTTGCCATTTCCATAATCGACTGGCCTAGTTATGAATGCGATCCCCAAAAAAGCCTTTTTGGCCGATTCTTTAGTGGCTTGTGTAGGAAAAAAACAGGGCTGATTGTTTTAATGGAGTTTTTTTTCTTTTCCATCTTCATCTCTCCGAGGGCCACAGGAAAAACAGAAGAAGTTCAGCCCACATTTGAGATAATTCTAATTTTTTCCCTTATTGCATTTAAAAAGCCTGTAAGAAAAATCTTACAGGCTAAAGAACTCAGAAGGCTAAGCGTTTTCGGTCGAGCTAGTACTCGAGTCTTTATCTTGAGTAGTTTGATTTCGAGTGCTTTTCTTGTTGTTGAGGCTTTCGGAAGCACTTGTGGAGCTGTCTTCTTGAGTATTATTGGACTTGGACTTATTCGAGTCATTGGAAGTAGAAGAATCTTGGTTTAGACCAGGACGTCCATAGAAATCTTCTTCGTAGAGGTAATAGTCATCTCCATCTCTTCCAAAATAGACATCATATTCATCTTCATAAGATCCACGGTAACCATGACCACGATAGCTATAGCCATAGTCTTCTCCGGCATAGCCATCGCCATAACCATCATCATATCCCCGACGATAGTTATCACGAGAGAATTCACCATAGAAGAAGTCATCATCATAGTTATTATTAGGGCCATAGTTACCACCGAAATCGGGATCTTCACTTGGGCGAGTCATTCCACCAGGCATACCGCCCATCATACCGCCACGGCCACCCATGGTTGCAATATTTCCTACAGTTGTTAAACCTTGTTGAGTCGTGAAGGCGGAATCGTATAATTCACCATCCAAGTAAATTTCAGTTTCTTTATCTGCTTGAATGTCTTTAGCAGAAAGCGTTAAAGTCGCTTGATTGAATTTCGTAGTGGCCTCGTTAGTATAGGTTAATACAGTTTTTCCACCCTGTTTCACTTCCAATTTAGAGAAAGCTTGGGTTACGTTAATCATGATAGTATTTTGGGCTGCATCCGTAGGTTTTGTGGCAGAAGCAGAAATTCCGACTACTGTACCTCCTTTAATAGTGAATGCAGTATTGTCGACATCAAAAGCACCTTCTGGAGTTTTCAATGCGGTAGCGTATACTGTTCCCCCTTCAATGGTTAAGGCTCCATTGGAGTCAATACCATCGTTTTGAGCAGAAACAACTGTGAGCTTACCATTTTTAATTGTTAAGGAAGAAGCTGCATTGAGGCCATCATCCGTAGCATTGATGGTATAAGTTCCATTGGTGATCAATAAATTCGCTTTGGATTCAATGCCTTCACTCTGTGCATTGATAGTGTAGGTTCCATTAGAGAGTTCTACATCCCCATCTCCATGCAATCCATCGCCTTCAGAATTGATAACAAACGTACCATTTTTAATGATTAAATTGTCATTGGCTTGAATTCCATCATCACCAGAGGTAATGGTGTATTTTCCACTTTCAATAGTTAAAGAGTCCGAAGCATGAAGGCCATCTTTTTTAGCCGTGATGTTTAACGTAACTTCTTTGGAAGTCATATCATCTTTTGCTTTAATGCCATGACCATTTTTATCGGTTACCGTTAATGTTCCGTTACCAGTTAAGGAAAGAGGACTGCGAACATAAACCGCTGCGTTTAAGATTTCATCATTTCCATTATTAGTAATAGTGGAGGTGTTCTTTAATTCAATTTTAGTAGAAGTCGCATTGCGAACATAAATGGATGGTAATTTTTCGGAAGTAAAATTAGCTTTATCCAAAACCAAAGTCACATCACCATCTGTGTCTACGACTACTGTTTTATTCGTATCCCCAGTTAATGTATAAGTCCCTGCTTTCTCGATTAACAAGTTTGTAGTGGCATCCGCTAAGTTAATTTTGGAGTCCGTTACAGTTGTCAAATCTGCAATGGCTACTTCGTCATTTACTTCAGATGTAGTGCTAGAAGTTTTATTCGATGTGGCGTTATTAGTTTTATTTTTAGACGTAGAGGATCCATTACTTGTTGTAGAGTCTTGACTAGTAGTGGAATCTTTCGTTTTGTTTTTAGTAGTGGAGTCTTTGGTACTGTCTGTTGAAGAGTCAGTAGAAGAATCTTTATTGGTTTTATTTGTGTTTTTTTCACTGGTGGAAGTATCTGAGGTGCTATTTTTTTGACGAGTCGTGCTGTTTTCAGAGCTATTTTCACTCGTTTGTGTGTCTTCAATCGCGAATACAGCAGTTGTACCCGTCCCTAAAGCTAAAGTCGCAGCTGCAAGAGCGCTGAAGACCAATCCTTTATAATTGTATTTTTTCATATTTTTACCCTTCTATTTCTTTCTATTCAGTGTGTTCAAATTTTTAAGCCTCTGAGTATTTTAGGGTCATAGAGCTAAAATTTTGTTTCAACTCATCATGATGACGTTTATTCACCTGTTTATGACCACTCTTCGGTGCTTATGGTTTTATTTTCACTTTAATTCTTTAAAAAACATTAAAGGAAGAAAATTTTTAAGTGATTTTGAATAGAGATTTTCAAAGGAAAAGAAGGCTTGGTTTAAGCCACTAGGCTCTAAACTAAGCCTTTAGAGTTTACCTTTGATATTCAAATTATCCCTTAAATATCATTAAGTTCTATTTACAATTGACCAGCATTTTCTTGTAATTCGATAAGCGTCACATTCAAATTGCCGTTTTTAGCGCGAATAGCATCTAGAAGACTTGCTGCTTGTAAGTTGGGTTTAGCAATAAAACGATAAGTCAATTCATAAAGGGTGCCCATTCCTGCTGTGCGCATTCGTTCTAAACGGACATCGCGACCTACTTCTTCAAGGAGTTCACGGTATTCTCCCTCATCGTTCATGCTTTCTGGTACCACAATGATGATTTCCATTTCCTGTAAATGGCGTTTTTGGAAATAGGAAGCAGCTAAAATCAAAAGACCTAGTAAACCACCTAAAAGTAAAGTTGCGATCCACGCTCCCGAAGCGCAGAGTAGCCCTAATACCATCGCATATAAGACGCATACTAAATCACTGCTCGATCCAGGTAAGGAGCGAAAGCGAAGCAATCCAAATACGCCAAGAACAGCAATGGATGTTCCAATAGATCCATTCACCGCAAGTAAGGCAGTACATACTAAAGGAGGTAATAAAATGGAGGAAAACAATAAAGAACTACTTGGTCGAAAGGAAAGACGACAAATCAAAGCTGCATAAAGTCCCATTCCAAAGGCAAGTAGCGTTTGCAAATACACATTACTAATTAAATCGAACATGCTACAGGAGTCCTTTCTAAACATTTTGCGTAGACTTGCCCAGCCTTGGAGAAGGAGGCTGGCTTAATTTGTAAAGCTTCAAGAGTGCGCACAAGCTTTAAAGGCAAGTTTTGAGCACACTTAATTTCTAAAATATTTTGGTCTGGCTTTAAAAGTGGTTCTTCACATTCATTGCGACCAAGATAGAGATTTTTAGTTCGATAAGTTAGATCGTCATCAATCGTGATTCGTAAATCGGAACGATCTTTCCACTTGTAACACAAGCGATGGGCATAGAGCGCAAAACAAAGTTCAAGGGGAAAACGATTTAGTACATGGGCTATTTCTTTGGAAGCCTGATCAAAGCCAATGGGATTGTTTAAAAACGTGAGCGCTTCTTCGAGTGTGAATTCGCAACGAATTTTGGCGCATACGCCATTCGACTTTTTTTTGAGTTCTAAGAAAACTTGATCCGTCGGTTTGGTGACAGGTTGATAAGAGCGCAAGCGCACTTTTTGACGGAAGGAAGGCTTGCCATCGCAAATGCGCATTAAATCGTAGTTAATAGTATCGAGATAAATAGAATAAATATTGCTTTCTGGATACGCATCGGGTTCAATGTCATTGGCTAACGCAAGAAGCAATTCCTTCTTTTGTTGATTGCTGATGAGATACTTCAGCTCTTTTCGAATAAAGGTTTCCATGTCTATAAGATAAAAAAAAAACTTAAATCGAACATTAAAGATACCAATTTTTTTACTCTTTCTTTTTTTCTTGATCTTATTTGAAAAAAGGAATACAAGATTTAACTTGAGATTTTTGCGATTCCAAAAAAAAGGGACTGTTAAATTATTTAACAGTCCCTTTAATGAGTGGAGTGGCTTCCTTATTTTTTTGCCGTTGTAGCTTCTTGAGCAGCACGGGCTTCTTTTAAAACTTCAGCATAAGTACGCCGAGAAGGATCTAAATTATCTACATAATAGCGAACAGTGAGTTTCCCAGCTATTTTAGTATGAATTTTAGGTTCCACTTCGTAGCAGTCGCCTTCAAGCATTTGTTGAAGCATTGCCTTGCACACCGAAGCCAAATTTTTAGCTCCTGGCTCACACTCGTCTTGAAGCTCTTTGGCATTAACTGTGATGTACAAATTGAATGCATCATGCGCTTCCTGTTTTTTCTTTTGAAGATATTGCACGTATTGCTCTTGGGTCCATTTTTCCTTTTCCATAAGGGAGGTGCCCCTTTCTTCTTCTCTGCCCTGCGGCATTATTTATAGAATATCTAAACCAGTCTTATTGTCAAATTTACGCCAAAATACCCATAGTAAAGGAATAATTCCTAAAAAGTTTCTCTTTTTATTTTAAAGAACTCATCCTCTTATGACTAAAAAGTTTCTTAAGGGACGATAAAAATCTAAAATCGTTTCTATTTCTTGCTCTTGGATAACTTAAGGATGAAAAAAGGAGTTAGAATCTTTAGAATTCAAACTCCCTCTTTACCTTAAAATTAGAATCTTAAAAATTTAGTTTTTATCGTTTCCTTTCTATAAAAGACTATAAGTAAAACGAAAAATCACTCAAAATTAAGGTTTTACGATCAAAGAAGCATTGAGCATTTTTTCACTCATTTCTTCCATAGAAACCAAGCGACCTACTTTTTGAATGGAATTTAAAGCGTAAAATTCCATACTTTCTTCATTAACTAAAATATCAACTTCCGCTTGAGCAAGCTTATCGAGTTCTTCCCAAACAGGACTTTGCGTGGTGGAAAGGACAATCGCAGTATTGAATAACAAAATAGACGTTGGTTTGTTGGAAGAAGCATTGAGAGAAGCTAAAAATGCACTCATCAACTTTTCCCCAAGATGGGGATTTCCTTGGCCAAAACGACTAGAATTGAGAACGACAATGACTTCATGATCTGTCATAAATGAAACCTTCTTTCTTTTCGACTTTCCTATTATAGAAGATGAAATTCGAA
>CAZTNF010000014.1:0-17519 GCA_964615295.1 uncultured Erysipelotrichaceae bacterium | reverse complement strand
ATTATAGAAGATGAAATTCGAAGCAGGGATAAGAAAGCTAGCTCTCCCTAAAAAGATAAAAGAAATTTAGCTTTTAAAAAGCTAGGAAAAGACTAGGAACAAATCGGTTGAGAAAGAAAGCTTTGAGAGACTACGTCATAGTATCCTTGAGGACATAAACGAACCTCTGGAATAACAGGCAAAGATAAAAAAGATAAATTGGCAAAGGGATCGATATCCTTGGAAACTCCCATTTCAATTACTTTTTCTTTCATACGAGAAATGTGTTGAACGATTTCTGCAGCTGGAAGATCACTCATTAAACCAGCCGCTCGCATCGATAAGGTATCAAAAACTTGCCCTTTTTCAACGACTACAATTCCTCCCTGAATACTTTGTAACGTGTTAAGGGCTAAAACTAGATCTTCAACATTATCCGCTATGGCAATAGCATTATGACTATCATGGGCATAACTCATGGCGATCGCTCCATGTTTTAGGCCATATCCTTTTACAGGACAAAACGCAAATTCTCCCGTTTTTCCATACCGTTCGGCCGCACAAAGAATATTGTAATGCGCCGAAGGAAAATCATCTTTGATCAAATCAATCTCAAATCCCTTAGTAGAGAGTTGGCGAGGAACGAGTTGAATGCCATGCCAAAGCCCTTGTGAAATTTTAAATTGATCTTTAGTAAAAGGAGGAAGAAAGACACTATTTTGAAGAGTTTGGGGAATAGCAGTCGGAGCCTCTAAAGCGGATAGAGTTTGAAATGGCTTTCCATCCTTCCATACATCTTCGATTTCAAAGGTGGAAAGATCCTTTAAAATGACCAAATCCGCTTTATAGCCAGGAGCAATGGCTCCACGATCTTTTAAACCATAATGAATAGCTGTATTGATAGTGGCCATTTTGATGGCCTCAATAGGATCACATCCAAGGTCTATCGCTTCTCGAATTTCTTGATCAATAGTGCCTTCTAAATAGATGTCTTCAAGATGTTTATCATCGGTACAAAAAGAACAATGATTAAGCGGAATGCGATGTTCTAAAAGCCCAGTTAAAATTGCTTCCAAGTTTTTGGCTCCACTTCCTTGACGAATAAACAATTGAAATCCATTTTGAAGGCGTTGAAGGGCTTCTTTATAAGTACTGGCTTCATGATCATTCACTATACCGGCTAGACGGTAGGCCTGTAAATCTTCACTGTTTAATCCAGGGGCATGTCCATCAATGGTCTTATGGGAAAAGAGTTCAAATTTTTGGATCATTCTAGGATCAGCATTTAAAACATCCTCTATTCGCATGACTTCTGCCAATCCAAGAACTTCTTTATGATGGGCGTATTCTTTCATATCTTGAGCCGAAAAAAATCCGGCCCCATTAATCTCAAAATCACGACTTGGAACACTAGAAGGAATCATGAAAAAATAGTCAAGGGCTGATTTTTGGGCATCCTCCAACATAAAATCCAAACCTACCTTTCCAGTGGCATTAACAATTTCATGGGGATCCGCAATTACAGTACAAATCCCATGCTTTAATAAAAGGAAAGATAAGGCAAAGGGAGTAGCCATCGAGCTTTCAATATGAAAATGGGCATCAATCAGGCCAGGAACTACAAATTTATTTTCAAGATCAATAGTTTTCTTTCCTTCATAATGACCAATTCCTACAATCCGATCTTGATATAAAGCGATGTCTTTAAGTAAAACTTGATTGGTAAAGACATTGACGACTTGAGCATTTTTTAAAACTACATCTGCTTTTTCTTCTCCTCTGGCGAGCGAAATCATGTGTTTGAGGGAATTCGACATATAGTTCTCCTCTTGGATTTTTATCCGTTCTTTCTTTTTACCATTTTGTTTAATTATTTCCCTCTTTTGAGATTAGAGTGGCCTTTTAAACCCAAGAAGAAATTTACTTGAATTTAGTTTCAAAAATCCTAGACTTCTTTCCTTCTTTAAAATCCAAAGAACTCCCAATTACCTTGGGGAGTGAATACATAGTTATAGGGTAAAAATATTCTTATATTTCACTTGTATTTCACTTGGCTTTGGAGAAATAAAATTTAGCTAAGATCCCAATGGAGAAAAGTACCTCTCATTTTTAACTAATTCTTTTTAGATTGATTTTCCACCCGACTCATAAAATCTGCTTAAAAATTCAAGTAAAAGTATATGGAGGAAAAATCAATCAAACCAATTGAAAAAGCTCTTTGAATCGCCCACACTGAAAAAAGACAAAAAAAAGATTGGTATTCAAAGGAATCTTTTTAACTCCATCGAATTTCCAATCGGATGCGTAAAATAATGGCGGAGACGGTGGGATTCGAACCCACGAGCCCTTTCAGACTACCTGATTTCGAGTCAGGCCCGTTATGACCACTTCGATACGTCTCCATAATCGCTTCTTATTATACCATCAAATTTTAAAATGCAAAGGGGGAATCCATACGGTCACGTTCATTGTAAACCATTTTTTATCTAAAAAGGTTGATCCCAATTCAGCTAAGGGCCGATATGCCATTGGAAAACTTTTAGGATATGTTGGAATTTTTTTGAACCTCATCTTATTTATCTCTAAATATACCATTGGGTGGATGGTGGATTCAGTAGCAATTAAAGGTGATGCCATTAATAACTTAACCGATTTCTTATCTAATATCGTTTCCATTTTCGCCTTTCGAATTGCCGAAAAACCAGCTGATAAAGAACATCCATATGGCCATGGCCGAACTGAAACGATTTCCGCCCTCTTTATGGGAATGGTCATTTTGGCTCTGGGTCTAGAAATGGTTAAACAGTCCTTTGAAAAAATTATAAATCCTACACCTGTTCATTTTGAGTGGGCTTCAGTAGTGGTATTGGTTCTCTCCATTTGCACTAAACTTTATATGTATTCATATAACCATAAATATTCTAAGATTTACCACAGTGAACTTTTGGAAGCTAATGCAATTGATTCTCGAAATGATACCATTGGCACATCCTTGGTTTTGGCTTCTACCTTGATTTCTCCTCTCATTCATTACGATCTCGATGGATTGGTAGGTTTGGTGGTATCGGTTATTATTTTCCATTCTGCTTGGGGTCTTTTAAAAGAGGTCATCAATTCTTTACTTGGCGAAGCTCCTTCCATTAAACAGGTTAATCAAATCGTGGACATTATTCTTGAACATCCAATGGCTTTAGAAGTTCATGATGTAACCATTCATTCCTATGGCCCTCAATATGTTTATGCAACGGCTCATATTGAAGTAGATGGCACCCTTGATTTAATGGATGTTCATTCCGAAATAGATCGTATTGAAAGACAGATTAGTCGAGAATTAAATATCGAACTTGTCGCGCATGCTGATCCCGTGTTGTTGCATGATACTCAAACAATGCGAGTCAATGATATGTTGTTATCGATCATTGCTCAAATTCAAGAAGACTGGGCAATTCAAGACTTTCGTGTTGAAAATACTGATGATAAAACTCGAGTTTTCTTTGATCTCATCGTTCCCTATGACGAATCGCGCACAGAAGAAGAAATTCGACAACTTATTTGGGAAAAAATTCCAGATCGGGATTCCTATAAATTGGAAATGCGTTTAGTCCATCCATATTCTTAATTTTTCTTAATTCTTTACTTTTTTAGGGACGCTTAGTTAAAGCGTCCCTATCGTTTTTTCTTCCTAAAGACGATATTCTTAAAGTATCTAATCGAAGCTTCTCTTTTAAGAAAAGATTAGATATCCCTAATAAATCGATGGGAAGAAAGGAGAAATGGGATTTTCCTTTCTGCTTTGAGAGGTAAATCTTTAATCCATATTTTATGAATCCAATTTTCGAACGTACTTCCATTCGTCAATGGACCGATGAACCAGTTTCCACGGAACAAATTGATCAAATTTTAAAAGCTGCTATGCAAGCTCCTTCAGCCGTAAACTCTCAGCCTTGGGAATTTGTGGTGGTTACCAATCCAGAAGTAAAAGAAGCTCTTTCTAAAGTGTCTCCTTATGCGCATTGTGCGGCCCAAGCTCCAGTTGTTTTAGGTTTGATCTGTCGTAAAGAGAACAGCTGTCCAGAATACAATGAAATTGATATGGGAATTTGCATTGAAAATATCTTATTAGAAGTTACCACTTTAGGTCTTGGCGCAGTGTGTCTTGGTATTGCTCCAGAAAAAGATCGTATGGAAGCTATGGATAAGCTTCTTAAAGTTCCAAATACCAAAGAGTCCTTTGCTCTTATTGCCTTAGGCCATCCTAAACATATCGCTCCTCAAGTAGATCGATATGATCCTAGTCGCATTACTTGGATTCGCTAGACTTTTTGGTAAAAACAGTCATTAAGATCAAGTGTCTTAATGGCTGTTTTCTTTTTCTACTTGATTAGAAGACCTAGAAAAAAAGAGTATGAACTTTAAAGAAGATGGTTTTACTCTAGAGTCACCAATATAAAAAAGGCCTTAAGAAGAAAATTCTTCTTAAAGCCTCATGATTAATGGACGATCTCTTTCCAAGATCCTACGATGAGTTTTTTAATCATATCCACTGGAATAATCAAAATACCCATACCTATGGCCGTAAAGAGGGCACTTGCTGGAATTGGAACGGTGTTGAAAATAGCTCCTGCAGCGTAAATCAAAATGGTTTGTAAAACGAAGATCAAAGACATGACGATCATGAACTTCTTGTTTTCCGAAATGTGTTCAAACAAGTTAAATCCCACAGAGCGAGTATTCAACGAGTTGAAGATAACGGCATAAATGAAGAACGTGAAGATGAAAGTACGAACCATCGGTTCGGTAGTTAAGCCAATGCTTACTAAGAAGCTTGGACTCTTCAACATAATGGCGGAAGCCACAGTGATATAAATGGCTGCTGTCAAAATGGATTCGGTCATATAGCGTGTTAAGACAGGGGCTTTACGACTGATCGGCTGTTCCTTCATGTAACGATCCAAAGCGGGTTCTTCTCCAAAAGCCAAGGCCGCTAAGGTGTCCATGATCAAGTTGATCCATAAGATTTGAACGATCGTAAAAGGTTCGGTATAGCCTAAGAATGGAGCGATGATATTCATCAAAATCGTGGCAATGTTGACTGTTAACTGGAAGATAATAAACTTTTGAACTGATTTAGTCATTGTTCGTCCATATTTCAAAGCATTGGCAATGCTTGTTAAAGAGTTATTCACAATGACAATATCCGAAGCTTCTTTGGCCACAGAAGTTCCATCTCCCATGGAAAAACCAACATCGGCCGCTTTTAAGGCTGGTGAGTCGTTAACTCCATCCCCCGTCATGCCGACTACATAATTGAGAGATTGTGACAAATCCACTAGACGTTTTTTATCCATGGGTTTGGCACGACTTACGACACGTAAATCGGGAATAATCTTTTTCAGTTCTTCATCGTCTAACTTAGCTAACTGATCGGAAGTTAAAACGATATCTTTGGGACTATCTAAAATGCCGGCCTCTTTGGCAATAGCGGTAGCGGTTTCGGCGTTATCTCCAGTAACCATAACGACTTCACAACCGGCTTCTTTCATTGTTTTCACAGTTTGTGCCACATCCGAACGGACGTTATCACGGATGCAGACAATGCCAAGATAAATATAAGGACCGTGTTCTTGGTCTTCTTTCATGATGAGCAATAGACGCATGGAACGAGCCATTTGTTCATGCATGGTATTGGCCACGGCTTTGCGATCCGCATCGGTAAAAGGAACGACTTGGCCAGCTCCATTCATGTAGTATTGGCACTTATCAATAAAGAAGTCAGGAGCACCTTTTAGGTAACTGCAGTCTTGTAAAACAACTTTTGAAAATTTCTTTTGAGAATCGAAAGGCTCTTTATCAATAATGACGGAACGATCGATGTTGTCTTCTTGTAGAGAAATGAGATAGTTCATTAAAGCGCGGTCAGTACCATTCGAACCGATGGCTTTTCCATCGGAACTGATCGCATCATTGTTTAAGCCAATGCCATTAATGAGTTCCCTTTTCAAAGAAGCGCCCATGTCGTTGATATTGGATTTTACTTGCCCTTGGCCATTAATCCAATCCACTACCGAAAGAACACCTTCCGTAATCGTTCCCGTTTTATCGGAATACAAACGATTCATGTATCCCGCCGTTTCGATGCTATCGGAATGACGAACGAGAATGTTTTCCTTTAACATTCGGCCACTGTTCATGCTCGAAACCAGTGCGGACATCAATGGCAATCCTTCTGGAACCGCCATGATGATAATGCTGACAAACAACATCACATTTTGAATCGCTAAAGCAATCATACTCGCGGTTTCAAATTGATGCATTCCAGAAATTTCAAAGAATAAGTTTGCGGCTACAGCCAAAGCAGCCCCCGCCACCCCAAGTTTTCCAATTTGCCCAGCCAAAACTTCCATTTTTTCAGCTGAAGGAGAAGGCTTGCCGGTTTCTCCAAGTGCTTGAGAAATTCCACCTAAAACCGTGTTATCACCAATGATGACGGCTTCGACTAAGACTTCACCACTTGTGACTACCGAACCTCGGAAGATCCAATTGGGATTGGAGAAGTCTTCACATTTAATGGTTAAATCCACAGGTTCCGTCGTGGCTGTTTTTTCTTCGTCACGGCTTTCCCCATTTAATGAAGCTTGATTAACTTTACAACTTCCCTTGATCAAAACGCCATCCACTGGAACTTGATCTCCAGCTTGTAATAAGATCACATCGCCTTTAACGATATCATCAATGGGCATTTCATGAATGGTACCATCACGATAAACCTTCGTTTTAATCTTGCTGGCTTCAGCTTGTAAAGTATTAAATTGCTGATTGTTTCTGTAGTTTTGCAAAGTCCCTACAAAGGTAGCTAAGAAAATGGCAATCACCACACCAAGAATCTCTATGAGATCTTGGTGAAAGTATTGGGGCCAAATAAAGCTACATCCATAAATGACGAGTTGCAAAGCACAGGCGGCACATAAAATTTTGATCCAAATGTCATTAAAGGCCTCTTTGTACATATCCCAAAACGATTCCGTTTCTTTAACTGAAAGCGCATTGGTTCCATACTTGCTTTTGCTTTCCTCTGCTTCTTTGGTAGTTAAACCAATGGATGAAGAAGCAATGACATTTGTTTTTTCCTGATCTTTTGCCATTCAACTCTCCTTTTTTAACCTTTAGCAGTAAAGGCGGAGTAGATCATTGAGATCGCCGTCTCGTCCTTCGGCAATTCCTTTGAAGCTCCATCCCCTTCCTGCCCGCACAAGTTCACCTATGATAAACGCTGTGTCAACTGAATTATCAGTGTTTAGACGATATGTAGCAAGATTTTTGCCTTTTAAGCCATCTTCGATTTTAACTAAGGAACGCACAACTCCAAAGGTTTGATTGGTATTAACCGCATTATAAATCGTAACTAAAAAGACGATACGATCAATGTCTGCGGGGACTTTATCAAGATCCACTTTGATGAATTCGTCTGGTTCATCTCCATCCGCTTCGCTTCCATCTCGTGAGTCTCCCGAGTATTCGGCATATTGAAAGCAAGCCGCCGCAGGAGAAGCTTTGTAGTAGAGAACATCGTTGAGCGATTGCACACGGCCATGATGTAAAAAGAAAGCGGAGAGATCTAAATCGACATCTTTTCCGGTTACGGCTGGATCCCAGGCTAATCCCACATCCACTTTATGGAGATTTCCGCCATTTTCCTTCACTAAGTCGAGAGTCATCCCCTTATTGAGATCCAACAATAATCCATCGTTTTGAGTACTTTTATTAGGTGAATCTCCAAATCCAGAAAAATTAATCATACCTTGTCCTTTCTTTGCCTTTTAGAGGATAAAAAAAATCTGTAGAAAAAGAAATTCATAGGGAAAAGGATCCGACTTGTGCGGATCCTTTCAAATTTTTAAAAAGTAAACTTTCTTTTTCGTCAAAGACCAATTGAAACAAAAAAATCTCTACTGGAAGCGAGCAAGCAAGCCATTTAAATCGGCCATCATGCCTTCGCCAATGGTTTTGAACACCCAAGAGCCATTTTGTTTTTCTACCGCACCCAAAACAATCGCCGAATCGGTGGCGTAATCGTTGCTTAAGGCAAAATCTGCTAATGGTTTTCCTGTGGAGGAATCAGTAATGCGGCTTAAAGAGCGAACCACGCCAAACGTTTGGTTATTGGCTTGATAGTTATAAATATTGGCTACAAACACGATGCTAGTCACATCACTTGGTACTTTATCAAGGTTAACTTGAATCCATTCGTCTTCATCGTCTCCAGATGCTTCTGCTCCTGTGCGGCTATCGTCAGAATGAGTGATATAAGAGGAAGCTGGACCATTTTTCGGAGTTTTAAAGTAGATCACATCGTTCACGCTTTGAATCCGTCCATTGTGCAATAAGAAAGCGGACAAATCGATGTCTACATCGGTTCCTTGAATGACAGGATCCCAAATTAAAGACACTCGTACATTGGATAAAGCCACTCCGTTTGGTTTGGCTAAATCAAGAGTAAAGCCTTTTTGTAGATCCAAGGAGAGAGGAGCAGAAGTATTGGAAGAATTTCCAAAATCATCCGGTCCATCGCCATTTAAAAAGTTAAGGGAGGAAAAGTCCATAATTAGTTTCACCAATCCTTTCTGAAAAAAAACAATTGATAAGAAATTTTTTACTTGTCAATAGCTATAGATAACCTTTAAAAGCTTAAAACGTGAGCGTATGAATATTCTTCAGCTGCTTCAAACACCCATTGGCCTTGATAACGTTTAATGATGGCCATCATAACGGCGGTTCGATCTCCTCCTTTTTCTGACATTTTGACCGAACAGAGGACACGTCGATTGGTTTCATCCACCAATTTACAATAAGCATTATCAATCATGTCAAAGGTGTGATTGGGTTGACCTTTCATCTGTCTTCCTTGGTTGTAAATCACCACCCCAATTCGTATTTGATCTACCGAAGCGGGAACCTGATCCAGACGAATGATGATGTTTTCGTTGTCTTTATCCAAAGAACGGCATTCTTTGTCCACATCTTTCCAACTTGTACTTCCTGAGCGATCGTCTTGGTCTAAGCGAAGGCCAGGAACGGAACGGTGATTGAAATAGACGCGATCGATGACATGGCCATTAGCATCTTCTAAGGAGCAGGTTAAGTCTAAATCGACATCTTCCATCACTTGCCGTTTTAAACCAAATAACCCTTTCTTTTCGACTCTACGGCAGTTCCAGCCACACCCCGCACGCAAAACTACATGATCCAATCGATTTTTAGAGAGGTTGACAAAGTCCCCTTTTTCTAAATCTAGGGTAATTCCTTTATCGAGATCAAGTTGAATTTCCTTATTTAAATCCAGTTGAATGGCCATATTTATCCTCCAAAGCCTTTTTGCTTCATATCTTGAATCATCTTAGTTAGATCGGCAGAGTTTTGACGGCGTTGTTCAGAAGCCGATTTCATCGTTTCATTCACTTCATCAATGCCATTCATAATGGTGTTTTGGACTTGTTGAAGGGTATCGATCTTTATTCCAGTTGTATTAGCCATACGCGCAATATTTTTGGAGTTCGCAACTGTATTGTTGGCGTTACGCAATAACAATTCGTTAGTGGCTTGATCGAGTTGAGCGATGCTTTGCGCTTGAATTTCTTGCCGCTTCAACATGACTGCATTGGTTAGGGAAATCTTAAACACAGGTAAGGTTACGATAAATGAGGTATTGATTTTTCCCATGAGTTGATAATTGGACTGCATCATCATGGCAAGAGTGGGTTGTAGTTGTAAGGACACCATTTCAGCGGTTTGTAAATCGGCTTTTCGTTGTTCTAACAAATAATAGTTGTCTTGAAGCTTTCGGATAATGAAGCTTTTTTGATCATCGGACATATTGGGCATGTCTTTGACTTCTTGAATCTTATTTTGAATTTCTTCTAAGCCAATATCGGCGGCCACCACATAACATTCCAAGGCTTTAAAGTATTCCGTGTTGGCTTTGTAGAGCTTTTCGAGGTTAGCATTGGAATTATCAATGTCGACCATGTAGCGATTGAGCGTTCCAGAAATGCGATCGACATCGCGGGCTAAATTGTCGTATTTGGCCACTACGCTTTCAATCGATTCCCGTGCTTTGCTGCGCATCTTGCCAAAGAATCCTCGCTTGCCTGTGGCATCCTCCATACTCAATTCTGCCGCATCAAATTTCTTCATGACACTTGTCAAATTGACCATCATTTCGGAAATCTCTTTAGAGCGAATCGCAGACGTATTTTCTAAAAGTTGGCTTGAAACTTTGCTAATTCCATCTCCTGCTTTAGCCCCAAAGTTTTGAATGGTTTTGGGATTGGAAATATCGATCTCATTGGTCAACGCTTGCACTTGTGGGAGGTTGCGCAAGGCCATCTGATAGCTATCTTTTTCTTCCATCTCCACTACAGGGACAACCGCCGTGGTCACATCAACTTTTGGCTTATAGGCATATTGACTGTTAGCGCTTTCCGCAAAGGGATCGTTATCTAAAACGGCCAGTGGACTTTCCAAATTGTCAAAGTTCATCTTAAAACTATCCTTTCTAAAAAGGTTTTTCGGACTTGAGTTTCTCTTCTAAAAGTAAAGGAAAAGAAATATGCTTATTATCTATGATACCGCATTCAAAGAAGGAAGCGCCTTTAAGCTAAAAAAAGGATTCACATTATCGGTTTTCAATTTATTTTTAATTATTTAAAAAAGTCAAAGACGCTTTGAATAAAGCTCTTTTCGTTTCTAATTTCCTCTTGCCTATTGGCAAAGTCAAAATCATAGACCATCTTATCTAGGCGTAAAATAGAACGCTTTTTATCGGATAATCCAGAAACTCCACTTGGAGAAAGGACGGCGATGTCAAATCCAAGACCGGATAAAAACTCTAAAGCCAAAGCCACATTGCGATTGACACGCTCCTCCTTGTTTAAAAGCAAGAGTACTTTAGGAACTTGGAATGGATAATCGAAATTTTCAATCATGCGAGCAATGGGTTTAGAAAGAGATAAGAGAACATTAGCGATTTCAACGCGTTCCTCTTTAGAAAGTCGATTTCCATCCCGGCTCAAAAACGTGTTGAGTTTTTGAATAAACATATCACTAGTTTCCGCTGATAATTGGTCAAATACATATCCCTCTTGGGCTTTAAGCTTCGTTGGATCAAAAGTTCCATTAGGATTCATCGAAAAAACAAGCTTTACGGCTTCGCTTTTTTCTTTTAAGGGACGCAAAATAGTGTTTCCTTTATTCATATCGACTAAGACATGATCATTCTCTTTTAATAAATCCACTAAACGAAGATATTCATCCACATTGCGATCTACCCCATCAATTTCAATATAAAAAGAGGGCACACGTAGCGTATGATGTTCCACTTGAAACCCTTCACGCAACCGAGCTTCTCGATTCCATGTATCTTCTAGATCGATACGGGTTCCTTCTAATTGAAGATGTTCGACAGGAGCCCCGCGAAACATCCAAGGCTTAAATACACCTGTTTGTCCAAACAAAGACGCATCGGTTTGTTGAGAAAGAGTAGAGACGATGGTCTTCACCTTATTTAAGGATTGGCCTGCAGCCGAACGTTGAGCAAACGTTCGTTTATACGAGCTTTTGGGATAAGACACCAATTGACTGAGATGGTCTAAGTCGTATTGAAAATAGGGACTTTCTTGTTGCGGCGCTAAGACCACGACGTCCATTCCCATAGCGTAACAGAGCATTAAAAACCAAAAGCTTTTTTCATCGAGTTGACCTTGATCATATAAGATCACTTTGCTAGCTTTATCGGGTTCAAAGGGCAAGTTGAGTAAATATTGAGTGGTATAGACGATTTGATTGCAAATAAAATTCTCTTGTTGCTTTCGCGTTTTAAAGAGTCCATTGCGCTTTGCTAGAGCAATGGTGTAATTCAAGGCGCGCAAATAAACCTCATTGAGTTCAGGATTGGCAAACATGATCAAAAACTCTTTGGTTAAGTGATCCAAATTTAAGGTGGGGAGCTCTTTTTTGACTTGGGCCAATACATCAAGGCGAGGTTGGAAAACAAAGTTTCCATCCACAAGAAGAGTCGAATTGTCTTTAGATTCGGTGATGGTTTTGCATAAATCGTTGTATTCCTGTTCATTTTCAAGGCCCACAAAGCGTTTAAAAACCGGTTTAAAGGATGTATAGCGGCTCCGTACGCTATTGGGCTTCCACAAATCGAGGACTAAGTCTTGAAGTTGCTTCATAAAAAACGCCTCCTCGTATCAAAAGAACTCTTGATTTTTATTAAGAGCTCTTTATTTATTGTAATTTCTCACTCTTTAAAGGTTTCCAATTTAGAATTATTTCATCCCTATCCATTTCAAAGACAAATTCTTGAAAAGGATAAGAAGACCAAGGATTCTTTATGAAATTGAGCGTGACGTCTTTATGAGATGGACTAAGCTTTAAAGATGTAAATAGAAGAGGAGAAGTCCCATGGAACTCATTCACCTTTGCTATCCTAAACAAGTGGAGGAGGCTTTGGATCAAAAAGGATTTTATGGTTTTGAAGATCAAGACAACTTTTTACACTTTGCTACATGGAATTCATGGCCTTTGATAGAAAAAAAACTTAAAAAAGAAGGCCTGATTCATGAAGAGATGGCTTTTTTGGTCATCTCCTCTCAAAATCCGCATTTGGATATCCGATTTGAAAAGGATAAGAATGGGATTTCTTATCCTCATGTGTATGGAACCATTGGACGAAAAGATATTCTTCGACTGGCTCCCCTCGATTTTTTTTCACGCACGAATATACTGATGAACACCTCGATGATTGATGAGTCTTGGTGTAGAAAAGCTTTATCTAAGGTATTTCATTCTGGACAAGTTGTATGTGTTTTAGCTTTCAGTTTTTTTGATGACACTCAAAATCTTGAGGCTTGGAATAAGCAATATAAAAGAGGTCAAGGAATTTGGTATCGAGCCAATACGGATGTCTTTAAGGCTTACGGAATTCCGGAAAAAGATGTGCATTGGGTAAATTATTTTACCCACTCCAATCAAGAAATGTTGAATAGAGTGGTGAATTCCGATGTTTTGATGCTTCCAGGTGGTGCGCCAGACTTAGCGATGAAACGCATCAAAGAAAAGAAGCTTCTTCAAGCTCTAAAACGCTATCAAGGAGTGGTGATTGGCTATTCGGCGGGAGCCATGATGCAACTCGAGGACTATCACATCACCCCTGATGAAGACTATCCAGATTTTTCTTGGCAAAAAGGCCTTGGCCATTTGAAAGGTTTAGATATTGAAGTGCATTATCATGCTACTCCTCATCAAAAACGCTTTATAAAAAAAGCACGATGCGAAAAAGGATTGCCTACAATTGCCATCTATGAAAAAGGTGGTTTTATGAATCAGGATGGACAAATGAGCTATTTTGGTCAAGTGGATTTTTTTGAAGAAGATTGAAGGAAAGATGGATGTAGGATTTAAAATTCGAGGACTAGGTTTTCATTTTTCCTCTCGAGAAGAAAAAGAAAAAGCGATGGATAAGTTTCCAATCGCTTTTTTAGTTTGTCTTATTTTTCATCGATATCGATTAATTCATAATCACGGCTTCCAAAGCCAAGTTTATCTGCCGCCTCAAGAATTAACCGACCATGACGACTGTCAATGCGCTCTACTAAGTGGTCACGTCCTGGATCGTCTGAGTTGTATACTAAATCGATGCAAGCTTGATCAATCGCTACAGGATCGGTAGAAATCAAAATTCCGATATCTTTCATACAAGGATCTTCTGCAACATGACAGCAATCGCAATCCACGGAGAGATTCATGAGACAGTTAATATATACGACTTTATTATCGAAAAGGCGATCTACACTTTCTGCTGCATCAGCCATAGCTTCGATAAATTCATCGTGATCAACGTCCATCGACCATGTTTCATCCATATCTTTCGTTTTACCAGTGGAATGGATCCAACATTTTCCACCATGGGAAGCACAGCCAATGGAAAGTTGCTTAAGAGCTCCACCAAAACCACCCATAGGATGTCCTTTGAAGTGAGAAAGAACGAGCAAAGAATCGTAATCATCAATGTGTTTTCCTACAAAGTTTTCTTTAATGATTTTTCCATTGGGAATTTCCAATACTTTATCCGGTCCCTCAGCATCTAATAAATCTACACGGAAGTTTTCTGTCCAACCATGCTCGTTTAATACTTCTTCGTGATCGTGATTGTTGGAACGATAACCACCCATGTTATGACCATAAGCTGTATTGCATTCAACAACTGTTCCATCCACTTCATCAATCATAGGCTTTAGAAATTCGGGACGTAAGTAGTTTTGATTTCCACGCTCACCGCTGTGCAGTTTGACAGCCACATTGCCTTCTAACTTTTTGCCAAGCACGTTATATAGTTTGACTAAAGATTCAGGACTGATTTCTTTGGTGAAATACACTTTAGAACGAGAAGACATTTTTTTCCTTTCTAGCCAATTGGGCTATGGGGTGTTTTACACCACATTTTCTGTAATTTTTTCTATTGATTCGAAATGTCAGACCAAGAGGAGGTATCCACATAGAAGGTACATCGTTGCTCTGGATGAAGGGCTTCGATGTATTTTTCTTCTAGAGGAATCCAGCGAGTTTGAAAATCTTGCCACTTTTTAGGATTGCTTCGCTTTAAAATCCGTTCGCTTTGAATAGAAGCCTCACAGGTTAAAAAACAAGAGATCCCCGCATAAGGAGCAAGATGATCATTCAAAGAGTAGGATCCTTCTAAAATAATCCAATCTACTTTTCCTAAAAAAATAGGATTTTGTAAGGAAAAGGTCGAACAGCTAAAAGGGCGATAGACAATCTCTTGTTGGTGGCATAAGGGAATAAGCACTTCTTCTTGGAGGCGCTCATAATCGATGTTTTCTCCAGGTTGCATGAATCGCGCTTTAGTTCTTTGTTCAGGACGTAAGAAAAATTCATCCGCATGAATCAAGGCACCTTTACCAAGATTCGCTTCTTGAAGCGCCTGAAACAACAATTGAGAAAAAGTGGATTTTCCAGAGGCAGCTCGACCATCTAGAGTAAGAACGAGTGGACCATTTCCTTGATATGCCTTAGCTTTTTGAATCAATAGAGCTAGAAGCTCATTTGGGCTTCCTTGAAAATTAATGGAACTGAATGAGGCGAATTTATTTTGACTCATACTTAAGGATTACGCTTCAATTTGGCGGTAGCGAAGAAGGCCTTGACTATTGAGAACAGCCATAATGGAAGGAATCAACAACAACTGCACAATGATTCCGGGAATCCCACTTACAAAGGCACTTGTCATAAACATCGCAAAACTATAAGGTTGACCTACACTCGCCATCAAAAGCGCCATCACAAGACCATAAACTAACCGCCCAGCTAACATCGCAGCAATTAAACAGCGATAAATGGCTTTGAGGCATTGCCATGTGGAGTGCTCATAGAGCCATCCCGATACAAAACCGTACGTTCCAAGTTCAACAGCCATCGCCACAGCTTGAGGAAACATCGGAGGCATAGTAAACATAGCCGAACGCAACAAGGGTAAAATAAGACCTATGGCTAAACCATATTTCCAACCACAAATAAATCCACACAGTAAAACGGGGATATGCATCGGTAAAAGCATGGCTCCTACCATAGGAATTTGCCCAGTAAAAAAGGGCAATATAATTCCTAAGGCTAAAAATAGCCCTGCTAAAACCATTCGCGTCACAGGTTTCACGTTTTCTTCTCTCTTCCTTTCTTTTCGCTCTTTACTTCTTCTGTTGAGTTTAAATGAGCAAACTCTTCTTAGAAAGATAAAATTTATCAAAGAGTAAAAGAAGTCAAAAGCGTAGCCACCCGACAAAAACAATGAGTATAGACTGTAATCTTAGTATATTGAAAATTTAGGAATGATCCAAAATTTATTTTTTCTCCGCTTTCGATCTTCTTTTAGAGGTGGATAATTTCTTTTACTTGTCCCACTAAGTTTACTTGTTAGACCTTACTCGAAGGCAAGCTTCTATTTTAAGATAAAAATATGGATACCAATCTCTCTTCTCTTCAAACACCAACCACCAAAGCTAAAAAGACGATTGCTTTGATTGCCACAGGTGGGACTATTGCTGGAAGTGGCAAAATTGGCAAAAGTGCTCACTATAAAGCGGGAACTTTACCAGTGGATTCCATTTTGGAATCCATCCCCCAAATCCGAGACTTGGCCAATTTAAAAATGGTCAATATTTGTTCCAAGGATTCCAACGACATCACATATCAAGACATCTTAGAAATTAAAAAACAAATTGAAGCTTTAGAAAAGGATCCCCAAATTGATGGATTTGTGATTACTCATGGAACGGATACGCTGGAAGAAACAGCCTTCTTTTTAAACTTGATTCTCAATGTCCACAAGCCGGTAATCATCACAGGCGCGATGCGTCCAGCTACAGCCACAAGCGCAGATGGTCCGATGAATTTATACCAATCGGTAGCTCTTGCCGCTTGTGATAAAGCCAAAGATCAAGGGGTATTGGCGGTCTTATCGGATACCATTTATTCTGGACGCGATTTAACCAAAATCAATTCCATCAAAACTGATGCCTTTGAAGTCGGTGATCCAGGTCCTATTGGATATATGCAAGATGAAACGGCCTATTTAATTCATGCTCCTTATCGTCGTCATACCCATTATTCACGTTTTTCGAGCCAAGACTTCCAGGAGCTTCCTAAAGTAGGGATTTATTATGTCCATGCCAACTGTGATCCTATGCTTTTAAAATGGATGTTAGAACACTATGATGGGGTGGTGATTGCAGGAAGTGGATCGGGAAATTACCCTCAATCTATTCAAGAAGTGATCGAACAAAATAAAACACCTTGCCAAATTGTTCGAGCAAGTCGTTTACTTGAAGGAGCTGCTTTTGATTCTTCTGTTTTTGATCCACTTCATAAAACCATTGCGGCTCATCGCCTCTCTCCCCATAAAGCGAGAATCTTATTGATGCTCGGTTTAGCCCAAAATTTAAATCGAGACGAACTCGAACGTTTGTTTATTGAGTATTAGAATCACCAAGCTAAGAGGATGCCTAGAAATGGCATCTTTTTTTATCCTTATTTTGAATAAAAAGTAAAGTTAAGGAGAGGAGTGGGTTTCTTCAAATTCTTTTAAGATAAGAATTGACTTCATTAGGATTTCACTGTATCTTCTTATCCGCACTTCCGAAATCCCAAATTGAAGAAATTTAGAGAGATTAAAAAACTTGTGAAAATATTTAAAAAAATCACAAAAGTGCTTGCTTTGCTTCTGAGGACATGATACTATAAATGAGCCTTAAGAAAACGGGCTTTAAAAAATGAAATTTGTTCTTTATATAAAACATTTTTAATGAGATGACTTTTTGAAAATTCAATTTAGGAGATGTAAGTTTCCAATTGAATTTTGGAAGAGTGATCTTCCAATCCTAAGATCGAGAAAACGTATCGACTTAGGAAGTCATGGATCTTTGAAAAACGAACGATCAGTATAAGACATAACAGAAGGTCTGATG
>CAZTNF010000013.1:0-23347 GCA_964615295.1 uncultured Erysipelotrichaceae bacterium | reverse complement strand
TTAGCATAAGTTTCTAAAGAAAAAAGCCAAGAATTCTTTAATTCCTGACTTTAAATATGGATTCAACGAGTCTTCTTAGTGAGTCAAAATTTCTACGCCATCCTCAGTAACTAATAAAGTATGCTCCCATTGCGCCGAAAGCTTACCATCATCGGTATAAGATGTCCAATCGTTATCTGCATCGATAAATAAAGTAGAAACACCTTCATTGATCATTGGTTCAATCGTAAAGACCATTCCTGGAGCAATGACCATTCCTGTACCAGCTTTTCCAACATGATAAACATAGGGTTCTTCATGAAACCCATTTCCCACTCCATGTCCACAATAATCGGTTACGACTGTAAAGCCATTTTTATAAGCTAAGGTTTGAATAGCTTCTCCAATATCCCCGAAGTGACCCCAAGGTTTTACCGCAGCAATGCCTGCTTCTAGGCATTCTTTGGTGACATCTACCAATTTTTGGGCTTTGGGGCTTACTTCTCCGATGCAATACATGCGAGAGGCATCGGCATAGTGACCATGATAAATAGTCGTACAATCCACATTGACAATATCGCCTTCTTTTAAAATAGTATCGTCTGGAATTCCATGGCAAATTTGGTCATTAATAGAAGTACAACAACTCTTAGGAAAGCCTTCATATCCTAATGGAGCGGGAATTGCTCCATGTTCAATCGTATAATCATAAACGATTTGATCGATTTCATTCGTAGTCATTCCCGCATGAATTTTCTCTCCCACTAAATCTAAAATGCCCGTATTAATTTTTCCAGCTTCCCGAATCCATTTCAAATCCTCTTCTGTTTTAATCAACGAACGAGGGGGCACACGCTCTCCTTTGGCGCATAAAGCATGCAGTTCCCGGTCAAAAGCTTCGTGACACTTTTTATATTTTTTTCCACTTCCACACCAACATGGATCATTTCGATTCATACTTTCTACCTTCTTTCTTTTTTAATCTATTGAAAACAAGCTAAGCCTTTCGAAAAAAGTTAAGACTTAGCTTGTTCGGTTAGGGTCTTACTACTAAGATGCGGTCTTTTCCACTCATATCTTGAATGACTTCAATATTGGCCTGAGGGAAATAATGATGCGCTAAAGCGGACAAACGTTCAGCTTGGTCATACCCCATTTCAAAGGCCATAACTCCTTTAGGATTTAAAACTTGATCCGCTTTTTCCAAGAGTTTTTGATAGAAAAATAAACCATCGTTGCCTCCAAACAACGCTACATTTGGTTCGTAATCGACTACGCCATGATCCATCTTCTCTTGAGAGGGAATATAAGGAGGATTACAAACTAAAATATCACAATGAAGGCCTCGCTCAATGAAGGGTTCTAACATATCTCCTTGAAAGAACTGAACTCGTCCATCAAGTTTTTCGTTATTAGCTTGAGCGACTTCTAAAGCCTCTTCCGAAATATCAGAGGCATATACTTTTAAATCTGGGGCTTCTAAACTGAGCGTAATTCCAATTGCGCCACTTCCAGTCGCCACATCAAAGACAACTGGTTCCTCTTTGTTTTCAAAGAGAAGATCATTCAACATCAACACTTGTCCCGTAAGTTCTTCTGTTTCCGGTCTTGGAATTAAGACATTTTTATTGACAATAAAGTCATACCCATAGAAATTTTCATATCCAAGGACATATCCTAAAGGCTCACCTTGTTCTAACCGATGAATGCCTTCCAGATAATCTGTGGCAATATCAGTGTCTACTTCTTCATCCATGATCATATAAAGATTAAGATTTTTTGTACGACATAATTCGTTAAGAAGTAGCAAAGCAGCTTGATCTGAATTTCCAGCTTGGTATAAGCGGTCTTTCCCTTCACGCAAAAGAGTATGCCAAGTCGTCATTATAGCGCTTCTCCAGCCAATTTGGCTCTTTGATCGGCTTCCTGTAAAGCTTTCATTAAGTCTTCTAAACGACCATCAATAATGCGATCTAACTGGTTGACCGAATATCCAATACGGTGATCGGTTACACGATTTTGAGGATAGTTATAGGTTCGAATTTTTTCAGCCCGGTCACCAGTACCAATCTTCGTTTTACGTTCGGCATCATTTTTCTCATCTATTTCACGTTGATGCTCTTCCTTCACACGAGCTGCAATTGTAGCAAGAGCTGTAGCACGGTTTTCATGTTGAGAACGACCATCTTGACATTTCACCACAATTCCTGTGGGCTTATGGATAATGCGGACGGCGGAATCTGTTTTATTAACGTGCTGACCTCCAGCTCCAGAAGCACGCATCGTTTCGATATCCAAATCATTTATATCGATGTCAAAATCTTCTTCATCAAGTTCGGGATAACAAAGAACGGTAGCGGTTGATGTTTGAATACGACCTTGAGATTCCGTTTTTGGGACGCGCTGAACGCGGTGAGAACCACTTTCGTATTTAAGGGTGCCATAGGCCTTTGGCCCACTGATTTTAAAGCAAATGAGAGAATACCCACCCGCTTCAGAATCTTCCGCATCGGTGACCTCTACTTTCCAGCCTTTGCCATCAGCATATTTGGAATACATACGATATAAGTCTCCTGCAAAAATATTGGCTTCATCGCCTCCAGCTGCTCCACGAATTTCCATAAAGGCATTGTGAGAATCATTAGGATCTGTTGGAACTAATAGCAATTCGAGTTGCTTAATATAGGCTTCAATGCGCGGTTCAAGTTCTTCAATTTCCAATTTGGCCATTTCGCGAATTTCCTTATCGTCTTCTTTTTCAAGTTCACACGCATCAGCCAATTCTTGTTTAGCGATTTTGTATTCGTTGTAGACATCTATAATGGGCGTCAATTCATTGGCTTCCCGACCCAGTTTTGACATTTGACGACGATCACTCACTACACTTGGATCCATCATTTTTTCATTGATTTCTTCAAGGCGTTTCGCCATACCATCTAAGCGATCTTCCATTTTTGCCATTGTTGATCATCCTTTCTGATTTTGTATGCAAATAACTCACTTCTTTAAAAAAGAAGGATTAAAAATTTAAATCGTTTTAAAAGCTTTCTCAACGCTTGTTTTCCCTATCTTTTAAAAAAAAACGTAATATGGAATAAGCGCTCAATTTCTATCGTGTAAGTTGGCTTTGAGAAGTCTTTGGTTCTTTTATCCTAAATGAATTTCTTGACCATTTAAAACCCACCTCTCAAACCCTATCTTAGGTTTTAATCTTCCATAGTTCACCATGAAAGTAAGCAGAAAAACAGTTCTTAGCCAAATTTAATTAATAGCTTTATAAAGGTAGAACTTTTTTTGTACCAAAGGCTTTAATCTCTTCCTACCCCTACTAAGGTGTTAACTCCTTTATTTTGCTCGAAAAAGAAATTCTGGAAGAGGATTATTCTTTTTTCCAAAATTTATATTTTAGTCCTCTTTTGGAATCAATTGAAAAATTAGGCGCTCGTCTCATTTTTGTAGAAAGGAGAAGTTGGGCTTTGCTATTAAAGCCCATGATTGCAATCATGACCCCAAAAATTCGCAAAGCTATCATTCCAGCGGCTGGCTTTGGAACCCGTTTTTTGCCGGCTACCAAAGCCATTCCTAAAGAAATGCTTCCGATCGTAGATATTCCTACAATTCAATACATTATAGAAGAAGCCGTCAAGGCTGGTATTGAAGAAATATGTCTTGTCACCAATTCTTATAAGCAAAGCATTGAAAACCACTTTGATCGTTCATTTGAACTAGAAGAAAAACTAAAGGCGAGTCACGATGAAGAACATCTCAAAATGATCGAGGAGATTACAGATATGGTTAATGTGGTTTCCATTCGTCAAAAAACTCCAAAAGGACTTGGGCATGCAATTTTATGCGCTAAAAGTTTTGTAGGAAACGAGCCTTTTGCCGTTTTACTTGGAGATGACATTGTCATCAATGAAAATGGACCAGGAGCGATTCGACAGTTAATGGATATCTATGATCAAACGGGGAAAAGTGTTGTGGGAACCCAGCCTGTTCGCAAAGAAAATATTCCAAAATACGGAATTGTAGAACCTGCTAAGCGGTTAGATGACGGACTGATGAAAGTCTCCTCTTTTGTAGAAAAACCATCTATAGAAACTGCTCCGAGTAATATTGCGATTCTTGGACGCTATATCCTAACTCCAAACATTTTTGAGAAACTTGAAACCCAAGCTTTAGGTAAAGGCAATGAAATTCAGCTCACTGATGCTATTGATCGTTTGGCGAAGGAAGATACGGTATACGCTTGTCAATTTATTGGAGATCGCTACGATGTCGGAGATCGTAAAGGTTTTTTACAAGCTCAAGTGGAATTTGCGCTCAATCGACCCGATACCCAAAAAACAATGGAAGAAATCATTGAATCGCTCGGATATCGCAAAGTGACTGCTCCCACTCCCAAGCTAGCTGAGGCGATTTTACTTCGAGAGGAATAAGAAGATCAAAGATCTCTTATAGAAAAATTAATATTCATAAAGACGATGTGAGGTGAGTCCTCTCTATAAGGAGTGATGCCATGTTAACGGATACTCATTGCCATTTAACCTGTGATGAATTATATGATCACTATGAAGAACTTCTCGAAAATGCAAGACAAGCAGATGTTGACTTAATGATGATCATGGCCACAAATAAAGAAGAATATTTACGAGCTTTAAAATTAAAAGAAAAATATCCAGATCGTATTAAAGTAGCATTTGGTTGGTTCCCAGGAGATGCTAAAGAAATTACTCAAGAAAATTTAGATTATTTACGTCAAGAAGCGCTCGCAAAGCGAATGGATGTGCTTGGAGAAATTGGCTTAGATTATTATTGGGATAAAAGTTTCAAAGAAGAGCAAAAATCTTTATTTAAAGCACAAATTGAAATTGCTAATGAAGCAAATTTACCCATTTCGATTCATATGCGAGAAGCGAGCCAAGATACGTTAGAACTCTTAAAACAAGCGAAAACTCCTATTATCTTCCATTGTTTTTCTGGTTCTTTACCTATTATGCAAGAAGCTTTAAAGATGAATTCCTTCATTTCGTTTGCAGGACCCATTACCTATAAAAACAATAAACAAGGACCAATCAACGTAAACTCTTGTCCACTCAATCGCTTGTTATCGGAAACGGATTCCCCTTATCTTTCTCCTGTCCCTAAGCGAGGAAAACGCAATGAACCTGCCTATGTAACCTTTACAGTTGATAAGATTGCTGAGATCAAAAATATTTCTTCTAAAGAGGTTGCTGCTCAAATTCGCCAAAACTTCTTATCCTTATTTAAGGAATAAAGATGAGATTCTTTTTGCCATTGATCTCCATTTATTCAGGAAAAAAGAAGCGTTGTGTTTGATTTTTTCTTAAAAAAGCCTTGGAAATAAGGCTTTTTTATTACTTTATTTTCTTCTTAAAAAATTTCTCTTGGTTCTTTTTTTATAAAGTATAAAATTTAACATCTGTGCTATTTCCTTTTCAAAAAGAAATAAAAATCCTGAACTTTAAAGTTCAGGATGAGGCCGTTAAATAGGTTGACGACGACGATCTTCATCAAGCGCGATAGAAGATTGTAAGACATCAGAAAGAGATTCATTCATTTCGATAGCTTGAATACAAGCCGCTGCTAAAGGAGCCACGGAAAGAACGGTCATCTTATCATATTTCTTTTTATTTTCCGTTTGATCAATCGTATTGGTTACGATGAACTCAGTTAAATCGGAATTATTTAAGTTTTCAAAGGCTTTTCCGGAAAGCACACCATGAGTGCAGGCGGCGATAACTTCTTTGGCTCCTTTGCCATATAGCATATTGACACCGCTTGTTAAGGTTCCAGCGGTATCCACCATATCATCGATAATGATGGCGATTTTATCTTGTACTTCTCCAAGAATATTTAAAGCTAAGGCCACATTGGGACGAGGGCGGCGTTTGTCAATAATGGCCACTTGGCTTCCCATGATATCAGCCAAACGACGAGCTCGAACGGTCCCACCATGATCAGGAGAAACAATGACAAGATCAGTTGGAGTTAAAGGTGAGCCTTCATAGAGGTATTTTTCTTTTAAATATTCACTGATTAAAATCAAAGCATTTAGATCATCCGCAGGAATATCAAAAAAGCCTTGAATTTGGGCTGCATGTAAATCGATGGTGATTACACGAGTAGCCCCTGCCCGTTCAAGCATAGAAGCAACCAATTTAGAAGAAATCGGTTGTCTTGGTTTGGCTTTACGATCTTGGCGAGCGTATCCGAAATAGGGAATGATACAGTTAATGGAATGGGCTGAAGCTCGTTTACAAGCATCAATCGCAATTAAAAGCTCCATCAAGCGATCATTGACTGGTTTATTTGTACTTTGAACAAAAAAGACATCTTTCCCTCGTACAGATTCTCCAAGTTCAATCAAAATTTCCCCATCCGCAAAACGTAGAACATCACATTTTCCGCGTGGGATATCCAAAATCTCACAAATTTCATCGGTCAATTGATCACATGATGAAAGGCCAAATACGACAGTTAAATCTTTTTTCTCTTGGCTAAAATTCATTGGAATCGTTCCCTCCCCTTTTAATGCATTGGCCAATCACTCGAGAATCTTCAGGCAGTACACACGATTCTAAAACACTGCTTTGGACTAAGCTATTGGAGCCGATTATCGAATTTTTAATCCAAGTATGGGGATAAATTTCACAATAATCCCCAACAACTGTGTGACCAAGCAATTCCGCATCCGGATAAATAATCACATCATGGCCAATTTGAACATGGGGACCAATCACAGTGCGAGCGGGATCCACAATTTGGACTCCTTTATCCATCCAGCGTTGGTTGATTTGGCTAGTAAGCCAACGATAAATATCGTGAAGTTCACTTACGGTATTTATCCCTGCCATTTCCTGAGGATTTTGGGCCGGTAAGGCTCTAACGCTTTTGCCTTTCTGGTTGAGGATTTTGACCAAATCTGTCAAATAGTATTCATGTTGGGCATTGTTCGTTGTAAGCAACGAAAGAGAATCAAACAAATCCCGGTTATTAAAACAATACACCCCTGCATTAATCTCTCGGATCTGTCTTTGATCTGGTGTACAGTCTTTGGCTTCAACGATTTCTAAAACTTGTCCATTGTCATCGCGAACAATGCGTCCATAGTTTCCACCTTCATCAAAAATTGCACTTAGCAGCACTAAGGAGTGATCTTTAGCTTGCTCATACAAATCTTCAAGTGTTTGTTTGCTTAAGCAAGGAACATCCCCATTGATGATCATGGTCAAGCCTGGCGCATCTTTTAAAGCGGTACACTGCATTACTGCATGACCGGTCCCAAGCTGTTCAGCTTGGTAAGCAAACTCTTCTTGAGGAAATGCTTCCTTCAAAGAATCGGCTTTATAGCCAGCTACAATCACGATACGATCTGCATTCACTTGTTTGAGAGCATCGAGAACGTAAGCTAAAATGGGCTGATCGATGAGTTCATGCATCACTTTATTTTTTTCGGATTTCATCCGTGTGCCTTTTCCTGCGGCCAGAATTATGGCATTTCTTTGCATTTTAGAACCACCTTCCGCCCACATTCTACCACATTGAGTTTAGTTCGCAGGCGGCGATTTATAAGACCTCCTATAAGACAAAAACAAGGGGAAATGGCCCAATCTCATAAGAAAGCAGTACCGTTGTTTATCCTAAAGAACTGATTTCCCACTTGGTCTTTTAGGTCCATCTTGAGGCATGTGGTAAAGAAAGTTTATGGCTTTTTTAATTTTATCAACACGTTCAAGATGTGGCGTTCATTCTAACATAGAATTTAAAAGAGTGGGCAAAAAAAGAAAAATTTTTGAAATTTTTAGCTCTTCTTCTCTAAAAAGAGAAAATAAAAAGACGGTTATAGAATTTTAAATTCTTTAACCGTCTTTTTCTTAGTAAGAAAGGATAAAAATTTTATTGAATAGAATCGTATTCCTCTTGCAAGGCGGCAAGCTCAGCATTCTTATCATCGATTTGTTTTTGAATGGGCTCCACTTCATTTTTTAATGCTTGCCAAGCTCCATAGGCTGCATCAGCTTCACTTTTCATCTCAGGAACCGTGGCTTGAGCTTCAGATAAGGCATTTTCCGCATCACTAATTTGCACTTGTAGGGAGAAGCGTTGAGAAGAGATCGATTCAATTTGATTTTCTAAATCAGCAATCTCCTGTTGTAAAGCTTGATATTCAGGATTTTGAACAATAGTTCCCGAAGTTTCATAGTGACGAACATGAGGGGAAAAAGAATTCTCTGAATCGGCCGCAATTCCAGCCGTACGATTCGAGGTTGATTCCTCATTCCCAAAGTTGGGATAGGTATTGCCTCCACTTGTCGTGTTTCCACTAGTTCCAGTGCTAAGGCCACTTGAGGTGCCTGGAACTCCTACAGGAGGAGAAGTAAGGGAATCGTCCTCTCCTTGTGAAGGAGTGGAATCCATATTTCCTCCAATCACGATCGTAGGACTCATTGTATTCAATTGTGCTTTTAAAGAACTGAGCTGACTTTGAAGGGCTGTTTCATCAGGTAAAGAATTGAGTTGAATATTTAAAGAATCCAAGGCATTTTGACAAGATTGAACTTTATTTTGAGCAGCCATATAGGCCGCATTTTTGTTATTATAATTAGCTTCGGCCTCCATAATACGCCCATTGATCCCATTGAGTTGGTTTTGTAAGTTGTTAATCTGGGTTTGGACAACTGCCATATCATCTTTGAGCTTCGCCTTCTTTTCAGCTTTGGCTACATTTTCATTACTGATGGAAGTTTCTTGACTTTGACTAGCCGCTGCAGCTGCGAGAAGTTCATCAAAGGTTTTTCCGGTTCCTGATACCAATACATCATTGATTTTTTCCTTTTGTTCTGGGGTGCATTTTTCAAAGGTTACCCGCCACTGGGTAATAGTTTTTTGTTGTTTTTCGGTATAAGTAGGATAATCCACCACCCAAGCTAACAATTCATCATAAGCGGAAGAGTTTTGGGAAGTACGAAATGTATCTTCAATGTAATTTTTTACAAATATTCCTCCCACAATTAATACCACTAGCGAAGCGACAATAGCTCCAATGGTCAAATAAACGCGACTATTGCTTGTGGTGTGTGGGCGACGCTCTTCATCCGAACGAATATCTCTTTTCTCGGGATTCACATATTCGCGTTTTAGTTTTATTCCTTCCTCTGGTGAAGGAGTAGGAATCGCTCTAGGCATAGATCCTGGAGTCATGGAAATCGTGTGACCAAAATTGGAATTGGATTGATCAGGACCCATTCCATTGAGATTCCGTCCATTTGAGGTTCCATTGGAATTATTAAAGACACGAGTGGATCCTCCTGCATTTGGAGCAGGATTAGGATAGCTTGAACGAGGATCTTGGAAATTTTGCCCATATCCTGGACTTTGAGTGGGTGGAGTGTAACTTCCTGCATTTGGCGTAGAAATCTCCTTCGTGCTTTCGAGCACTTGAGTGGGTGGAGAACCTACTTGGTTAGGAGTAAACGGCCGAGTATTTTGAGAAAGCTCGTTAGAAGGAGATGTAGATGGATTAAACTCAATAGTTAGGCTGTCTTCTTCTATATCTTCTTCAGGAAGGGAAGGCATAGCATTTTCTGTAGGCAAAGAGGAGTTCGAGGATGATTGCGGTTGGGATGAGGCTTGAAGATTCTTTAAATTGTCTAAAGGTTTCGTGAGCGTCGCTGTGGATGAAGTTCCTACAAAATCGGGCTGTAATTTCCCTGTTTCAATTACTTTCGTAGCTTCTTCTGGGTTCGTTGATTCTTCTAAATTTTCTACCGTCTCATTTTCTTCTTCAGGTTCATCGGAATTGACGATAGTAATTAAAGGTTCTTCCTCTTCACCCTCTCCTTTTTTAGCGCGATGGTACTTATTGGTAAAATCTTCTTCATTGAGTCGTGCTCTAGCAATGCGTTGGGAGATCTGGCGCGATTGAGCAAACGTCTCTAATCTCTTTTCTACAGAATCTTGCGAAGCTGCATAAGAATCCACAAGGGAGTCAAGATAACTATCATTTTGATCGTTTTTGCACATCGTACTCACCAAAGCCACTTTTAGCCTTGGTTGGCCCTCCTTTCCATTTTTCTTTAACTGAGATTACATAAAAATTATGAAAAATCCTTTTCAAGCTTTCTATCCTGATTATCTAAAATCCAACGTCTTGCGTCTATTTATTTTGAAATCTCCCAACCTAAAAATTGACCAATTTTTGGGACAAATCGCTCCTTTAAGAAGAGCGTTCTACAGTATTTTCGCATTGAGGAGCCCTTGCTACCAAGAAAAAAGTATTGAAGCAAAAGTGAAGTTTTTCTTTTCTTTTTCCAAGACTTCTATCCAAGCCAAAATAAAAAGTTTCTATTCTTCCTCGCTCAATTATAAAAAGTCAAGCAAGCGAAAAAGACATATCTAGGAACAGATAAAGCATTGTGAGATTTACTTTTGCTTTTGTCAAACTTAATTTGTGAAGAAAGCGCTATTCAAACGAGATCTACCTTTTTATTCTTTTCTATGGCGCTTACATCTATTCTAAAAACTCTTTTTTCTTTTCCTGAAATCCTATTAAAAAATAAAGCCTCTATTTCTAGAGGCTACCTTATCAAAATAGAGAATAAACGGGTTAAAAAAGAAGTGTTTTTTCTTTGGTAAACGTTTATTTCCTCTTTGCTTTGGGTTAATAAACAAAGTCCTTGACAATCAGGATCGCTTAATATTTCTTCTATCTCAGCTTGATTTAAAGGAAAAGGGCTAAAAGCCAAATATGAAATGGCTTGACCCATACTCATTTCTTCTTCCTTTAAAAGGCATACAGATAACTCTTGAAATAAAGCTTGAATCGCTGGATCGCTTTCCTCAAAGCCTACGATACGTAAAGGCCAGGTTTGAAATAAATGAGAAGGAAGAGGCGAGTAAGCCAAAAACAAAGGGGCAGGTGTAACATCTTGAAAGCGAAAAAGACGAACTAAAAGCCGATTGAGGGATTGTGTTTGTTCAAATAAAAAATAAACAGGTTTATCCAGCCACATCCCTGGCTTGATAGGGCCTGGCTTTAATTGTTCTTCACAGGCTGAACAAAGGGGATGTGGTCCTTGAAAAAGTTCGAAAAACCGTGTACATCCATCTTGTTTGGTACCACACCAGAGACAGCGTTCATATAATTGAGTTGTTGAATGCATGCGTTGAGGGCGAGAGAGGGTTTTTCGATATAAGCAGTGGCTTCTCCAAAGGGATCCTTGAAGCTTCGCCCAACGCGTCCAAATATTTGAATGAGACTGGCTGTGGTAAATACGAGATGATCGGCTCGATACACGATGACTTGAACGCTTGGAACTGTAATACCGCGTTCGAGAAGAGTCGTACACAATAATACCTCCGCTTGCTTAGCATGAAATCGTGCCATGATGGCATCCTTATTTTGACTTTTAGAATGAATGACTTCAGTTTTAAAGAAAGGTTTTAAGCACCATATCATCCACTTAGTATCAACAATGCGAGGAACAAATAGAAGAACTTGTTTTCCTTGTTTTTTATACTCTTGAATTTGATGGATAATCTTTAAAACCATATGCCACTTACAAGTGGTGACGACGCGCGGAACGCATAGTGGTTTTTGATGCGGTCGTCGAAAGAGATTGACCATTTCCATAGAGCCATCTTGAATCGCTTGAAGACTTTTTTCATCGGGAGTAGCGGATAAAAGCAATTTTTGTCCAATACAACTTTGCTGTGCAATGGCCTCTAATACCTCATTACCTGCATAAGGGAAGGCATCCAATTCATCTAAAATTAACAAATCAAAACAAAAGGGATAGCGATACAGTTGATGCGTAGTACAAACGATTAAATCGGCATCCGTTTGATCGGTATGCCCTTCACATACGGCAATAACTTGAAGGGTAGGAAAATTTTTGGAAAGGCGTTGAGCAATTTCCATAACAACCTGACGTCGGCTAATCGCAAAGCATACCTTTTTTCCTTGAGCTAAGTACCAACAAATACTTTCCATGGTGATTTCTGTTTTTCCACATCCCGCGGCTGCATACAATAAGACATCTTTTCCTTGACTGAGGATAGATAAAACCTGCTTGGAAGCTTCTTTTTGAAAAGACATCAGCTCAAATTCCAGAACAGGAGCAAGATGAAACGCTTTTTGAGATAAGAAGGGCTTAGTGGGGAGTTGTCCTAAAGGAAGTCTTCCAAAATCTAAGCACTTTTGACAACACCATTCTCCTTGACTCAAGAAAAACAGATGGGAATCTTTATTATGACAACGCAAACAACACTTGCCTTCCAAAAAATCGGAGTCATGATGAAAATAATCCTCTCGGACTAAAGTTTCTTTTGCTTTAGAGGAATGGTTTGAAAAAGAAGAGAAATTATGTAACATAGTTTGTTTTAAGAAAAGCGAAAAAAAAACCGCCAAAATGGCGGAATTTTCTCAACTTATTTATTTTCGTCGTTATTTCTTCCGTATTTTCTGTTGAATTTTTCAATACGTCCTTGAGCTGCAGCGAAACGTTGACGACCTGTATAGAAAGGATGGCAATTGCTGCACGTATCTACACGCAATGTATCTCCTTTAATCGTCGAACCACTTTCAAAAGTATTGCCGCAAGAAGAACATACAACAGTCACGGTATGATAATTAGGATGAATTCCTTTTTTCATGTCCATGTCTCCTTCCGCCTTAGATCAATAGGCTAATCTAAAGTAAGTGCGTGAGACATTATAACAACCCTTCTCACTCAACGCAACTTTCTTTTTATCCAATTTCCCTTAATTTTTGTTTTCTAGAGAGGGCTAAACTATCCGTTTTCCTCTTTCTTTTAAAATCGAGTATATTAATACTATGAATCAGTTTGAAAAAATAAAAGGCCACTTATCGACTATTAACGAACATAAAGCAAAAGTGATGGAGCTTTGTTTTAAATGTGGATTATATAAACAAGGCCTCTTACATGATTTATCCAAATATTCTCCTATAGAACTCAAAACAGGCTTCAAGTATTTTCAAGGATTTCGCTCCCCCATTGACGCTCAAAAAGAAGCGGAAGGCTATTCCTTTTCTTGGTTACATCACAAAGGGCGTAATCCTCATCATTGGGAATTTTGGATTGACAATGGTCCCGATGGTCCCCGTCCCGTTCCAATGGAATTTCCTTATGTCGTGGAAATGTTTTGTGATCGAGTAGCGGCAGGAATGACCTATCGAAAAGACAAATTTCGTCAAGACGATCCCTACAAATATTATATGGAACATCGTAAAGGAATGATGATTCATCCTCAAACCGATCGCCAAATTCGCTATTTGTTAAGCTATATGAAAGAATATGGCCTAAACAAAACTATTCAAAAAATTCACAGCCTTTTAAGAGAATATCGATTGACTAAACATGTCTCCATCTAAACTCGTTTTCTTTTAGAACGAGTTTTTTTTGCTCCATGAAGAATTGTGAAGTTTAGAGATTAGACTTTCTCATGGTTGCGTCAATCGCTCTAAGATTCGGTTTAAATCTTCTGGACTTTCATAGTGAATTGAAATGGAAGTAGAACGAATGCGAACCGGAGCTTGAAAAAAATCTTCCAATTGTTTGGCCGCCTCTTTAACAAATTCAGTTTGGGGTTCTTTTTCATTGGACTTTTTCTTCTCAGAATATTCCCGAACTTTTTGCTCCATCATACGGACACTCCAGCCCTGTTCATAAGCTAGACGGGCTAAACGTTGCATACTCGAAACATCTTTTAAAGCCAACAGAGCACGGACATGGCCCATGGAAAGCTTTTTATCCACCACCATTTGACTTACATCATCGGGAAGTTTTAAAAGGCGTAATAAATTGGCAATGTGCTCTCGGCTTTTACTTACTCGAGCCGCTAACTGTTCTTGGGTATAATGAAACGTTTTTATCAGTTGCTCATACGCTTTGGCTTCCTCAATGACGTTTAAATCTTCTCGTTGAATGTTTTCCAGAAGAGAGATCTCCATCATTTGTTGATCGTTAAAATCAACCACAATTGCGGGAATTTCGGTGAGTCCAATTAAGCGTGAAGCACGAACCCGACGTTCTCCAGCAATGAGTTCATATCCTTGATTATTTTTCTTAACTAAAATCGGTGTAAAGACCCCATGTTCCTGAATGGAACTAGCCAATTCTTGAAGAGCCCCCTCATCAAATGTCCGTCTTGGCTGATAGCGATTGGGCAAAATCTGATTTATAGCAATCCGTATAGGTTGATGATTTCCTTGCCCTCCACTTTGAATATCCTCTAACATTTGGCTGACATTTGCTCCGAAAATAGAGGATAGGCTTTTTCCGACATTCATAAAATGCGGATTGGACACCCGTGACCTGAGTCATGGGAGGAAAATCCGCTCCCTCCTTTCGGTGATGTATCCCTTAGCATGTTTAATTCATGCTAACTTCCTCCAAGATGCCCTCTCATGACATCTAACGTTTTCAAAGAGAAAGATCGCTCTTTTTCCCGTTATAAAGCAGGTTTGGTTTTCGAATTCCACTTTATCCCAAAACCGAAACCCTTTTACTTTAAAAAAAGCTTGATTTCTTTTTATCTTTCTACCTTTAGAAATAGTAATTTAGGGCACTGGCCGTTAGGTCGACGCATCTTCTTGCAATGGGTCTATTTGCTTCTAAATTTCCAGCCATGCGTTATAATCCTCTTTCGCCAAGTTGAATTTTTTAATTCTTGGTCAAATATCCCTAATGTGTTATGGACTTCTTCGTCTTGATAAATTTCCTCAAGCTTGTTGAAGAAATCCCATCTTTCTCATAAATGCAACATCTCCGATTCAAGATTGGTTGGTTGTTGACAATTGTTCCTCTTCTTCTAGATCATCCTCTTCCAAATCCAACATCTCCTTAGAAAGACGAAAATAAGCTTGGGCTCCTTTAGATTTAGGATCATATTCAAAAATAGAGACTCCACGACTTGGGGCTTCAGAAAGCTTAACATTGCGTGGAATAGAGTTTTGATACACTAAGCGTCGAAATGTTTTCCGAACTTCTTGACTAACGTCGACTGAAATGCGTGTCCGATAATCAAACATCGTCATCAAGACACCCTCAATGACTAAATTAGGATTACTTGTCTTTTGAACCAGACGAATAGTAAACAGTAGCTGAGTCACGCCTTCTAAAGCGAAATATTCACATTGAACGGGAATAAGAACCGTATCTGCGGCTGTCAAAGCATTAATCGTTAAAAGGCCAAGAGAGGGTGGGCAATCGATAAAAATAAAATCGTATTGATCACGAATAGGAGTAATTGCCTTTTTTAGTACGCTTTCTTTTCCGTTTTCTAAGCGACTCATTTCTAAATCGGCTCCTGCTAGGGTCATGTTGCTTGGTAAGATATCGACTTCTGGAGTTTGGCCATGAACAATAGCTTGTTGAATGGGAAATCCTTCTAAAATAACTTGATATATAGTTGGCTGATCAAGAGCTTGAATGGCATTTAGTCCTTGGCTTGCATTTCCTTGTGAATCAAAATCAATGAGTAAAACTTTTTTTCCTAACCGAGAAAGGGCACTCGATAAGTTAATAGCTGTCGTTGTTTTTCCCACTCCACCTTTTTGATTGGAAATGGCAATCACTTTACCCATTGGTTTCCTCCAACGGGCTCTTTTTAATCAAGGCATATTTACGAGGATACTTCATCGGAGTAGGTGCGGTTTTGACAAAGAAAAGAATGGTGCGCTCGCCTTCTTGCCCGAGTTCAAATTGATCAACCGACTCAAGTTTAACGTGCAAGGCTTTTAGAGCTGGAGCGGCTTGTTCTAACTCCTTAAGTCCAGCCGCTCCTTTTAAAGCAATAAAAGTTCCATCCTCTTTTAAAAGGGGAATGCAAAGCTCAAGTAAGATAGAAAGCCGCGCTACGGCCCGTGCACTTACAACATCAAATGTATTGCGATGAGCTTTTGCAAAATCTTCAGCCCGTTCATTTACAATGACCACATTGGATAAGCCCAATTGGGATTTGACTTTTTCTAAAAAACGACATCTCTTACCAAGAGGCTCAATGAGGGTAAACTGCCTCTCAGGATACATAATCGCCAAAGGAATGCCTGGAAATCCTGCCCCAGAGCCGACATCTGCAAGAGTTTTAAACTCAGTATGTAAAAAGGGAACAATGGAATCATAAAAGTGTTTTTCCCAAACTTCTTCCTCTTTGGTAATGGCGGTTAAATTCATTTTTTGATTCCATTCTTGAAGTAATGTTAAATACTGTTCAAATTGATGAAGTTGTTTTTCATCAGGAATTAGCCCATCCTTATTTAGGCGTTCCTGAAAGGTGATTTCGTTCATATAAATACTCCGCTTTCCTAAAAGCTTTGACCTAAAAAATTTCTTCCTTCTTGCAAAAAAAATTTTGGCTATAAGCCTTCCTGACTTTTATCTTAAAGCCTGTTTTACACCTTAAATCCCTATTCTAAAGAGGAAAAAAATTTATTACTGGGATTGAAATTCTAAAAAATCAATCGGTCAATCAGAAGAAATAATCAATTCGTTTCCGAGGTAGCATACGATTAAACTATATTTAGAAAGAACCACTAATTTCTCTACTTAAAGAAATCTTTAATTCGAAAATTTATAAAAATAATTCCTAAAATGAGAACCTATACTATAAGGCTTATGGTCGCCCTATTCCCAGCATTCTTTGCGGTTCTAATCTCCATTGAGCTACGGCTATTCGCACTTTGGTGGTTGTTATAACTTGAGGAATGGTATTTCTCACCAATGCTCAAGAGGGACTTTTTCAAATGGATTTCCAGAGCTGACTCTTTATCATTTTATCAGGACAGGCACCAGGACTTCTGGGCTGTGTTATTATAGCGCCTTGCCCCTTGGGGCCGCTTCGAAAGTCGTTCCTATTAATAAATTGAGTGTGGTTATTATCTTGGTCTTAGCCTTTGTTTTTCTTCAAGAAAAATTCATATTGGTTGAGTTTTAATCGGCTTAGGAGCTCTTTTTATGGTGATCTGAACTTTCTTCGCCTTGATATTTTAAAAGAGAGTTTTTAATAGGCCCAACGACCTTTGATTCATCGTGTTCATCCTCATAAATCGATCGCTTCCTCCTTCCTAATCTAAATCTCTTTATATTCTCTCTAATTATAAAATCAAAATTCTGATCGCCTTAAAAAGGCTAAAAATGGCTCAACTTTTCTTAAACCAAATGAACTGCGATTTAAACAAACAGAGGATACTGTTAGATTAAGTCTAGTTTAAAAACTGGACTCCACATGTTTAGAATCTTTTCCTTTGGTCTTTTTGATTCCTTTCGAAGTTCTATAAAAAGGCCATGTTAAACTTAAATCATGGCCAAATCAAAACAAAAAATGCGGCTAAAATCTTCTATTAAGGGAGCCATGATCGGTTTTATAATTGGAGCTATTTTGATTCTCTTAGCTAGCTTTGGAGGCTGTTTTGCCTTTTCACAGACCGAAGAAAAAACGAAGATCACTTCAACCCAACTCAAATCGTCCCTGGAACAAGCTTCCGATTTAATTACTACCAAATATTACTATTCTCAAATTGGAAAATTTGAGAATTCATATGAACTCAATGGATGGAGCATTCCCTTTACGGAAAAGAACTTTATTCTCACTTATCAAGGAGAAGCCCAACTTGGGTTTAAAACAAGTGATTTAGAGGTGAATGTGAATGGCAATAAAATTTCAGTAAAATGTCCACCTATTGAAATCTTGTCCAATTCCATTCCATCGGAAAGTGTAGAAGTGTATGACCAGTCTTATAACATTTTTAATCAAGTATCCGTTGACGATTATTTACAATTTGAAACCGAACAAAAAGCTTTAGCGGTTGAGCGTATGCAATCGACAGGAGTTTTTGAACAAGCTCAAAAAGATGCCCGAACTGCTATTGTTCAACTTTTAAATATGGTTCCTGAAATTCAAGAATCCTATGCTATTGATGTGGAATTTAGTGCTCAATCTTCCCTTATTGATTCAACCCAAGATACCACACCTCAAGAGAGTCAAGAATCAATGGAAAGCCAAGACTCCACTGCCGCCTAATCTAACTGTGTTTTATCTTAATGTTTTCGTGGCTTATCACCTGATTTGAGAAGTCAAGAATCTTAACGTGAGTGAGGGTTTTTTGCCATAATAAAAACATAGCTTTAAAAAGATTTCTCTTTGCTTTTCCATTTCTACCTATGATTTTAAGGAGATCCTGAATTATATGAATAAAAAACAATTGTCATGTGCTTTAAGTGCTTTATTGTTATTGGCAGGCTGCTCAAACAACAGCAATTCGAGTAAAACAAGTGAGACCAATACATCTTCAGCCGTATCTAGTTCTACATCCTCCAGTTCTAAAATCAGAATTGTGGCCGTTCAACTCGTTCCAGAAGCCAATTCGGTTTTGGTGAATGAAGAAGTCATCATCGAAGCCAAAGCAGATTCAGATTTGACTTGGACAGACAGTGATTTTACTACGAGTGGTGGTACGATAGTCGCCATATCCAATGGAGCTAAGTTTACTGCTGATAAGGCAGGAACTTATACCATTACTGTGGATAAAGAAGGTGTAAAATCTAATGTCGTGACCATTATTGCAGTGGAAGACTCTTCCACACTTGATAGCGCCGCAAGCGAGGCTTCTGCTCAAACCTCCATGGCTGCTCAAGCGAGTCAAGAAGCTGAAGCTACTTTAAATGATGATAAATCGGGCTCCTCTTCCTCTAGCGCTACAAATCAAACTTCTGGGAATACCAACACCTCTACTCCTAACCCTTCAAGCAATAGTGCGGCTACAGCCAACAGCACTACTTCAGCGAGTGCAGGGCAACGCTTAGTAAATGTGCAAAATTTAGCTAGCAATCCAGACGCGTATCTTGATCAATACATCACGCTTTCTGGTTCCATTGCCAATGAGAATGGAAAAACTGTCATTTATCCCCAAGGAAGTACTTCTCAAGGAATTACTTTAGAAGGTGTAGAAGCCAGTGCGATTGGAAAAAGTGCCTACTTAACGGGGCACTTGGTAAAAGATGCGAATGGTCAATATATCTTTGATGTCAACAATACCATTGAACCTTTAACTTCCGCTGTCTTTGGCAAAGCAGGTGCGCCTGTTTCAAGCGTACCGCAATCGGGTACCTTCGTATTTACAGCAAACAATGTCGTGATTCGTTCTGGAAACGATGGATTGGCTTCTCCAGAAAGTGGTTTGGCTTATTATCCAGGTTTAGAAGTGTATTATGACGGAGTTTATCAAAAAGATGGCTATACTTGGATCAAATATACTTCCTATAGTGGAATAGAACGTTCTGTCCCAATTGGCGATGACAAATATGTCCTTTATGGATATGTAGACGCCGATTAAATAATCTCCAATTTCAAAGGGAGTTTAATGAATGATTTTCATTCGTTAAACTCCCTTTTTGATCTTTATTTCGATTTTAACAACAAGCTAAAGGAGATAGGGAATAAGATTAACCATACATATTTAGAAAGGATTTTGACATGAAAGAATCTCTTGACCTTGTCCTTCCTACCTTAGTCGACAAAGAAAAAGTGCTGGCTTATCGTCAAGAATTTTTTGACTATGGGGAATCCATTATTCACGGAGGAGCCTTTTTAGATTCCATAAAGACTTATGAAGAATGGCTCGATCAAGTGAAAAAATCGGCTAATGAAAATACTATTCCTAATGGTTTAGTACAAAGTGATACTTTTTTAGCCATTCGCCCAAGCGATAAAAAAATGGTAGGAATTGTTCAATTACGCTATTCCTTAAATGAAGGTCTCAAAAATTTTGGCCATTGTGGATATAGTGTTCGCCCAAGTGAACGACAAAAAGGGTATGCGACAAATATACTTTATCAAATCGTAAAAAAAGCCCAAGAAGCTGAAATGGACCATTTACAACTTTCGGCAAGCCAAAGTAATCTTCCCTCTATTAAAACGATTTTAAAAAATGGCGGCCAGTATCAATGGAGCTTTCCGCATGGCCAAGAAAAAGGCAACGTATACTTTATTTTCCTTTAAAGAGTTCATAAACTTAAATCAAGAAATAGCATCTATTTGTTTGGCTATGTTTTCCATCTTTAAGAGCGATAAAAAGGAGCTGGGAAATTATTTTTGATTTTCAATCAAAAATAATTTCCAGCTCCTTTTTGGTCAACAACTACAATTATTCATCTTCATCAAGGGAATCGTAAGAATCCAAATCGTCCTCTTCTTCAGGAAGAAAATCATCCTCATCTTCTACACTCAACGAATCTGTATCCACAATCGTGTGGGCGGAAGATTGACGTTTACGCAAATCCCAGATATTGCCTGGCAAAGCGGTGAAGCGACCATCCATAGATAAGTCACTGTAAAATTGAGCGATGTTTCCATTGGCTTGAGATTGATTAAAACCCATTTCTTTAGAAACAATATTCCATAAGTCTAAAAAGCTCATCGGTTTGTGTTGATTAGCTAATACTCCATAAGCTATCTCAATCATCGATTTTTTCATACGATACGATTTCAAACACGGTAAATTTACCGTGTTTGAACCCTCCTTTCCAATTCATGTCCTCTTTAAAAGAGGTGTGTTCATTAAAGTTAAGAGGGAAGGTATAAGCGAATCCAGCGATTCGCACGCACTTTATAAAAAGAGTGCAAACAAAAATCCTTTCAATCCTCTTAGCATTTCAAAAAGCACTTGTTATCCATGAAAGCAAGCGCTGGTGTTGCCACAAGGCTTAGCAATTGGCAAGACAGGTGTTGGATCGATGGTCACATCGATTCCGGTGCGGTTACCCCGATTAAGTTTAAAGCATCTGCCAATACAATTTGAACGGCTTTTAAAAGCGCAATACGCTTAGCACTGAGTTCTGGATTGGTTGGGTCATTAACTTTGCAAGCAGTATAGAAGCTATGAAACTTCGAGGCAAGATTTTGGATATAATGTGAGATTTTATGTACCTGACGCGTTCTTGCGGTTTGTTCCACAACAGAAGGATATTCGGCTAGCGCTTTGAGCAGATCAATCTCTTTTTCGTGAATTAACCCTTCAAAGTTGGTTGCGGCTGGATAATTGGCATTTTTCAAAATGGAACAAATGCGAGCATGAGCATATTGAGCATAGTACACGGGATTTTCATTGGTTTTGGAAACAGCTAAGTCTAAATCAAAATCTAAATGACTATCCAAAGCGCGAGCACTGAAGAAGTAGCGGGCTGCATCGCTTCCAACAAGATCCATCAAATCATTAATAGTTGTCGCATTACCAAGACGTTTAGACATCTTTACTTCTTTTCCATCGCTGACAAGACGTACCATTTGAATAATGTCGACATTTAGTTTATCGGGATCGTGTCCTAGAGCTTCCATAGACGCTTTCAATCTTGGAATATACCCATGATGATCAGCTCCAAAAAAGTCGACTAACACATCAAAATTGCGCTCATATTTGTTGTTATGATAGGCAATATCTGGGACGAGATAGGTTAAAGATCCATCTTGTTTACGTAAAACGCGATCTTTATCATCCCCAAATTTTGTAGTCGCAAACCATAAGGCTCCATCTTCTTCATAGGTATAGCCATTTTCTTCTAAGCGTTGCAATACAGCATCCACTTGACCACTATCCCGCAAGGCTTGTTCAGAAGACCAAACATCGAAATGAACCCGAAATTTGTCTAAATCTTCTTGAATTTTGGCCAATTCAAAGGCGATTCCTTCTTGACGAAAGAAATCCATCGCTTCTTTGGTGAATTCAAGATATTGATTTGGATACAGTTGAGCTAGTTGTTCACCTTTTTGTTTAATGTCTTCCCCTAAATAACCATCTTGCCCAATTTCGGCTTCTAATCCATGAGCTTGAACATAGCGAGCCCATAGAGATTGAGCCAAATTGGCAATTTGGTTGCCAGCATCGTTCACATAATATTCACGAGTGACATTGTACCCCGCTTTCTTTAAAATACGAGCCGCTGAGTCTCCCCAAGCCGCACCACGAGCGTGACCTAAATGCAAGCTTCCAGTTGGATTCGCAGAAACATATTCCAAATTCACTTTGATATTTTTAGGAGTACCATTTCCATAATTTTCTTTTTGATCTAGGATGGCTTCAATAATTTGAGCATACTGATCCTTTTTCATGATGAAATTTATAAAGCCAGGACCCGCTACTTCAACTTGTTCTACTAAAGGACAATTCAAGTGAGCGATCAAGTCATTGGCAATTTCAAATGGTTTTTTATGCAAAGTTTTGGCAAGCTTCATGGCTAAATTGCTTGAATAATCACCTTGCTCTTTGCGTTTTGGGATTTCAATAGACACGCTTTGAGGTTCTAGTGTCAAGTCGTAGGCATCTTGAGTTGCTTGAACCAGAGCAGTTTGTAGTGTTTGGTCAATTGCTCCCATTTGATTCACCCTTTCTTTTTTGGCATTTTGCGACAATTGTATACACGAAAACAGCGCTTGTCTTACAAGTTGATTTGTACAATCCGTAAAGCAAAGCTAAATAACTGCTTTAAATCATCTTGTCCAATGACATAGCGCACACAAATTTCCAATACATCATCCAGAGTATTTTTTTCAATGGAGGTCGCTTCAAGGGGTAGACGCAATTCTCCATAAGGTGAAAAGATTCGGATGATGCCGCTTCCTTTTTCATAAAGCGTTACAATAACATCCACTTCGCCATGGTTTTCAATGACGACCCCTTTTTTTAAAATTTTCCAGGTTGTTTCGATCTCATCATTCTTCATCGTTACAATTAGGGAATCCGTTGACAAAAATTTTACTTCTGCTTTGCCGTCAAATTCTATTTTTTGGTTGACAAGATCATATAAACATACTTGTTTTTGCATAGCGAAAAAAGTTTAACACATACCTCTTTGAATTCAATGAAAAGATGAAAACGAGATTTTTCTCTCTCGATTCGTCTTCTTCCTGCTTTCTTTCTCCTTAAAATTTCTAAAAAAAGGATGTGGAACTGATAAAAAATATTTATCTACTCCACATCCTTCTTTTTGGATTTTAAAAATTCAATTTGTTTCAAAAATGATTTCTATTTGGTTTCTAAAGCTAAAAGAGTTCCAACCTTTTAAGCCGCTTAAAGTTTGATAGCTTGAAAAAGAGGATAAACTTACTTTTTAACCTTTTTCTCTTCTTGATTAGAGAGATTCTGGTTCACCAAACATAGAAAAATGACCATTCTACATTTTGGACTTCTATTTAGACACCTCTAAAAGCCTGACACAGCTGAAAGCAGTGGCGGGTCTCCCCGCTTCCAACGGCTGTTTGTATGCGGTAGCTGAAAACATGCCTTCGCTGATCTAGAACACTTCGGACTCAACAGTTCCCCAGCGCTCTA
>CAZTNF010000012.1:0-24330 GCA_964615295.1 uncultured Erysipelotrichaceae bacterium | reverse complement strand
CGACTCCCTACGCTAGTACTAACTAGATCAGGTATTAAGGGTCCAAATCTCAGCCATATAGGCGCCCCTGTCGTGATGGATTCAGTATACTCCTTTTCTTTAGAATAAATTCCTATTTTTAAGATTTCTTCAAAGAGGTTCATAATTTATTTTTCAGCCCTAAAAAAATCCGACCTTACACTGTCGGATTAATAAAGGTCAAATACAAAATCTCTACTGGTGAATTGAGTCGCGCTTGGACATCAAGACATCCAATACCATTAGAAATCAAATACGGAAAATTTAATTTAATTTCATGATTGCGATTAATTTCTAAACTTCCATCAAAGTCCTTATACCCACCTAATAAAGGCCAATTGATTTGAGTTCCATGGGAATTTCCAGCTAAGCCATAACTTGCTTGCAAGTTGACATTTTGAGCCACAATAAAATTATCAGGATAGTGGCTGAGTAATAAATTAAATTGGTCTTCTTGAAAGACAGGAACCAAAGGGGAGGGATCGGCCTGAATACCTAAACCTCCTAAGCGAATTCCTTGGGTGCTTTTATTAGCTAAAAGAACGGAGCGATTGTTTAAGAGCTCGACTTGTGATTTTAAATACACATCTTCTACGATATATCGATGCGTTTCGGTGGATTCATCTTGTTCTCCAAAAACCGCGAATTTACCCAAAGGGGCAGGAATAGAAGAAAGCCAATCAATCATGCGCTTTTGTACTTCATCAGTTAGATTGGCATTCCACGAAAATAAGTCTCCTCCAATTAAAAGAACATCTGGATTGAGCTTCCGAACCTGAGCAAAGAGTGCTTCCGCTTTATCAAGACTGAAGTATTCTTCACTGTATTCAATGTCGGTTAAAAATACTGCTGATACTTGCGACATGGGGGCAGGAATCGCTTCATTACGGATTTGTTTATACGAGACGGTGATGTGATCTGGATTGTAAATAAAAGCCCGATACAATGTAAAATTAAACACCAACACTAAACACATTAAAAATATCATGAATCCCATCATGAGTTTGAGCCAATTTGGAAGGCGCATGCAATTCCTCCTTTGTTAGATAAGCCCTGTTCCCGATTATAAGACAGAGTCGCTTGAATGCCAAAACGAACCGGTCAACCTTAAAGACTTCTATTTCTAGTTTTTTCCTCTTCTTATTGTTTTTAGGCTTATCTTGGAAAATAGAGACAAACAAAAAAGGCAGGAAGACCTGCCTTTTAATGAGAAAAAGAGAGCTATTTTTGTTCCTCTTTTCCTTTGAGTTCTTGGCTGAAGCGACTGTCCTTTTCTTTCGTATCGCGATAAGGGGATTTGGAAGGATTGATACGACGTGGAGTACGAGGACGATGTTGTGTCAGTTCTTCCATAGCCTTACGAGAATTCAAAATAACTGGAATGACAATCGGATTGCGGTGCGTTTTTTTATAAAGATATGGCTCAAGAGACGAACGAATACAGTTTTTTAAATCAGCAAACGTGGTTTTTTCTTTGAGCTTGTTTTGTAAAGCGACTGTGACCACATTTTCCGCATCTCGAATAAGTTGTTGTGAATCCTTCAAGTATACAAAACCACGGCTTACAATGATCGGTTTAGCCAATAAGGAGTTAGTACTCGAATCAATGGGAACAATAACTGCGACCATACCATTATCCGCTAAAATATGTCGATCTTTTAAGACAGCTGTTGATAAACCGGAAATATCATTTCCATCCACATAGATGTCATCCCCTTGATAGCGCCAGTCAGATTGAATGACTTCATGGTTGCGCAAGAGCAAAACATCGCCATTAGCACATACAAAGATATTTTCTTTTGGAATTCCAAGCTCTAAGGCCGACTGCCGATGTTGCATCAACATCTTATATTCGCCATGGATCGGCATGAAATATTTGGGTTTGATGAGTTGCATCATCAGTTTTTGTTCCTGCTTGGAAGCATGTCCTGTCGTGTGTAAGTTGTTTAGTACCGATTTATTTAAAACAGTTGCTCCTGAACGGAAGAGCTTATCGACGATTTTGTTTACAGAATCATCATTTCCGGGAATGGGATTAGAGGAAAACACCACAGTATCCGTAGGCTTTAAGTGAATGTGACGATGAGTGCCATTCACAATACGGCTTAAAGCAGCGAGGGGTTCTCCTTGGCTTCCTGTACATAAGATGCATATTTTTTCATCGGGAGTGGTGCGTAAATCATCAGGGGCTAAAAGATCCTCATTCTTTAAATGAATAACACCCATTTTACGACCAATATCGACTACATTTTCCATAGAACGTCCAAAGACAGCCACTTTACGTCCTGTTTTTACCGCCGCTTCGATGATTTGAGCTACCCGATATACATTGGAAGCAAAAGTCGCCACAATAATGCGATTTTTAGCTGTGCGCATGATTTGTAAAATTTCTTTAGCGACATCTTTTTCCGAAATAGAAAATCCTTCTACACCGGAATTAGTGGAGTCGGACATCAATAAATCGGGTTTAAGTGCTCCAATATAAGCCATTTTTTGGTAATCAGCATTTTGGCCTACAGGAGTTAAATCGAATTTAAAATCACCTGTATGGACTATGGTGCCATTGGAAGTGGTGATCATTACCCCTAAGGAATCGGGTATGGAGTGAATGGTGTTGAAAAAACCGATGTTGAAAAAGCGAGTCTTCACCGCCGAATTTTCATTGATCTCAATAATGGGAACTTTCGGCGCATCTCGATGTTCCAATAATTTCTTTTCAATTAATGCTTTGGCAAAACGTGGGGCATAAATTGCATCGATATCCACTTGTTTTAACAAGAAAGGAATGCCACCAATGTGGTCTTCATGTCCATGGGTAATGACTAAAATTTTACGCTTGTGGTTACACCGAATTAAGTGATGGTAATCGGGAATAACATAATCCACACCCAACAGTTCTTCATCAGGAAAGAGAACCCCACAATCGACAATGGCAATTTCATTGCCCTGTTCGTAGCAATACATATTTTTCCCTACTTCTCCAAGACCACCAAGAGCATAAATTTGAGTATCATGTGGACGAACTTTTACCCGATTGGCTTGATTGAAAGCCGCTTTTTTAGCTTGGGATTCTTGAAGCGCAGGAGGAAGTTGCTCTGTAGTAATGGCTTCTGTGGGAATTGTGGTAAATTTCATTGGTTGAGTTGGCTTTAAAGGAGTCGTTCTTGGACGTTCTTGTTTATTGGCAAACCGCATATCAGTTTTGGAGTCGGATTTTCCTTTATAGTGGGAAGATTTAGATTTAAAGGGTTCAGCTTTAAATTCGTTTTCTAAGCGTGGGATTTTCGGGTCACTTTTAAAAAACGGTTTGGTGACTCCACTTTTCTCGTTTGAGGGCGCCAATCTTCCTTCCGATCGAGTCTCTTTATTTTTTTTCTCTATTTTGGTTTCTTTTATTTTAGGTTTTAAAGCCGCATTTCCTTCTTTTGGAATGGAATTTTCTTGGGATATGGAAGCTAAAGACTCCATATCCGTTACAGGATGTGAGGCTTCTATTGTTGATGCGCTCGAAGAGGCAGCGTTGGATTCTACGATGGGGTCCGCCGCCTCTACTAGGGATGAATTAGAATGAGTGGTCATTGATGGGCAGCATATATCCTTTCTTTCTTATAGAAAAACGTGACATAGGGAAAGCTTTAAAGATCGACAAGCAAGAATGGGGTTGGTTAACCAAAAGACGAGGTTAAAGGCCAAAATGATGAGATTTGGACAAAACAAAAAAACAAAAGAAGGCATTCGTTTCAATTCATTTTACCATAGGGATTTCTAACCTTCTTGTCTAGAGGAATTCTTGACTTCCTTACACTTTGTTTTTAAGTCAAAAAAAGCTAAGACTTTTTTTAGGAGTCTTAGCTTTTTTGACTGATTTTAAGTGTATTTTTTAAAGGGCAATAGCATTAGGATCGACTTCATCACGATTAACAATACCATCGTAAAACAAGCCACCTTTTAGATGTGCCAGTTCATGTTGAAAAACCATAGCCAAAAAACCTTCAGCTTCTACAACTATGTCTTGATCACTTAACGCGTCATACCCACGAACTTTAATATGATATGGGCGTGGAACAACTCCTTCATGAGTTTCTTTAACAGAAAGACATCCTTCTCCATTTTCTAAAAAACCAAGTTGACGGCTTTTTGCGATAAGTTTTGGATTGGCTAAAGCCCAAGAATGAACCTCTCCTGTTTCCTCATCGGGAACAGTGATGGCAATCATTTTTTTAGGAACACCCACCTGAATGGCTGCCAAACCAACTGCGGGAGATAAATCGCGGGTTTTGCACAGTTCGTCATCTTGGCTGTCTAAAACATAGTGATGCATGGCCAATAAAAGCTCCCGATCCTCCTCATTTAAAGGCAAGGGTACATCTTTTGAATGCATACGAATCAATGGATTGTCGTCCAATACTAAATCTTTATTAGAAAGTTCCATATATGAACTTCTCCTTTCTAAATCTATCTCTAGTCTGGTATTGTTTTATGATTTTCGTGCCAGTGAGCCAGTAGGGAAAGTCATTAGCTAAACTTCATTTTTTTCTGTTGATAGTTTTACTGATTCTTGGCCTAAGCACGAAGAAATTCTCTCCAAATTTATTGTATCCCCTTTGATTTTTGAAACTTTATATCATAATTTGGTTCCCAAAACATCGAAATATAACTCCGTTTTGTACTTCTATTTAGCCATCTCTAAAAAAGTAAAACAGCCCGAACCAGTGGCGGGTCGTACTCGCTTTCAACGGCTGCTTGTATGCGGTAGCTGAACACTAAACATGCCTTCGCTGATCTAGAACACTACGGACACAACAGATGCATTTTGTATCCCCAGCGCTCTAGGCTCTTTTACAGTGGTAAGACATCCTACAGAAAGAAGTGAAGACTTCTACTTGATTGAGATGCTCATGACAGGCTCGGTCTGTTTGCTGCCCCAGTATAGCCATAGGTAATCCTTTGATGCTATCTCCGGATTTTCCCCGCTCCACACTGTGCATGAAATCTTTCGACTTCACACGGCGCTCCATCATAGCTTAACTTCTCAGTAATAAATCTTACTTCTGCGGTGAAGTAAGTCCGTACTATTATTTCCCTTGCGGAAAGTGAAAACTCTTTTGATTACCCTCTGTGTACGAAAATATTTATTCTTTACTTTTGGTCTTGTTATGACTAGAGGCTTTTGCTCCACAGGCTTTCCATACATATCGGACTCTTAAGGAGATAGTTTTGGATCGTTACTCCCTCATTCAAATCTTAAAAGTATTAGTTATTTATGATTTATATTTTCTTTCTAATCCATTTCAGATATTTTTCACTCTCTGACGAGTCGCACGATTTGGATTCTTTATCCTTCTCTAGACTAGACGGACAATATAATTTCCTAGCTATTCCGTATCGGTAGAGTCCGGAATCTACCTGATAGCTCGTCTGATTAAAAGAGTATGGAATTTTTCCTTTTTTATTGCGAAATCATTGGCGAATCCGGTTAATATCCAGTTTTCAGATCAAATCTGGATACGAAAGCGTGGGACGCTTGAAGACATGGTGAATTTTCCATACATAAACCCTAGTAACAGAAGTGCATCCTCACTCAGCGTGATTGCGGATCTCGCACTCTATTTTGATGTTGGATTATTCCGCTTTGATACTGTCAACAGCCTCATCAAGAGCCAGTTTCCAGTGTCTTGTCAGAAGCTCCTAAACTATCTCCTTATAAACCATTGTGTCTTTTCTAAAGAAGAAAGATAAGGATTGAAAATCATCAGACGTAAAAATGAATAACATCTAAAAGCGAAGCGCTTTTCTTTAAGGTCATTCAAGTCGATAAGAAAAGTATGCTAAAATGATAGGCACTTTCAAAATAGAAGGGAGGATGAGAGGCTTGACGACCACCAAGAAAAAAAATCGAAATCGTGAACCGTTTTTAAAACGACTTTTTTTGCCTAAACAAGGATACGATCCTTGGATTCTTGGTTCCATTTTGGTCTTAATGATTTTTGGAACCATTATGGTCACGAGTACACAGATGGCTTCAGCTATTGGAAAAGCGAGTCAGTTGTATGTAACGATTATTAAACAACTCTTCTTCTCCATATTGGGTTGGGAAGCTGGAGTCGTCATGATATCTCGTTTCTTTAACTATAAGAGGATGCGAGTTATCCAAGGGTCACTCGAGATTTTCTATCTTCTCTTGTTAATTGCTACCGCTCTTATTGGGAGTGATGTGAATGGGTCTAAGGCATGGATTCAAATTGGGAGTGCAATTACTCTTCAACCTTCCGAATTTGGGAAGCCACTTTTAATTGCCGTTTTAGCTACCTCTTTTTCAGCCTATTCACAATTGCCTAAGGAGAAGCAAACCTTTTTTCATGTCTTTTTTTGGCCTTTATTTCAGATGTTTTTTTCAATCATTTTCATTGGGGGATTGCAAAAGGACTTTGGTTCGCTCATTATCACCCTTGGAATTGGCATCATTGGTCTTTTAATCATTCCCTATCCACCTTTGCGAAAAGTTCAACGGCGTCTTTTTTGGCTCGTGGTGGGGTCCATCACAATTGTGATTGTGGGAGTGTACTTCAGTGAATCATTTATTGAACTTTTTAGCAATGTTTCCCTTGTTCAACACATTGCTACTCGCATTCAAAATATGCGCAATCCCTATTTAAGCATTCATGATATTGGCTATCAACCCGCTAACGCCTTATATGCGATTGCCGATGCTGGGATTTTTGGCCGTGGTCTTGGTAATTCCGTACGCAAATATGGATTTTTAACTCAAGCGGAGTCGGACTATATTTTATCCATTGTCATTGAGGAAACTGGAATCCTTGGCTTTGGGTTAATCATTATTTGTTATGGAATTTTAATATGGCGTTTTATTCATTGGGCCTTAAAAGCCAATCGTACTGCAGATAAGGTTCTTCTCACCTGTGCCGCTTCCTATTTCATGTTGCATTTTTTCATTAATGTAGGCGGTGTGAGCATGTTGATTCCCATGACGGGGGTTCCCTTATTAATGATTTCTGCTGGCGGATCGGCGCTTTTATCAGTATGTTTCTGCGTGGGCTTAACCCAAGCTCGGATTAGCGAAATTCGTCATCAATCGAGTTCTTAACCACTTAAGATATTTTTCCTCTTAAGTGGTTTTTTATTTCGCTTTCGCTTTTTCTAAAAGAAACATTGGCCTTTCTCTCTTTTTCGCCATAAAATGAGATGTTCAATAGCTTGTTGTTTTGGTTTTCCGCTTTGACTCTTGAAAAGCTCAAAAGAAGAAAATCGGAAGATCTATTCCATACCACTTCTTTAAATAAAGAAGATGAACAAGAAAAAAGAAAGGAGGAACAGGATGTTTCCTCTTGACGAATGTCTAGGGGTTCAATTCTGACATGTATGAAGGGTGTATTTGCGGGATCCTTTGATCCCCCTACTAAAGGCCACGAAGAAATCATTGCGCGCTCTGCTGCCCTCTTTGATAAAGTTGTGGTCATGATTTCGCACAATCCCAATAAACAAGGACTCTTTCCCGTAGCGCAACGCAAAGCATGGTTAGAGGCGATTGTCGCTCCTTGGTCTAATGTAGAAGTCGTCATTTGCCAAGGATTAACCGTTCAAAAAGCTCGTGTGTTGGGTGGAGATGTATTGATTCGTTCTTTACGAAATGAAAGCGACTTTGGAATGGAAGCCAACAACGCGTGGGTCAATGCTCATTTAGAAGACGGACTCGAAACCTTCTTCCTCATGGCGGATCCGGCTTATACCTGGATTTCCTCCTCTAATGTACGCGAACTTTTGCATTACCATCAAAGCATTGAAAACCTTGTCCCTAAAGTGGTGTATGACGATTTACAAGGAGCTAAGTCTTCGACTTGAAAGGTGCTTTAGAATTTATTAAAAACAGCTAAAAACGAAGGTTCCTTCGTTTTTATGGCTTTAACGGATTAGAAGTTCAACTCAGACAGAAAGGAGAGCTAGCCGGCAAATTTTTTTGCCCCTCGTATAAAACTTTATGAGTGATTCAACGTATCCAAAAGGCACACTGATCGACTGGGTCAGAAAAAGAGGATATCAACCCAAAAATGTTCAATTGTATTACGAAGCCTGCAATCATTCCTCTTATGCCAACGAACATCAACAGAGCTTCGACAACAACGAACGTCTTGAATTTATGGGGGATGCGGTTCTCCAAGTTTGGTCCGCAGAAGCCCTTTATAATATGGTGCCTAAATTGCACGAAGGAAAAATGACCACCATTCGCGCTCAAACTGTATGTGAAAGTACGTTAGCTAAACTTAATGAACAGCTTGGCTGGTATAACTATTTGCGCTTGGGGGTAGGTGAAGAGAAAAGTGGTGGTCGTACACGTCCTTCCATTTTGGCTGATCACTTTGAGGCCTGCATTGGGGCGATTTACTTGGATTTGGGCTATCAAGCTGCAGCCGAGATCTTAAATGAATACATGAAGCCTTTAATCAATGCGGAAAAGCCAGAAGATGTCACCGACTACAAAACCCAACTCCAAGAATATGTTCAAAGCGATGGGCGTTCGTCGGTTAAATATCGCTTGATCTCAGAAAGTGGACCATCCAATCGACCTACCTTCTTAATGGGAGTCTACTTAGATGGAATTTGTATGGGAGAAGGCGAAAGTAGCACTAAAAAACGGGCCGAACAAAAAGCGGCTCAAGCAGCGCTTAGAAAGTTGGCGCATTAATGGCGCTTGATGTGCTTCATTTTCTAGGAGATTGTCTAGAAAATAGTTTGCATCCCCTTTTACAAGAAGCCACTCTTCAAAGTGATCCTATTTTGCATGCCAAATCTCATCTCTTAGAGATGAAATGGATGCTTCGGGAACCTTTACCTTATGAATCCTATTTTTTAATTCTTTATCAACTCAAACTCGCCCTTCACGTCGATGTAGATATAGCGCTTGAGTATGAAGAGCTGTCTCCTTCTTTAGATCTTTTAGAACCTTATGTGGCTTGGATTTGTAGCACAACCCCTTCCTTAGAACCCTTTGCCTATCGCCATCCTTTATGGCAAAACGATCAACTTTGTTTTTTTACTGGACAAGAGGAAGTTTATCAGGGGATGCTTCAAGGTCAAAAAGAGCTGGAAGCGCGCTTAGCTAAAGTAGGATGGCCAGTTGAGGTTTCTTGTCTTTTTCAAGAACCTCCAGAATCGACTTTAGAATCGATTTCTACTTCCTCTTTTACACCTGACGTTTCTTCAATACAGGTGGTAAAAGAGCCAAAAGTTTTGACCAATTCCTCTAAGAAGCCCACCTTTCCAAAAGCAAATCAAGGAAAAGGCTCTAAATTCAAAAATCCAGCTGCTAAAGTTCCCATTGAGGAATTGAGCGATGGCCTCTATAACGTGGAAATTGAGGGCCACATTTTTGCTAAAGAAATTCGTCTTATGCGCGATGGGCGCTCAAAGCTCGAGATTTGTGTTTCTGATGACGAAGAGGCTATTGCCTGTTATGCCTTTGAATCACGTACTATGACCAAAGAGATGATGGATGAAGTACGTGTGGGCGATGAAGTACGCTTAATTGGTGAATCTAAAGAAGATACATATCGCCACGGGTTGACCTTTAAAATTCAAAAATTCGAGCGTTTGTATAAGCCAAAAGTAAAAGACGAAGCCTTGGAAAAACGAATTGAATGGCACATCCATTCCAATTTTTCCGAAATGGATGGGGTTTCTTCCATTGAATCGTTTATCCAACAAGCGTGGGATTGGGACATGCCCGCGATTGGTCTTTGCGATCACAACGTCGTACAAGCTTTTCCTATGGCTCAACACAAAATCGAAGCTCTCAAAAAGAAAGATCCCAATAAGCCCTTCAAGATGTTGTATGGATGTGAAATGACTATGGTTTCTCCTACGTTTCAAGTCGTTCACAATCCACGTAACCAACGCTTAGAAGAGGCAGAATACGTTGTGTTTGACTTAGAAACCACAGGGCTTTCCAGTCGCTTGGATAAAATCATAGAATTCGGGGCGGTAAAAGTATATGAAGGGGGCATTGTGGATCGCAAACAGATGTTCATTAATCCGAAACGTCAATTGCCCGCAACCATTACCGAATTAACCCACATTCAACAATCCGATGTGGATTCGGCCAAACCCATTGAGGATGTTTTTGATGAGATAAAAGATTTTATTGGCGATGCCATTTTAGTGGCACACAATGCTACTTTTGACGTGGGGATGTTAAATGCAGCTGCACGCTCTTTAGGCCACGAAGAATTCACCAATCCTGTGATCGATACTCTGCCTGCGGCGTATTCCATGATGGAAATGCGTAGCTATCGTCTTGGTAATCTTTGTCGGCATTATGGAGTCCCTTATGATGGCGAAGGAGCGCACCGGGCTGATTACGATGCTGAAGTGTTGAACTCTGCGTTTTCGCATATGCTGCGAGAATGGGGACGTGATGCCACTTTAGAAGATTTAAAACATCTTGATCATTCGGCGGCTTTACGCAAAAATCATGGTCATCATGTGACGGTCTTTGCGCGCAATAAAGAAGGTCTCAAAGAGCTTTTTGAGCTCGTTACCCTTTCTCATACCCAATACTTGCGTTACAATCCCAAATCCGCAAATGCGACGGGAAATCCTTGCATTCCTAAAAACGTGCTTGAAGACTATCACAAACGTGGAAACCTTTTGATCGGATCTTCTTGTCAAAATGGAGAAATCTTTGATTTGGCCCATACGCGCAGTGAAAAGGAGTTGCTAGAAGCTGTCTCCTTTTATGACTTTTTAGAAATTCAACCTCTAGGAGTTTATAAGCATCTCATCGATGCACAAACAATTCATTCCGTAGAAGAATTAAAAGCCATTCTTGGCTTTATTTTGGATGCGGGAAAAAAACAAGGAATTCCCATCATTGCTTCAGGAGATTGTCATTATGTTCAACCGCGTCAAAAGCGCGTTCGAGATGTCTACATAAATGCCAAAAACGGCAATGTCCGCCATCCTTTGTATTTTCGAAATGCCCAGATGCGCCATATGTATAGTGCTCCTGATCAAGCCTTTTTAACCACCAATCAAATGTTAGAAGCTTTTGATTGGCTTGAGGAAGATGTAAGACAAGCCATTGTTATTGACAATCCAAGAAAACTAGCCAAGCAAACCGAAGAACTCTTTCCTGTAAAAGATCGCTTGTATCCTCCCGAGATGGAGGGTTCTGATCAAAAGCTTACCGATATTTGTTACGAAACAGCTCGTCAAATATACGGAGATCCCTTGCCCGAACCAGTTCATGCTCGCTTAAAAAAAGAACTCGATGCGATCATTGGAGCGGGCTATTATGTGGTCTACTACATCTCTCATTTGTTAGTGAAAAAAAGCAATGAAGATGGTTACTTGGTAGGTTCACGAGGATCAGTTGGTTCCTCTTTTGTCGCCACGATGTCTGGAATTACAGAAGTCAATCCTCTTGAACCGCATTATTTGTGTCCGCATTGCCATCATCTAGAGTGGATTACCGATGGCTCCGTTCATTCTGGTTTTGACTTACCCGATAAGCTATGTCCCAAGTGTGGTAAACCCATGAAGGGTGAAGGCCAGGATATCCCCTTTGAAACATTTTTGGGGTTCCATGGCGATAAAGTGCCCGATATTGATTTAAATTTTTCTGGAGAATATCAGGCTAACGCCCATGCTTTTACCAAAACAATTTTCGGTGATGATCATGTATTTCGGGCGGGAACCGTGGGTACTGTCCAAGAAAAAACGGCCTATGGGTATGTCAAAGGCTATGAAGAAGAAATGGGGCGTGCTTCTACGCCTTTTTCGGAGTGGAAACGGCAAGAACTCTCTATGGAATGTGCAGGAGTCAAGCGTACCACGGGTCAACATCCTGGCGGGATCGTCGTGGTTCCTGCACACATGGATATTCATGATTTTTCTCCTGTTCAATACCCCGCTAATAATCCATATGCGGAGTGGAAAACAACCCACTTCGATTTCCACCAAATTCATGACAATATTTTAAAATTCGATATTTTAGGACATGTAGATCCCACCGCCATGAAGATGTTGGAACGCATCACCGGCATTGATGTAAAAACGATTCCTATGAATGATCCAGATACTATGGCGATCTTTTCAACATGCGATACCCTTGGCTTGGATACAACTCGGTATCCTCAAGTCACTGGAGCGGCGGGAATTCCTGAATTTGGCACATCCTTTGTGCGTGGAATTTTAGAATTAACCAAACCCACGACTTTTGCAGAGTTGGTGTCCATTTCTGGCTTATCCCATGGCACGGACGTTTGGCTTAACAACGCCAAAGATTTAATCGATGAAGGCATTTGTAACTTGCGCCAAGTTATTGGATGTCGTGATGACATTATGATCGATCTCATCCGGTATGGCCTTCCTTCTAAAGAGAGCTTTACCATCATGGAAAGCGTGCGCAAAGGAAAAGGATTAAAGCCTGAATGGGAAAGTTTGATGCAACAAAATCATGTACCCAATTGGTACATTGATTCCTGTAAAAAGATTAAGTACATGTTTCCTAAAGCTCATGCGGTGGCCTATGTGATGATGGCAATTCGAATTGCTTGGTTCAAAGTCCATCAACCTAGGGCCTATTATTGTCAATTTTTCTCTATTCGCTGTGATGCCTATGATTTAGCGACCATGACCAAAGGCTTGGCCTCGATTCAAAAGCGTATGTTTGAAATCACTACAGCTCGAGCTGATAAAACCCGAAAAGTGGAGAAAAAAGAACTCGATTTATATGACACTCTCGAATTGTGCCAAGAAATGTATATGCGCGGGTATCGCTTTTCTAACTTATCTATCACCAAATCAGATGCAACCGAATTTCGTTTGGATCCGGATGATGATAAAGCCATTATTCCTCCTTTTAGCGCAGTGGAAGCACTAGGAGAAAGCGTAGCCCGTTCCATTGTGAAAGCACGAGAGGAAAAAGCCTTTATGTCTAAAGAAGACTTATTGAATCGCACATCTTTAACCAAGACGCTTTTGGAACGCTTAGATTCTTTGGAAGCCTTAGAAGGTTTAGACGATAAAAACCAGCTTTCTCTTTTTTAGAAGGTGAATGTAGGCCAAATGACAATTGTTTTTTCGTAAGCGATGTTGTCATTTGGCTTTTTATATTGAGAAAAAGAGGATTAAAATCGTATACGCAAGCGGGAAATAGAATTCGAATAACAAAGTTTTGAAAAAAAGATAAAAAAGGATTCTAAAAGTTTTATTTATGAAAACTTGATTTTATCTCGGTTTACTTTAAGGCCTTTTAATTTCCTAGTTGTTAGAAACGAGATCTAAATTATCTTTTTTATACAAAAAGAAATCGGTTCCAAAATAGATAAAATCATTTCTTTTCTTATCCTCTCTATTTTTTTAATTTCCTCTAAAATGAGAGTCGCTAAGGCTTTTGATGCTTAGGGTATAAGAGAATGAGAATGACAACGCATGGATAAACGGTGATTTTTTTCCTTAATAAGGAAATTCATACCAAAAATACCATTTTCAGTCGATGTTTTAAAAATAAAAAAGACGAAAAGAATTATAATTTCTTTCGTCTTTAAAAATAAATCATCTCTTTTCTTTGGAAAAATTTAAGAATTTGAATTTTATGAATTGAAAAGCGTTTTTCCCATAACTATAGATGATTTGAAAAAAGTCTTTAAAATTGCGGAGAAAATCGGATGAAATTCCGCCTAATTTGTGAAAAAAATTTCTTGCTTTGAGGCTTTATTTAGCGAAAAATAAGAGCAGATTGTTTTTGAAATCTAAACCAAAAAGCTTTAAACTTTATATCTTCCTAAAACTCTCAAAAAACGAAAGAATTTCGAAATATACAAATAAAATGAACGAAAGGGTGATCACTGTGAAACAGAAACTGTTTAAAATTTCCGCTTTGCTTTGTCTATTAGCGACAGCGATTCCTGCTCCCGTTTTTGGTCAGGAAGTCGAGGAAAAACAACAAGAAATGGTGACCATTCCTGCTACCGTTGTTGCCGATGACGAGGTCGTGACCTATGAAGCTGGCGCAGCACGTAATTCCTTAGATGGCTCCACTATAGAAGCTTTAATTGCCCCCTACCGGAACAATATTGCGAATAGTGGAGTGATTGGCTTCTTTATAGCCTGTGAGGATTTACAAGCAGCTGCGATTGTAGCCGATGGAGTCAACCGTGGATATGTCAATTTATATGATCCCAACGATTGCGCTACCCTTCAACATATGCGGGATGCTATGTACTATATCAACGTATGTAACGAATTAAGAGCTCGACATGGAGTCGCTGCTTTACAAGTGGATCCTGTCTTAATGGCAATTTCAATTGTGCAAACCGATGCCTCCAAAAATGTATTTTCACATTCACAACTGTATCGCGTCTCAGAAAATTTGGCGTGGGGGGGACAAATTGGTGCCCCTATGGGGTCTCCAAGTGGATTTGCATCCAATCCATTTGATCTCTGGTATACCGATGAAGTCAACCGTCCTTATAATAACGGTCACTTCCAAAATATTATTCGTCCTACCTTTAGTGTAACTGGCTTTGCGGTGGGTACAAATAGCTCGATTTACGGCACAGTCTTTGGTCAAACCTTTGACTACCCTCAATCTGTTACTGGACCAACGTATACCACTACAGAATATGCTGCGAAAATCGATGAGTTTATCAACACCAATGGAGCTTCAGCGGGTGGACGGCCTACCACAAGCGTGCCTGGTGGCACTGAAAATCCATCCGAAGATGTTCCTACCATGGAAAATGCAGTAGCTATGTGGCGTGTCTATAACCCCAACAACGGCGAACACTTTTTCACGAGTGATGCTAATGAACGCAATGTTCTAGTGGCGCATGGTTGGGTGAATGAAGGCATTGGTTGGTATGCACCAACTAATCGCCAAGAGCACCCTGTTTATCGATTATATAATCCTGTGGCGGGAGAACATCATTTTACCCTGTTAGCTAATGAACGCGATTTATTAATCCGTTCTGGTTGGATCAATGAAGAAGTAGGTTGGTTCTCTGACCCCGATCAACGCGTTCCTCTATTGCGGGCGTATAATCCTTACTCTTTTACCGGTACTCATAATTATACGGTGGATAATGCTGAACATTCGACTCTAGTATATATGGGTTGGATCGATGAAGGTGTTGGTTGGTATGGAGTAGCAGCTCCTAAAAAATAAACAATTTTTCAAAAGTGCCAAGTTTATCTTTGGTACTTTTTGTTTTTACTCCCCTATCCATCGTTTTCATCTTGAAGGCGATTTTTAAAGTCAAGGTTATTATCGTTAAAAAAATTAATAAAATGTTAATTTTATCGTTTAAAGCAAAAAAGAAAAGGTCCTTCTTAGTGGAGGGAAGCGAAGTTTCATCATGATGTGCGACCTAAGGAATTTAAAATTTTGAGTCCTATTTTTTCAGATTTTTATTTGGAATAGTATTCAAAATATGGTATGAATATTTAAATAAAAGAAGGGGATATTGCTTCATTTGATGAAGTAATATCTTTTTTTGCATTTAGAGGTAGAAGTCTTTACCTTAATTAGCCCTCTTAAAAGCAAGAGAAAAAGTTCATGCTATAATTTAAGATATTTCACCTAATATGTTAAAAAGAAAGATAAAGTGAGGTTCGAACATGGCACAGACAAATGTATCTTTCGAAATGAATACAAAGCTTTATGATGAAATGACGAAACTTTGCAACGACCTTGGTATGGATACCGATGAAGCGTTTCAATTGTTTGCTCAGAAAATGGTCAATGAAAAGCAGATTCCTTTTGAAGTAACTTTAAAGGATATTCCAGCCAAAGTGACAGAAGAAAAAGTATTTCATTTTGTGAAACTGACCGTAATTGTAGCTACCATCGCAGCCGCAATGGCTGTAATCATTAAATTATTCCGTCAACTAGCTCATCACTAAAAAATCTCTTTCTTAGATGGAATTAGGGATAAATGAGTCAAAGGGCTATTTCCTATACGGAAAAATTGAATTTTAAACGAATACCATCCACAATCTATCCAAATTTATAGGGAAGGTAACCAAATAGGGAGAGAAAATCTCCCTTTTTTGTCGTTTTGTAAGCCAAAAACAAAAACAGAAAATTCGAGCAAATTGTTTGAAATTTTCTTGGTAGCCACTAATTCTTTCGAAAAGCCTACAGAAAGGCTTTTCGAATCTGTTATTGTAATTAGCAAACAGAAAAAGGAGAATTTACAAGATGCGAGATCTTGAAATGTTTGAAATCATCGGCAAAGAGGAAAAACGTCAAAAAGACAATGTGGAACTCATTGCCTCCGAAAACTATGTCTCAGGTGAAGTGCGTGAAGCACAAGGGTCTGTATTGACCAATAAATACGCTGAAGGATATCCCGGAAAGCGCTACTATGGTGGCTGTGTTAACGTCGATTTAGCTGAGGACTTAACTCGTGAACGAGCTAAACAATTATTTGGAGCGGAACATGCCAATGTCCAAGCGCATTCCGGAAGCCAAGCTAATATGTCCGTATACAATACAATTCTTGAACCAGGCGATACGGTTCTTGGTATGGATCTTACGAGTGGTGGGCACTTAACTCATGGTCATCCTTTAAACTTTTCGGGACGCACCTACAACTTCATTCCTTACAATGTGGATCCCCAGACAGAACGCATTGACTATGACAAATTAGAAGAGTTAGCGATGACGCATCATCCAAAGCTCATTGTCGCAGGAGCTTCGGCCTATCCTAGAGAAATCGATTTTAAACGAATGGGAGAAATTGCTAAAAAGTCTGGAGCCTTATTGATGGTGGATATGGCTCATATCGCCGGATTGGTTGCGGCAGGCTTGCATCAAAACCCAGTTCCTTATGCTGATTTTGTAACGACGACTACCCATAAAACATTGCGTGGACCTCGTGGGGGCTTAGTGCTTTGCAAAGCAGAATACGCTAAAAAATTGGATTCAAGAACTTTCCCTGGAATGCAAGGGGGACCTTTAGAACATGTTATTGCGGCTAAAGGAGTAGCACTTTATGAAGCGTTACAACCTGGCTTTAAAACATATGCTCAACGAATTTTAAACAATGTTCAAGCGATGGCCAAAGTTTTTGACGAAGAAGGCATTCGCATGGTCTCTGGAGGAAGTGATAACCATTTGTTGCTCTTGGATACGATGTCCTCTTTAAATATGACTGGTAAAGAAGCAGAACGGCTTTTGGATGTCGCTGGTATTACCGTGAACAAAAACACCATTCCTTTTGACCAACAAAAACCATTCGTTACCTCTGGTATTCGTCTAGGCTCTGCGGCGATGACGAGCCGAGGCTTAAATGAAAAAGAGTTTGAGCAAATTGCTCATTGGATCGTTCAAGTTCTCAAAGCTGGAGATGATGAGACGGCAAAGCAGGTTAAAGAAGAAGTCATCGCTTTAACTAGCCAATACCCTGGCGAAGCGGTTTTCGATGATTAAGCTCTTTTGTATTGGAAAAAATAAGGATGGCTCCTTACGCAAGCTTGAAGACGAATATAAAAAGCGTTTATCGGCCTTTGATAAAGTCGAAGTCGTGGAGTTTAAAGATGAACCCGATGTCCATTCCGAACGAGAAAAAGAAGCCCAACGCATTAAAGAGATAGAAGGCGCGCGCGTTTTGGAAAAAATTCGCAACGAGGACTTGGTCATTCTCTTGGATTTACATGGGGAAATGCTCACCTCAGAGGCCTTTGCTAAAAAGCGAGCGTCTTTATCGGCTATGGGAAAGTCCTTAATCTTTGTGATTGCTGGCTCTTTAGGGCCAAGTGAAGCTTTGGTTAAACGAGCTAATTTTCGTTGGAAACTTTCAGACTTAACCTTTACACATTTAATGTGTCGAGTCCTGGTGTTGGAGCAAATTTATCGCTCCTTTATGATCGAAAAAGGACGCCATTACCACAAATAATTTCAAAGGGTTTGCAACGATCCAATCGTTCGAACCCTTTTTTTCGGATAAAGGAGTTGATAATAATTTTAAATCGTGTATTCGCTCTTTTCTGAGAGGAATATATAGGAATTAAGATCTAGTGCCAGTCATTTAAGTAGAGCGCGTTCGAGAAAGAAATAAGTTTAAAAGGTGTATTCTTGCATTGCTTCTTGAGACAAAATGGTGCAATCTTTGTTTCAAATGGTTTAATTCATTCTTTGATTTCAAACAATTATTTAAGCCTTCCAAATTTTCGAGTTTTTCTAATCGTCTACCTTATACAATTAATTGGGAAATATTCTCTATTTTGTTGGAAGGATAAATGATTTCATTATGTTTAAAAAGAGACGATCTAAAAAAACTAAGGAAAACAAGAATGTCTACAGAAGACTCTGGAAACGAGGATTTGATGACGTTTTTATTTCTTTTGGTGAATGGAAAAGGCGGATGGACCGCAAAGAGAGGATTTATGAGACGAAGCACTAAAAATTATTGGAATTTTATGGGTGTGGTCCTACTAGTGTATTTTTTAGCTTTAGCGATTATAGCGGCTAATGAAAACCGTGAAATCACCCTAAAAATGACTCCAGATATCGATCCTACGATTTCACTTGGCTGGTATATTGCGATTGCTATTTTGGGAGCTTTGGCTTTGGGTGGAATCATTTGGGCCATTGTTTCGAAGAACAATAAGCTTAAATTTCGAGAAGTGATTAAGAATAAGAAAGATAATTTGATGCTCCTAGCTGGCCCTTTTTTAGGGGCTGCTGGCTCTACCCTCCTTGGCTTTTTCTTAATTGGTTCTATGCCCCAATTTCAAATCTCTGTTCCCCGAGGAGAAGTAGCTCAGAGCGATCCTATGAATGGACAAACTCCTGAAACCGTTTATCAAGCCCCAATTCCTGATTTACCCCCACTCCTTCCGGTAAAAAATTTGGTAGATATGGCTACTGGGGTATTAACGATTTCTGATCAACAAACTATTTATGGAGACTACACAGCTTCCCAGCCTAATCAGAGTTGTTTACTCGCTCTTGATCAATCGGCCGTTACGGTCGATCAAGCCTCCTTTTCTAAAACAGGAGATCCTACCTCAATTGAGGATGCCAGACGTTATGGTTTAAATGCGGCTCTTTTAGCCGCTCCAGGGGCCACGATTAATGTTCTGGGCTCATCTGTTCACACTGCAGCTTCTGGAGCAGGAGGAATTGCTGTCAACGGCTTAAATGCTTCGGCGATTTCAAACGCAACTAATGTAAATACCGAAGGTTCCAACTCCCCTATCTTCTTTGCGGCTTTCCAAGGAGAATTAAAAGTAACAGGTGGAAACCAAATTTCAAAAGGAGATAGCTCACCGATCTTTGCTCCTCGAGCAAGTTCTTCGATTTTAGCCGATTCCGTTATTTGTCAAACGACTGGCTATTTAGCTCCTATTGTACGAGCTACAGGATTATTTTCGGGAACGGCTTTAGAAGCAACTGCCACTAATTCTATTGCGGCTCAAATTGAGCCAGGTGGAACCGTCAATTTGGTAAACTCTAGTCTTACTGCGGGAGCCATTCAAACGGACACCAACTATCACGCTGTCTTTATTTTTGATAATCAGGACAATACCCAAAAACATGAACCAGGCCACTTAACCATCATTAACTCAAAGTGGGAAATTCCTTCCTCCTCTCCAGCTACTCAAGATGGATATAACTTTATAGTAGACCAGTGTTCAGCTGCGATTAGTTTAAATGGAAATACCATTGTCAATGTTCCCAAATGTGCTCGGGTTCAAAATGGCCTCATCGGCTTATCGCTCACTCAGCAAGTCCTTGGTGGAGTCATTGAAGGAGATGAAAACAGTACAATCGATTTGACCATCTCTGAAGCGAGTCGTTTTGACGGAGCCATAAATCCCGATCAAGTATGCAAAAAGGCCATTGTCCACTTAGATGCCTCATCTACTATGAACTTAACGGCGGATATTTACTTGACGGAATTCACCAATGAAAATACGAGCAATAGCAATATCCAAACGAATGGCCATCATCTTTATGTCAATGGGCAAGCGATTCTTTAAAAAAATCAAACGAGCCAAGAAAAGTAGGATCTTTTCTTGGCTCTATTTTTTTGACTACTAAATTTTAAGACGAACTTATCAGTTTATTTTTCTCATAGATTGAGTCAATTAACCATTCACTTCTAAGAATGTTATACTGATCATAGTGATGTGCCTAAGCACATACTTTTTATGGAGGAATGATCATCATGGCAAAGAAAACTGTCAAGGATCTCGACGTAAATGGCAAAAAAGTCATCGTTCGTGCTGACTTGAACGTACCTCACAAAGGAAGCGAAATCACAAATGATAACCGTGTGAAAGCTGCTGTCCCCACTCTCAAATATCTCACTGATAATGGCGCTAAAGTTATCTTGATGTCTCACTTAGGAAAAGTGAAAACAGACGAAGATAAAGCGAAAAATGATTTAGGTATCGTAGCTCCACGTTTACAAGAACTTTTACCAGATGTAAAGGTAAAATTCTGCCCCGTTACTCGTGGCGAAGAACTTGAAGACATGGTTGCAGCGCTTGAACCAGGTGAAATTTTGCTCGTCCAAAATACTCGTTATGAACCAGGCGAAAGCAAGAATGATCCAGAACTCGGTAAATACTGGGCTGGTCTTGCTGACATGTTTGTAGAAGATGCTTTTGGTTCTGTTCACCGTGCCCATGCTTCAACTGTCGGCATTCCTGAAAACTTACCCGATAACGGTCTTGGCTTCTTAGTAGAAAAAGAAGTAAACATGCTTGGTAAAGCTGTTGATGAACCTGTTCGTCCTTTTGTAGCCATTCTTGGTGGAGCAAAAGTATCCGACAAAATTGGCGTAATTGAAAATATGCTTGATAAAGCCGATAAAGTCATCGTTGGTGGCGGTATGGCTTATACTTTCGCTAAAGCTCTTGGTCGCGAAGTAGGTGATTCTTTGCTTGAAGCCGATAAAATTGATTTGGCTAAACAAATCATGGAAAAAGGCAAGGGCAAACTTGTATTGCCAGTGGATACGGTTATTGCTGATAAATTCGCAAACGATGCCAATACTCAAATCGTAGAAGGCGATATTCCAGATGGTTGGATGGGTCTTGATATTGGACCAAAATCCATCGAACTCTTCAAAGACACTTTAGATGGAGCCAAAACTGTTGTTTGGAATGGCCCGATGGGTGTATTTGAAATGCCTAATTTTGCTAATGGTACTTTACAAATTTGTGAAGCTATTTCTGAATTGCCAGATGCTACAACTGTTATCGGTGGTGGTGACAGTGCTGCAGCTGCCATCCAACTTGGATTTGAAGATAAATTCAGCCATATTTCTACCGGTGGTGGAGCTTCCCTTGAATACATGGAAGGCAAAACATTACCAGGTATTGCGGTAATCGCTGAAAAGTAGTCAACCCTTGACAAAAAGAAAAGGAATAAGCAAATGAGAGATCAGATTATTGTTGGAAACTGGAAAATGAACAAAAATAACGCTGAAACAAAGGCGTTCTTTGAAGAAGTTGATCCAGTTGCTGTAAGCGACAAAGGCCTTTATGGCGTTGGCGTTCCCTTTACTGATTTAAAAACAGCGCTTGATGAAGCCAATAACCTCATCGTAGCAGCGGAAAACGTTCACTTTGAAGACAGCGGTGCTTTCACGGGTGAAGTTTCTGTTCCTATGCTGGAAGAACTTGGCGTAAAATATTGCATCATCGGTCACTCCGAAAGACGTCAAATGTTTGGTGATACCGATGAAACGGTTAATAAAAAAGCGAAAAAGCTTCTTGCTGCTGGCATCACTCCTATTCTTTGCATCGGTGAAACCGAAGAAGAATATGATAATGGTCAAACTAAAGATGTTGTCAGCGCGCAATTAAAAGGTTCTTTAGCTGGTATTGCTCCTGAAGAATATGCCAACATCGTTTTAGCTTATGAACCAATTTGGGCAATTGGTACAGGTAAATCCGCTTCTGTTGAAATCGCTGAAGATTGCTGTAAACTTGTTCGCGATGTGGTAAAAGATATCGCTGGTGAAGAAGCCGCTGAAAAAGTACGTATTCAATATGGTGGATCTGTAAAACCAAGCAACATCGTAGAATACATGGCTCAGCCTGATATCGACGGTGCGCTCATTGGCGGAGCTTCTTTAAAACCAGATTCCTTTATCGAAATCATCGAAAAAACAAAATAAGTTTTTCTCCTACCTTTTGATTTCTTTTGTAGCCAGATGTCGAACATCTGGCTTTTTTCATAAACTTAAGCTAAAGAAAGCAATAAAGTTCTTTTTGTGTTATAAAAGAATAAAGATAGCGACTTCCTTTTTTCTTTTCAGAAAAAAAGGCTAAATTTTATGATGGGGTTAATTTCCTTTTCCTCTCATTTTCTTATTAAGTGGATTTTAAAAGAAGTTTAGTCTTTCTCTTTCTTCTGAAGAGATTTCGAAAAAAAAGAAAGACTAAAGAGAAAAAAGAATAGTATTTTGATTATTTTTTCCCATGAAATGAGATATTTTCTCTTATCTACTTTATGGGTGGGAAAATTGTTTTGAAAAACATCCTCTTTTTGTGCTCTCCAAAATGAAAAAAGGAATTTAGTATTTAAAAGAGTCATAAACTTTATTTTAAATAGAGACTCCTGAAAGCTCTACTAAATCTTTTTAAAACCTTTATAAGAGAAATTAGAATGTTTAAAGAATTGTTTCTAGCTCCTTCTACAGAGGAGTGGTAATTCTTTCATCTTTATCCATAATTTAGGGATTTAAGTAGTCTTGGCGGGTGATGATTGGAGGAAGCAATAATGTTGAATGTAACCAAAGGTGATTTCTTACATCTCATGACGTCCTTGGCCAAAACGTGCAATGCTCAATGGACACCTACCCAAGTTCGTAAAAGCGCTGAAGAAATTTATACCAATTCTATTCCAAAGCGTAGTGGAACCACAGATCGCTTTGTTTTGAGTGGCTATGTAGTGTTGTTAGAAGAACAGGTTTCTTATGAGGTGTTAGCCGATCCTAAACAACTTCTCAATATGAATTTCTTACTATCTAAAAAGGGAATGGAACTGTATTTACGCAATGAATGCAATTATTATGGGTATCCTTTAGAAGAGACAAACATTGAACTCAATCGAATCATGCGCTCCTTTTGCCGTTTTGGATGGTAATCCTTATTTTGAGACCAAAAACAATCGTTTTTTTAGGCGATTGTTTTTTATCGTTTATAGAATTTGTCTTTTCTTAGAAAAGATCTTTCTAAAATTTCGGTACAATGCAGATATATAGCTGAAAATTAGGAAAAAATCATGTTGGACTTAAAAAAAAACAAAAAAATAAAATCGAAATTATTTGACCAAGGATGTCTTTTAGGATGGATACTCTTTTTATGCTTAGCTTTTTGTTTTGGAGGATGTGCTTCGTCTTCTAAAATTCGGATTGGAGTAAGTGAAAATGGGTATGATCAATTAATTGGATGGATGATTCGTGAACTTGCCACTAGACAAGGAATAGAATGCCAGATCTGTACGGTCTCACCAGGCATTTTGAATTTACAACCTGCTTTAGAAAGCAATTCTTTGCAAGTTGGAATCGAGTTTTCCCAAACGGCTTGGAAAAGCGTTCTACACGAACCAACTGCTTATCATGCAAGTGATTTAACCCGTCTGCAACAAGAATATAAACAACGAAATTTATATTGGTATCCATTGCCTATGGTCAATGATCACGACTCACTAGCTATTACCAAAGCAGTTGCTTTGAAATATGACTTAGAAACAATGGGTGATTTAGCTCTAGTTTCTGATCAATTGACTCTTGGAGCTCCCACCCAATATTTTGAAGAAGAAGATGGATATCCTTTAATATCAAGCCTTTATGGATTAAACTTTGCTAAAACGATCAATTTATCTGATTCCAATTTAGTTTCTAGCTTATTAGAGAGAAAAGTGGATGCCATCCCTTCTCATTTTTTGGATGGCCAATTTCAAAAAGCTGAACTCATCTTGTTAGCGGATGATTTGGGAGCGCATGAAGATTTGATTGCGGGCATTGTGATCACAAAACAAGCTCTCATGGATTATCCGATTTTAAGTGAGATTTCTCAAAGTTTAGGACGAGTTTTACAAAGTGATCAATTGATCGTATACCTTAAAAATATCGCCCTTGGAAATACCACACCCCAACAAGCGGCTCTCCAATTTTTAAAGGCTAAAAATCTCATTTATGAAAAGCAACGCTAACTCCCCATTAAACACGCTGATATAGTGTGTTTTTTTGTGGCAAAATAAAACAATATGTTAAATTTTCTTAAATTAGTCAAGAGTAACTTTTTTTAGATATTGTGAGCATTCGC
>CAZTNF010000011.1:0-24982 GCA_964615295.1 uncultured Erysipelotrichaceae bacterium | reverse complement strand
CATGCGCCTTCTAAGCGCACGGTCGGGTGTTCGAATCATCTCCAGGACGCCATTTTGAAATGTCTCCAAAGGCTTGTCTTAGCGTTTGGATCTATATATATTTTTAGTCTATAAAGGTTCAAGAAGTGAAAGAGTATTTTTCACAGTGAGCCTTTTTTATTTTTAATGAGAATGAAGAAGAAAAGGGCTTGTGACGAATTTCGTCTGGAATTCGCTATAAGCCCTCTTTTTATAGATTATAATGACTCGCTCTAAAGAGAATAATGCCCTTCTTTTCCTAATAAGTCAAAAGTTCTATAAGCCTCACTCTTTAAAATCCAATCAGAGGGGCCATAAGATTGGAGCTTAGCTTTAATCTTATTACCCATCGTTTTTGAATGAAATTCTAAAGATTTATCCCACGCAATAAAAAAAGATCAAGGTCTTGACCCGATCAGCACTTAGCTTAATTTAGATCGTTTCTCGTACCATCTCTAAACTAGGTTGATGAGTCAAATCGGTAATGAAAGTCACAACTCCTTTTGGAGAAAACGTAAAGTGGAAGATTTTCTCTTTCATCCCAAGACCAAAGAGTGCTTCCCAGTCCTTTAAAACCAAAAGTGCTTGGGCATTTGAACCGTAAAGGGCCAATCGGGTTGATGAATAAGAGTGGCTTTAATCGAACCATCATTCATAATTAAGACTTTGGCATAACAAGGAGGTTGGCCATCTCTTGGTAAGCACATACTTCCAGGATTAATGAGTACCACATCTTTGATGCGATTGATTTTCGCGACATGTGTATGGCCATATAAAACCAATTGACAATTGTTTTTCAAAGCTACCTCAGCCAATTGTTCTTCCCTGCGACTATAACTGAAATATTGAGAATGAACGATATAAATGCGAATGCCCGCTACAGTGACAATGCGCCCTTCAGGCATGGAAGAATCCCAATCATTATTCCCTCTTACGAAGAGCCATTTGGGATATTTATTGGCATCGTCTTCTAAATCTCCACAATGTAAAAACAAGTCTGCTTTAGGGTAGGCTTTGCATAACTCATCCAATAAATAGCTTTGACCATGCGTATCGCTTGCGACAATGAGTTCAGCTTTCATGCCTTCGTCTCCTTTCTTCTTTTTCGAAGAGCGAATAGGGAAATTTAACAAAGTAAATACACTCCTTTCACAATCAACAGAGCTTAGAGGACAGTTTAAAACGGATCTTAGGCTCTTGTTTTTTCAAAGGAATTGTAGAGTTTTTCTGATTTTGATGAGTGATTTTGCTCATCGGTTCCATTTATCCTTGTTGAGCCTTGTATTCGTTTAAGGTTAAGCCTGTTTCATGCAAGTAAGCTGCGGTTTCTTTTGTGACATAGCGCAAGATAAAGGGTTGATAAAAGACTTGAGTAATGGATTCTTTATTCTCTGGATAGCGAATGATCCAACCATATGTCCAGCTATTTTCCTCAAGCCAATTTTTCACTTGAAGTTGTTCTTGAGACAAGGCTTGTAGTCCAGTGTCCACTTGGTAAGGAGCAGTTGTAGCCGAAAGCGCCTCATTCCAAGTTTCAAACCCTTCTACCTGAACCGTTAAACCAAGCTGTTCTTCGCGGGTTCCATACGGTCCTTGCAAATAACTCGGATAATCATGCATGTATTGTTGTTGATCGTAGGGAACAAAGCCACTGATGGGAATAAGATCGATCCCTTGATTTTTTGCATCAGCTTGCATGGCTAAAAACGACTCCGCAGCTTGGCGCCGTAAAGAAATACCTGTAGCAATTTCCATTAAATCGGAGGGGCGCCAAAATACTACTGTATTTTGGGGAGTTAAAACTGCGTCGAATTCACTTGGATTATCAGCGACTAGAGGCAAGCTAATTTTGGATTCAAAGTAAGCTACCGCATCGGCATAAGAAAGCCACGATAACATATTTTGTAGCGAGTCTAAGTCGAAGTAATTTCGATATTGATTTACAAAATGAACGATAAATGCAGGATCAGCTGTCTGTGTTTTAGAGGCCATATCATAGTAGAGGGTATTAAGAATATTGAATCCATCCGCTTTCATAAAGGGAATTACTTGGTCAGGCATGATTTGGCCATTGATTAAGATGTTGATTTGTGAATCATCTAAGGTATCTGATAAAATTTCACGTTCTTCTAAGGTTCCATATGGATAACGAGAAAGTGGATCTGAGCGTTGTTGCAAGATGAAAAAGGAAATAGAAATGAAGGCCAAGCAGACTAAAAATACCCACAGTCTTGCTCTTCTTACGCGCGCTGGTAATTCATCATGGTTCATAAGATTTTAGTGAAATGTTTTTAGTTCTAACTCGAAAAAATTTTCAAAAACGATCTCTTTAAAATCACCATTTTTGACTTTCTCTTTAAGTTTAAAGCTTAGAAAAAAGACATTTCACTTTCCTCCTTTCCATATAAATATAAAGAGTACGAAGAGCTAGAGTTTTAAAAGCGAAAAAGATACGCTCTTTGACTCGAAATCTAGAGGCTTATACTCACCGGTATATCCTTCTAACTTTTTATAGAGCTAAGAAAAAGGAGGAAAGGTCAATTTTTCTTTGTTTTTGATTTGGTGAGTAAACCCTGGCTTTGCTCTTGAAGTCTTTCATAGACTAAAGCAGCTGTTTTTTGGGGAACCAAAGTAGCCAATTCTTCTAAACTCGCTTCTTTCATCTTTTTTAAAGAAGGATACGCTTTTCGTAACTTGGCTTTACGAACTGGTCCAAGGCCTGGAATATCATCCAGTACGGACTTAGTCATGCCTTGTGTACGCAGTTTTTGATGATATGTAATGGCAAAACGATGAACTTCATCTTGCATACGGGTTAAGAGAAAAAATAAAGGATCCGTTTTTTCTAGAGGTACTTCTTCGAGGCTTTCATTAATTAAAGCTCGGGTGGTATGGTGATCATCTTTTACTAAACCGACAATAGAAAGAGGAATCCCTAAGGCCTCTCGAACTTCTAAAGCGGCTTTTACTTGAGGAATTCCACCATCCACAATAAATAAATCTGGAAGGGGACGGACTGTTTTCGAAGTCTTTCCATAACGTGAAAATAAGACTTCCTTCATTGTATCGGTATCAGAGCGGTATTGAGAAAGCTTATAGTGACGATAGCCTGCTTTAAAGGGTTTTCCATCTTTAAAACTCACCAAAGCGGAGACATTGTGGGTACCCGCTAAATGCGAATTGTCGATGAGTTCTATGGTATGTATGGGTTTATGAAAAAGATTAGATAAATGCTCATTGGCCGCTTGCAAATCTTGATCGCGACGATAGGCCAATTGAAATTTTTGATGATGCGCTTCTTTGGCATTTTCTTGAGCTAGTTTTAAAAGCTTAAGGCGTTCTCCTTGTCTAGGGGTAACAAAGTTGGTGGAAAAGGTATCTTTTAAAAGAACACTGTCTGTTCCCTCTGGAATATAAATAGTCTTGGGCAATTTATCATTTTGATAAGAATCTTTGTAGTATTGCACTAAATACGACAAAAAAACTTCTTGGGGATCGTCGTAAAGGGGACTAATGGACATATTGCGCTCTAAGAGTTTCCCTTCTCGTACAAAGAGGCCTTGAATGGAAATATAACCTTTATCGGCAAACCAACCAAACGCATCAAACGATTGATGAGGATCAAAGTCGACGGCTTGTTTTTGTTGGATGTGTTCAATGGCTTTGATTTGTTGGAGAATTTCGCCAGCGCGTTCAAACTCCATTTTTTCGCTAGCTTCTTGCATTTTAACTTCTAGTTCAGCTTTAATTTCCCCTCTTGATCCTTTTAAAAAGCGAATGATTTTTTCTCGATCTTCTAAAGCGGCTTTCTCATCAATAGATTGAAAACAAAATCCTCGGCATTGATGCATATGATAATACAAACAAGGGGCTTTTTTCGGAGTACGACATTTTCGACTAGGAAAAAGCTGATTGAGTAACTTAACCGCATCATAAGCGTAGGTGGAAAGAGGATAGGGTCCAAAGATATCGCTGTCTTTATTTGAGGCTTTGCGAATAATCCGTACCGCAAACTCTGGCCCTTTTGTGACTTCAATATAGGGATACATTTTATCGTCCATGAAGACGATGTTAAAGGGAGGATGATGCTTTTTAATCAAGTTGATTTCCAACAATAGCGCATCTTTTTCTGTCCAAGTTCGAATGAACTCGAAATCCTGGATGTTTTCGACTAATTTTGTAGTCTTATGATTGTGTTCGCCATGAAAGTAAGAACGAACACGGTTTTTCAATACTTTAGCTTTGCCTACATATAAGATATTGCCTTCGCCATCTTTCATTAAATAACAACCAGGTCCATCTGGTAACAAAGCCAATTTATCTTCAATCTCTTTAGTGAGTGGCATTTCGTTCTCCTTTTATAATTTCATTCTCTTCACTTTAGTCTCTTCAAGGCTGAAATCGAATCGTTTTTTAGAATTCTTTTCCAAAGATCCTTAAAGTTTTTCTATACCTGTTTCTTTTCCTTTTGACTTAGTTTTTGTTCTTTTCAAGAACATGCATTGAAAATTGCTTTTTCGGGCAGAATGGCATGGTTTTTATCTCTATTTTGCGATGATTTGAAAAGAGTTGAGCGTCTTCACGGCTTGGATTTCTTTGATTATGGCAAGACGTTGGTCAAAAAGACGAAACGTTGAGGGGGCTCAATTTGAAGACGAAAACCTAGAGATGAATTGATGACCGGAATGGAAATCATTTTAAAATCCTTCTCTTGGCTTAAACCAAAAAGAAAGGAAAGCTTATCGCAAAAAAGCGGATAAGCGAAATGAAACTATGAGCGTACAAATCGTTACTGACTCCTCTTCAGAACTGGAAAATTCCTTCCATCCTTCTTTACACGTAGTTCCTTTAAATGTTCGTTTTGGAAACGATGAATACCAAGATGGTGTGAATCTTTCTCGTGAAGAGTTTTATAACCGCTTAATTGAAGAAGATACTCTTCCTCAAACCAGTGCCGCTTCTCCTGTAGCCTTCGAAGAAGCAGTAGTGGAAGCACAAAAAAATGGAGATGAAGTTCTTCTCATCACTCTTTCCTCTAAACTTTCAGGTACATATCAATCGGCTAAATTGGGAATTGCCGATCTCGAAAATGTCTATTTGGTTGATTCTATGACGGTCTGCCTTGGACTTCAAATTTTAGTTCGTCGAGCTCTTGAACTCTCTGATCAAGGATTAAGCGCTGCCGAAATTGCTAAGATTCTCGAAGAAGAAAAAGGACGTGTTCGTCTTGTCGCTTTGCTTGATACTTTAGAATACCTCAAAAAGGGTGGACGTATTTCGGCTGCAGCTGCTGCGATCGGAAACTTATTGTCTATTCGTCCAGTTATTGCGGTAGAAGATGGCGAAGTAAAAATGCTTGGCAAAGCACGGGGATCTAAAAAGGCAAACAACTTATTGAATGAAATGATCGAAAAATCAGGAGGTATCGCCCTTGATTATCCTTCTACATTGGGATATACCGGTTTAAACGATGATCTTTTGAAAAAGTATGTGGAGGATTCCAAACTTCTCTCTGATCAATACAAAGATGAAGCCAATTACCAATTGGTTGGACCCACCATTGGAACTCATGCTGGACCTGGAGCGATCGCTTTAGCTTTCTTTGCCCAAAATCAGTAATCAAGAAATAAGAAATAAGGATCAAGGAAAGAACATTGAAATGTTCTTTCCTTTTTCAGTTGTAGGCTCTCTTTTATCTTTTTCTCATAAAAAAGGATCCAAAGAACAATCTTTGGATCCCTTGAGAAAGAATTAAATGGAGAGGCCTTGACGAGTAAAAACCATCTCTTTAGCCTCTTCCCATCTAGCTTTGTTTTCGTTAGCGCTTGCTTTTGAACAAGCTCCTAAATAGGGCCGAAAGCCTAAAGATTCATACAAAACAATGGCAGGCCAAGAAGCCGCTTGCGTAGAAAGATACAAATCTTGATTTGGCTCTTCTTCGTTTAAAGAGACCATCGCTTTTTTTAAAGCGGCTGTAGCTAAACCTTGGCCTTGATCTTGAGGAGCAGTCATCATCCAATGAATGCGTTTATTTTTTGGAAAGGCATTGCCATGCCAAAGCCCTACACTACAAGCCAAGTGATTGTCTTTTAAAGACTTGATAGCATAGAGATGATGGATAAAATATTCTGGATCTTGTTGATGCATATCATCAAAAATGGAAAGTGCCTGGTTCTCGTTGGCTACAAAACCAAGGTTCACCAAGAGAGTCGCCCACTCTTGGCGAATAGAAAGAACCTCTTTTGGCTCAATCCAGGCATATCCTATAGGTAAAACACTGAGACTTGAATCCTTCTTTAGAGATTGAAGCGAAGAAAACGGAGCGATCATAAAGAGAGGATCAAGTGGATACGTTTCATCAATCCGTGTGATTTTTTTAGCCATATCGACTTTTTTATTTTAGTTCTACAAGAGTCGCTCCAAGACCTCCATCATTGGGACCTCCTGAAGTGATGCCTTTGACTTGGGGATGTTTACGCAAATCTTCCCAGACCGCATTGCGTAAAGCTCCTGTTCCCATCCCATGAATAATACGTACGTTTTTTACTCGATGATAGACCGCTTGATCCAAGTAATGATCCAAGGCTTCAATGCCTTCTTCGACATGCATTCCAATGATGTTGAGTTCCATGGGAAAGGCTTTAAAGGAACGCTCGGGTCGGGTGGCGCGGCGAATAGATTTCGGTGCTTGAGGTTTAGCCATAGGAGTCAGTTGATCCAACTCAACAGTGACGCGTCGTCCATTGACCAACACGATAGCCTTATCCTTCCGTAGCGCTTGAATTTCGCCATGGTTGTTTAAAGCGGCAATTCGTACATAATCCCCTACTTTTAAGGTTTGTTCGGGTGGGGTGATCGTTTGCCCTTCTTGTTCTTCATATAATTCATCCAATTTAGCCATTTGATCGATTTGTTCATGAGAAGCTTTATGAGTCGACTTTTTCAAATCGCGAATGATTTGTTTTGCTTCCTCTTTTTTCTCATACAACATATCTTCCAGTTCACGAGTGTATTGGGTATCCAAGCGTTGTTTTTGTTCAGCCCATTTGGTTTGGTCTTGTTGAGCTTTGCGTTGTAATTCATGCGCATTGGCAATGAGTTGGTCAAACCGGTCTTTTTGTTTTTGGACTTCAGCTTGTTGATGTTCAAGGGCTTCAAGCTGTCTGGCGTTTTCAGATTCACTATCCTCTTTAATCTGGCTAGCGCGAGCCATGATATCTTGAGATAAACCGAATTGACGAGCGATGTGAAAAGCACAGCTTGCACCGCTTACCCCTTCTAAAAAACGATAGGTAGGCTTAAGGGTTTCCAAATCAAATTCCACACTGCCCACTAAGACTTTTGGATCCGTTTTTCCAAAGGACTTGACTTGATTGTAGTGGGTAGAAGTTAAAACAGTAGCCCCTTTTTTCATGAGGTCTTCCAATACAGCTTGAGCAAGACTCGCTCCCTCTAAAGGATCGGTTCCGTTCCCGATTTCATCCAATAACACAAACGTATCTTTATTGGCTAAATTAGTAATGCGCCCAAGTTTTTGGGCATGTGCAGAAAACGTTGAAAGGTTTTGTTCAATGGATTGTTCGTCTCCAATATCAAAGAAAAATTGAGAATATAACGGCAACAAGGCACTATGCGCCGAGACTGGAAAGCCACTATGTGCCAACAAGAGAAACAAGCCGATCGTTTTTAAAGTGACAGTTTTTCCGCCCATGTTGGAGCCGGTAATCATCAAGCACGCTTTGTCGGCGGGAATGTTGTAGTCGTTAGCAACCGCTTTTTGTAAATCCAACAAAGGATGAATGGCATGTTCAAGGCGAATAGCATGATTACCAGTATGCAATAAGGGAATCGTTCCATCGTGGCTTTGCATCCAGCGCCCCTTGGCAATGGCTAAATCGATGGTTTCGACGCTCTCTTCATTGGACTCCAAAGCGCGAGCATTTTTCCGCACTAAGCTGCTTAGTTCCTGACAAATCCGCTTTTTCTCCTCTTCGATTTCCAATTGAATTTCGGCGACTTTGTTATTGAGAGGAACAAGAACATTGGGTTCCACATAACTTGCCGCACCCGATTGGCTTAAGCCATGAATCATGCCACCATACTTGTATTTGTCGGTGGCTTTCATCAACACACAAAGTCTAGATCCAACCGAAACGCTCACTGTATCTACAAGAGAGTTGGAATTAGCCTTAATAAATCGCTTGGCTGCAGCGGAAAGATCCGCCTTAGCTTGAATGAGTCCACTGTCTAAAGAGCGCAATTTAGAAGTGGCATCCATGCGAACTTGACCAGATAGGTCAATGGCTCCATCAATCTTGTTAGCAAGGGGCTTAAGGGGATCAATGGTTTGAGCGATTTCATACAACAGCGGTTCTTCTTCCGCACTAAAGGCTTTTGAAACACTTTGGCAAGCGGCTAAGAAAAAGGAGACTTCCAAAAGCTCTTGTGGGCGTAAGGTGATGCCTTTTTTAGCGGCCTCAATTAAGGCAAGAAGGTCAGAAAACCCGCCAAGAGATACCTCCTTGCCTTTTTTAAGAAAGGCATATGCCTCACCTGCCCGAGCCAAGTCCTGACGCATCTCCAAGACGTTTGGTAAGGGAGAGGCATTACGAATCCGTTCTACGGTGTGTGGAGAATAGGCATAATTAGCAAATTGCTCTAAAACACTCGAAAAGTCGACAGCTTCATATTCTAAATTCATCATTTTTCCTCTTTTTCTATAGTTAGGATTTCATAAAAAAAGAAAGACTTAAAAAGACTTCTTTTTCAAGAGATCTATTCAAAGTCTACTCTTTCTGTTTTATAAGCTGGACTAAAACGAAAAAAAATCTTCGTTATTAACCGCAAATAAAGGAATATTAAAATTATGACCACTATCACCAAAACGATGAGCTCTGAAGCCATCCAAAATCTCTATGCCAAGGTAAAACCACTGGCCTTACGCGAAACCCAACCACAATATACCCTTTGGCAACTCAAAACATCAGAAGTAACCATTACAGCTTACAAAAGTGGAAAAGTCGTTTTCCAAGGAAAAGATGTCAGCTGGTTGGTAGATGAAGACACCTCCCAAAGCGCTAACTCTTCTGAGAAAATAAAATCAACCAAGAGTACTTCTTCCTTTTTTCCTCAAGCAGGGAGCGATGAAGTGGGAACTGGTGACTATTTGGGTCCTTTAGTGGTGGCCTCTACCATCGTTCCCGATGCGCAAACGGCCAAGCAACTCGAAGCATTAAACATTACGGATTCTAAAGCTATGTCTGATGCATTTATTCGCAAAGTGGCTCCAAAAATCGCTCAGCTGTTACCTTATTGCGTCATTGTCTTATCTAACGAACGCTATAACTCCCTTTATTCCACCGAATCCATGAATTTAAATAAGCTCAAAGCGCAAGCCCATAATCAAGCTTACTTAAGGCTTCAAAAAAAAGGATACCAAATTCCTGAACTAGCTGTGGTTGACCAATTTTGTACTCCAAGACTCTATTTTTCCTATTTAAAGGATTCAAAAGACGTGTTTCGCACTTTGCACTTTGAAACCAAAGCCGAATCCAAATACCCTGCGGTGGCTGCTGCGTCCGTTTTGGCTCGTTTTGCCTTTTTACAAGCCATGGATCAACTCGAAAAACAATATGGCATGTCTTTTGCCAAAGGAGGAGGCGAAAAAGCCACCAAGAGTGCCCAAGAATTTGTCCAAAAATATGGCAAAGATCAATTAAGATATGTAGCTAAACTTCACTTCATCAACACCACGCGTCTTAAGTTTTAAAGAAAGTAAAAGCCATCTCATTCAATTTGAAAGTCTTATAGTCTAGCTCAAGGCGAATGGGAACAAATTTTTGATAAATGGGATCAAGTTTTATTTTCTCATTTTGTTCAGAAAAAAAGAGGACTAGAAGAAAACTCCTAACCTCTAAAAAATTATTTTTCTTGTTAAAAGGGTAAAACCTTCGCTTCAATATGAACTTGGCAAGGAAGCTGTACATACGCTACTCCCGCATCATCAAACATCCGTTTACTTGCCACATTTTCTGGTGTCCCACAATATTTATCGGATTCATAGATCACCTTAGAAATTCCGGATTGAATGATGGCTTTAGCGCATTCGTTACACGGAAAAAGCGAAACATAAAGCGTGCATCCCGCTAAATTTTGAATAGAGTTTAAGATCGCATTCAATTCGGCATGGACAACATAAGGATACTTAGTGGCGAGAAATTCGCCTTGGCGACTCCAAGAATAGGCATCGTCATCGCATCCTTTAGGAAACCCATTGTAGCCTAAGCCCACTACCCGTTTTTGTGGATTCACAATACAAGCGCCAACTTGGGTGTTGGGATCTTTTGAGCGAAAAGCAGCTAAGTGCGCCATTCCCATAAAGTATTCATCCCAAGATAAGATGTCGCTTCGCTTCACGCCTCTTCTCCTTGACGCAGTTCTTCTAAAATCTGTGCAAAAGTGGGATCAAGGGGGGCCTCGAATTCCATTTTTTCGCCTGTTCTAGGATGGAGGAGTTCTAGCTTATAGGCATGCAATAATTGTCCATTGGCTTCTAAGGTTTTACGTGGTCCATATTTTGGATCTCCCGCTACGGGATGTTTGATATAAGCCATATGGACACGAATTTGGTGCGTACGGCCGGTTTCAAGCTTGCATTCAATATAAGCGTAGTCTTTAAAGTTTTCCAACACAGTAAAGTGGGTCACGGCTGGTTTCGAGTTTTTAGCAGTGACCCCCATTTTTTGACGGTCTTTTTCATCGCGACCGATGGGCGCATTGATGGTGCCAATGGTGTGCGAGAAAGGATGATGGACGATAGCCAAATACGTGCGCTTAGCGGTTTTCTCAGCCATCTGTTTAGCGAGTGATTCATGAGCCAAATCGTTTTTCGCTGCCACGATGAGCCCTGAGGTATCTTTATCAATGCGATGAACAATACCAGGGCGCATCACGCCATTGATCCCCGAAAGATCTTGGCAATGAGCCAATAGACCATTGACAAGGGTATGAGAGTAATGACCAGGAGCTGGGTGAACGACTAAGCCTTTGGGTTTGTTGATAACAATGATGTCTCCATCTTCGTAAACGATATCTAGATCCATATCTTCAGGTAAAACTTCCATGTTTTCCACAGGAGGGATATCCACGGCTAAGATATCGCCTTCTTGAAGTTTGGCACTCGCCTTAGGAAGTTTTCCGTTGATCGTGACCCGCTCTTGATCGATTAAATCCGCGGCTCGTTTACGCGAAATATCCAAAAGGGCGCATAGGGCTTTATCGAGTCTTGTTTTTGCGATAGTGGAATCGATGGAAAAGGTAAGTTTTTTTTCTAAATCGTCCTGTTCTTCTTGTGGATTGGAGTGCGAATCGGTCGGAATAAAAGAGATATCGAGTTCTTCAGCAGAGGAAATAGTAGATTCAGACATAAAGATCCGCCTTTCTATAATCTTCTCTTTTTATAAGAAAGAAAATAAGCCAAAAACCGACGCTCGCGAAAAGCCGTTTTTGGCCATTTATAGAGAAAAACAAATATTAAAACCTTTCTAAAGCTTTCTTGAGTGTAGGTCAAGAGATTCTTGACGCTTATAGTGTAAAGCGCTTAGGCCTTTTCTTGGCTTTTTACGCTTTGATCCATTTGTTCTTTTATTTGCGTTGGATCCAGCTTAATGGTGTCTTGTGTGGAGTAGGTAGATTGAGAAACCGTTGGCTTATTTGAAGTGCTTAGAATTGAGTCTGATTCATTTTGACTTTTGGAATTTAAGCTTTGAGTGGAGGGTGTAGAGGAAGGAATCGCTTGATTTTCTTTAGATGAATTCGTAGAGATGGTTAAAGATTTTGCTTTTTCTTCGAGCTCTTTTTGTTCTTTTCGATCTTGCCAAAAGAGGGCGACAAACAACACCACAAAGCCAAGGGTAATGCACACATCGGCTACATTGAACACCGCAAAGGGCGAACCAAAGATGTAAAACAAGAAGAAGTCACGCACAAAGCCAAATTGAATGCGATCGATCAAATTACCTAACGCTCCAGCCATAATCAAAGCCAAGGCAAAATCAATTTTAGAATTATCGCTTTTAAAGAAGTAATAAATCATAACTCCAAGAGCAGCAAGGGTTAGAACAATGAAAAACCACATCCCGATGCCATCGAAGCTAGAAAAGGCAGCTCCACTATTGCGCACATGAGTCAATTCAAAAAATCCAGGGATGACTTCTAAACTGTCTCCTAAGGGAATGGATTTGACGATGGCCCATTTGGTCCATTGATCCAATCCCACTAAAATCACTAGAATCACCAAAGCTGCGGCAATAGCTGGCCCTTTGGTTTTTAAACGGGTTTTAAAATCATGCATGGTATTTCCTTTCAGGTCGCTTAGAACAGCTGGTCCCCTTTTTTAGGCCTGAAAAGCATCTTATAAAATAACCATAAGCTCAAGCAAAACGAAACGAAAAATCCCGCAAAGCCAAGCAATGGAATATCTAAAAATGTCGGTTTCATATTAGTTGTACACACAATTGAACTGCCCACCAACAAAGCCGCAATCAAAATCACCACGACCACACGATCAATGGTTTGGTTGAGGCTTGGCAAAATGGTTTGTTCCAAATCTGAAACCGAAATGCCTACGCGCAGCTGTCCTTTTTGAAGCAATCCTAAAATACGATCTGCTCTTAAAGGTAAGTTTAAAAGGGCTTTGTAATCGGCATACAGTTGGCGCAAAGAGCTTTCGATTTCTTGATTCCAGTCAATTTGATCAAAAGAAGTTTTTTCCTTAGAAATGTACGACAACATATTGACTTGCGGATTGAGATCTTTGAGTGTGCCTTGAATAGTGACAAGACTACGTCCTAACATGGCGATGCCTTTAGGAAGCTTAATTTTATATTCATGGCAAATCTCAATGGCTTCTTCGGCCAATACGCCAAGATCGAGGGTATCAAAGCTTTGGCTTAAATAGCGATTTAAGTAGTTTTCAAGTGCATTACAAAAACCGATATAATCTAAATTTGCTGGTGGAATACCAATTTCAAGCACTCCATCGGCAATTCCAGCTACATCCCGCGCCGCTAAGGCTTTTAAAATAGCGCCGATTGAATTGGCTTCACTTTTAGTGATTTCACCCATCATTCCAAAATCAATCCACGCAATGCGACCATCGTCAATTTTTAAATTTCCAGAATGCGGATCGGCATGGAAAAAACCATAGTCAATAATCTGATCCAAAAAATTTAATCCCAAGCGCATGGCAATTTCTTCGCGTGAATAGCCTTCCTTTTCCAAATCGGGATAATCATCGATTTGAATTCCCCCAATGTCTTCCATCACTAAGATGTTGGGACGAGTAAATTCGTTTAGTATTTTAGGAACCTTGATGTAATTCAAGCCTTCCATCTGCTTTCCAAAGCGATTGGCATTGGCAGCTTCATGGCGAAAATCCATTTCTTCTTTGGAAGTGGTCCAAAACTCATTGATAAGCTCTGGTAAATCCACCAATGAGGAAATGGCTTTATTTTTAGAAAGGAGCTTGGCTCCCTTCTTCATCATATCCACATCCACTTTCATCTGTTCATAAAGACCAGGTCGTTGCACCTTTACGACCACTTTTTGACCATCTTTGGTTGTGGCTTCGTGGACTTGAGCCATGCTGGCCGATCCCAAAGGTGTTTTTGAAAACGATGCAAAAATTTCTTCGGGAGCTTTGCCATAGGCGTTGATGATCTCTTCACGCACGACTTCATAGGGCATAGGATTGACTTTAGAGCGCAAATTTTCAAGTTCATGCGTATAAGCAGGAGGCAATAAATCTTGTCGAGACGACATGATCTGACCAAATTTAACGTAGGTAGGCCCAAGATCTTCTAAAATCATGCGTAGCTTTTGAGGGGTCATATTTTTAAGGGCATGATATTTATTGAGAACTTTGATAATTTGACCAAAGCGCGCATTAGAAGACATCTTTTTTGATTTTTTGGATTCCTTTGAATGCTCTTTTGTGTCCCTATCCTCATTTTCTAGCCCAGGATTTTGAATCAAGGGGGCGGAATCCGATAAAGAAGAGGAAGGACTAGAGGAATCATTAGTAGACAATGTGGACTCAATCATCTCTTCATTTAAAACATTTCTTGGAACTTGTTTTTCTGAACCTTCTTCCATAACCATGAATCCTTGAGCCTCTTTGGTGACTTCAAGACTTAAAGTGGAGTCAAAAGCCTCCGCTAGAGTTTGACCAAGAGTGAGTTTGAATTCCTCTGGATTTTTAGAAGATTCTTTTTTTTCTCTTTCTTTTATCTTGATGGTTTCAGTAGTGTTTTGTCGTGCCTTCTCTTCTAAAAAATCAGAAGACTCATCCCCTGAGATCTTTTCACGCCTAGAACCTTTGGCCTCTTTAGCACTCTTAGAATCTTGAATCTCTTTTGAATCCTCTTCTTGGGCTTTGAGAGGTAAAGAAGCCGAAGAGGCATCATTAGAATTTGAAGAAGGGGAAGAATCAATAGAGTTAGAATCCTTAGATAAGATTTCAGGGTTATTTTGAGGAATCTTTTTGTCCATTGAAATCTCCATGGTCTAAAGGCACATTTTCCAATTCTTCTTTTTCCGTACTGACGATTTGAATTGAAATCGAAGGAATCGGAATGTGCAAGGCCAAATCAATGGCCCACTTATTTTTCTTATCGACTTTAATCATAGGCAAATTTTAACATGAAGCGCGAAAGTCTATAATTGAATAAAAATAGAATGGAAGAAATACACTCTATAAGGAAAAAATGCAAAGAGGAAGCCATAAAACTTTAAAACGTCTTACGTATTTTCTGATTGAAGAGAAGAGAGAATAGGCTTTATTCTTTCAAAGTTTGTTTCTAGAGGTAAATTCCCATCCAATACAAGTTTGGGACAGGACAATTGTTTTTGCCATTGGTCCACCTTTAACCGGCTTCTCATATTTAATTCTCCTTGATCATAAAGCGCTGCCCATTTCAAAAAGTTCCGATGAGTCTCATACATATCTCCACCACGATCAAGACGATTTCCAAATTTCTCTCGTTCTCTCTTTTTTAAGCGCTCTATTCGAATAGCCGTATCTGTTTCTAAACGAATAGCAAGTGTAAAAAAGGGAATGAGTTCATCGCCCCAATCCATAAGAGATCCCGAAAGAATGATGTTATCGTGGCTCGAAATGTCTTTTTTCATTCTAGCTAGTCGTTTAGCTGAACTTCTTTTGATTTGATAAGGAGGATTAGTGGGTTGCCAGAAATAATCATCGATATCCATAAAAAAGTAGCCTAGTTTAGCGCAAAGATAGCGCCCAAAAGTGGAAGTTCCCGCTCCTGAAGCCCCATAAATATAAATGATTTGTTTTTTCATAAATTTTTTAATGGTCTCCTTTTTATATTTCCCCATAAAAAAGAAGTCATTTTTCCAATTTTAAAAATGACTTCTAAAAAGCATTCTGAGCTATAAATTTAGTTTTAAATCCTCTTCTGTATATAAATTAGCCTTTAAAAAGCTCTTGTGAAAAATCCAAGTCAAAAGAGCAGGAAGTACAAAGGAAATGAGAAGTAAACCAATCCAATCTATGGGGCGAATCAAAGCTAAATTACCCGTTTCATTCATCCATCCTGTAATCACTCCAATTTGGCCCACTAAGCCGCAAGTTCCCATGCCACTAGATATAGCTGGACCATTCATCTCCAAATGAAAAAGAACAGTTGCAATGGGTCCAATGATGGCACTTGCCAAAATAGTAGGCAACCAAATGATAGGCTTTTTAATAATATTACCCATTTGAAGCATGGAGGTTCCAATTCCTTGGGCCACTAAACCAGCCCATTTGTTGACTCCAAAGCTCATCACAGCAAAGCCAATCATTTGAGCACAGCATCCAGCTAGGGCCGCTCCTCCAGCCAAACCCGTTAAGGAAAGGGCGGCACAAATTGCCGCTGAACTAATCGGGAGGGTCAAGAAGATTCCCATTAAGACAGAAACCAAAATCCCCATCAAGAATGGTTGCAAATCAGTCGCCCACATGATTAATGTGCCAAGCCAAATGGCTCCATGGCCAATAGTGGGAGCAAAGACAATGGCTAAAACACTGCCTACAAAAATCGTTACAAAGGGGGTCACTAAAATATCCACTTTGGTCTCTTTCGAAACGAGTTTTCCACATTCACAAGCAATGACGGCAATGAAGTAAACGGCTAAAGGACCACCCGCTCCACCAAGGGCATCGGCCGCATATCCCACGGCTAAAAGAGAAAACAACACCAAGTTTGGAGCATTTAGAGACATACCAATAGCCGCAGCCATAGCAGGGCCTTTCACTGCAGTGGCATAACTGCCGATTTCCACTAAAATCGGTAAAGCGAAAAGCGTGCCGAGGGTGTTTAAGATGGTTCCCATTAATAAGGAGGCAAAAAGACCTTGGGCCATCGCTGAAAGCGCATCAATACCATAGCGTTTTGCGGAAATATGGACATCTTTCTTAGCTAAAAAGGTACTTACCTGATTCATCAATTTATCCCTTCTTTCTTGTCTATCCCTATTACTCTTTTTTAATCGAATAGCAATCAAGCTTTTTTTCGATGGTTAAGAGTTGGAAAAAGTATAGGATTCTTCCTTTAGAGAGAGAATGATTGTTTTAGGATCTTTCTAAATTTTCTAAAAAAAGATCTAAAGTTCTATGACTTTAGATCTTTTTTTAGAAAATTTAAGCTATCTCTTTTAAAGTACTGAAGATTTTGGCGATATCTTCGTTAAGACAAAGACTACACGATTCAATTTCTTTGGGACAAAACGCTTCTCCATAATTTAAGCACGCATACCTTGCATTTTGATTCTCCAAGGTCATCTGCCAAAACGGATACTTGATGATGACAGGAGTATTCCCTCCAACACCAAGCTCTAAATAAAGTACATGATCATTTGCATGACGACGCAAAAAATCAGAGTAAGTGGCAGAAGCTCGATGCCATCCCTCATCTTCCACAAAAGAATCGTCTGAGCGTAGATTCATCGTAACAGCTGATTGATTATCGGGGGATTTTGGAATGAGAGAACTAGGCAAGCGCATGGAAATTTTTTTATTTTCTGGCACTTGAAAAATTCCATTAGCATCCTTTACAAATCCTTGAGCTTCCATCGCTTGCATAACCCAGTTTTCGTTATCATACGTTTTTTGAAATCTCGGATCCACACTTTGAAACAAACCATAATCCCCTTGGGTATAAAATAAGCGCTTCTTGTCAAAACCAGCTCTTTGAAATTGGTGATCCACATTAGTCGTAATAACAAAATAATCCTTATCCTTTACGAGATGGAATAGATCTTGGTAAACCGGCTTAGGAGGATCGATGTATCGATTGTAGTAAATGTGACGAGCCCACCAAGCCCATCTGGTTTCTTCATCAGGAAAGGGATAAAAGCCGCCCGAATACATATCTCGAATACCATATGTTTTGGCAAAATCGAAAAAATAATCCTCAAATCGCTTCCCACTATAAGTTAAACCAGCTGCGGTAGATAAACCGGCTCCAGCCCCAATTACAATGGCCTGAGCTTCTTCAATTTCTTTTTTGAGCCACTCTAGCTTCTCTTCTTTTGTTTGGTCTCCATAGGATAACCGGCTCCAGTGTTTTCGCCCTTCGAGTCCTTTTTGAATGGTTTCGAGATAGCCATTGTTAGTGAATGAGTTCTTCATAATATTTTTTATCCTCATCTTTGAATACATTAAAGATCACTCTATCCATTTTTCCAGGATGTTTTTTTAACCAATCTTCAACTGTTCTAACTGCAATCTGGGCCGCTCGCTTATTGGGAAAACGAAACACTCCCGTTGAAATACAACAAAACGCCACACTTTTTAAGTCATTAGCAAGGCATAAATCCAAGATATTACGATAACAAGCTGCAAGCTCTTCTTCTAGTTCTGGTGTCAATTCATCAAAGACAATAGGACCTACAATGTGAATCACATTGTGAGCAGGAAGATTATAAGCCTGTGTCAACATGGGCACTGCCGTTGGTTGTTCATAATCTTCCCCGTATTGCGTACGCAAAGCCTGCATATTGTTTTCACATTCGGCTCGAAGTTCAACTCCTGCAAAAGTATGAATCGCATTATCAATACAAGTATGCATCGGTACAAAGCAACCGAGCATTTGGGAATTGGCTGCATTGACAATGGCATCCACTTTAAGTCGAGTAATGTCTCCTTGCCATATGGAAAGTCCATCGCGAATGATAGGGATATCTGAAAGAGAGACAATACCTTTTTCTTTGGCCCGTTGAGATAAATAGTCATCTTGAATGGTAAGTACTTCTTTGGAAAGAGGCTTAGGCCTCCGAATATTCATCAAGGAGCGCAACAACCGTTGCTTTCCTTGGGTATCACTGGGTGTGGATATGGATTTATAGCGGTTTGAATCTGCTTTAAAGGCTTCCACCAGATAATCAAGTCTTTGATCTTGGGATAAAGGTTTACTCATGATCTTCCTTCTTTCCTAACCTTTTATAGAACAGGATTTGGTATTTTTCACTGTAAAGGCAATGGGGATTAGCTCTAGAATAAGTGAAATGGGTTCTATTGTAGGGAACAATGAAAAAGCAAGAAGACCACTCAGGCCACCTCTTGGAATAAAGTTTCAGTTGGATCCTATTCAATAAGTTAGAATCTCAACAATTAATTTGGTGAAAGGAAGACCTAAAACCTCATCTTGTTTCTTTTAAATTTTTTCAATCACTTTCTTCTTAAGGCATTTTATTCTTCAAAAAAAGCTATCCCTTTTGATTATTTTTCCCTAAATCCAGCCGTTCCTCATTACACTTATAACTTTGAAAGTGGTATAAATTTTATTTCCAATCCAATGTATACAATTAAATTTTTTAACCTTTTCTAGACATGATGAATTTATTCGACACCATCTATTTTGGGCTAAAAAATATATCACGTCCTCTTTACTCTTTTCCTTCTTTCGTCTCGTTTACTATTTCTTGGCGTGTATCTTCTATGATCTGAGCAAGAGAGATTTGTTTGAGTTCCTCTTCCATAGCGTGTTGAACCTGTCCAAGCTTAGGATCAACCGATTTATGAATATTTCGTCCCACTGGACAGTCAGTATTGGGATTTTCATGAAAGTGAAAAAGCCCTTGTTCGCTTACACAGTCAAGGGCTTTATACACATCAAAAAAAGTAACTTCTGATAAATCTTTGGCTAGATGTATTCCACTTTTTCCTTGGCTAATTTTAAGAATACCTGCTTCTTTAAGCTTGCCCATTATATTTCGAACAATCACCGGATTGATTCCAATACTTCCAGCAAGAAAATTACTCGTTACTTTTTCTTTCTCTTTAAAATAATCTATCGCCGTAAGAATATGAATTGCTATGGTAAATTTACTTGTAATTTGCATCACCTAGACCTCCTGCTTGGAATATACCGCAACAGTCTAGGAAAAAGACAAATTTTATCCTTCTCTTACCACACTGATTCTTCTTTGAATGTGATCGCCCTTTTCTAGCTCATCCACCATGGCAATCGCATAATCTGAATAGCTGATGATGCTTTCTCCTTTTTTATTAAGAGTGAGTTCCTCACCACCAAGAATATATTTTCCAGTGCGTTTTCCATCGGCTTGAAAGTCTGCGGCTGGACTCATGAAAGTCCATTTCACATCATTTCTTTTGCGAAGTTCATCCAGTTCTTTTCCTTGAGCGGTAGCAAGAGGAAGGAATTCTGCTGGGAAGTTGGGATCATCCTTTACTTGGAGTGTATGTTCCGAATTGGTATAAAGGCTTCCAGCGCCACCCACGATTAAAAGACGTGTGGGTGTATTGGAAAGAAGATCACATAGATGTTGTGAGGTCTTCACATGCATAGGTTGATCTTCATCCTTCCAAGCTCCAAAACCATCTACTACTGCATCGAATCCCACTAGATCTTCTTTAGTTAAATCCATAATGTCTTTTTTAAGATAAGTTTCAGCTCCCGATTTATTTTCATCATCTCGAGCAAAAGCGGTAACCTTAATTCCACGATTTTGCGCTTCTTGGATCACCTTTTGAGCTACACGACCATTGCCCGCTACAACTGCAATCTTCATCCAAAATGCCTCCTTGAACTTGTAATTTTATTTATTACATATTTAGTATAATCCTTCGCATTGAACTTGACAATTATTTAGTTACAAGTTTTAGCTTTTTCTTAATCATAAAATCTTGGCTCTTCCTGAACCGGATGGACTAAAACTAAAAAAAGCGGCCTTATCTGACGGATAAGACCGCTTTCTTCTCTAGAAAATGAGGAGAATATTATTCTTTTAAAGCTGGTTTTGGATCTGCTGGAGCTTCTGGTGTTTCTTCGTCTAATTCTTGAACCAATTCGATGGCTTTTTGTTCTTTTTTTCCGGCGGCTTCGTTTTCCGCTTTCGTGGCTACGAAAGATTTTTTAGAAGGGCCAATAGGTTTTTCATGATCTAAGGCATCTTTATAGATGGAAAGCTTATCGATTTGATCCTTCGAAAGTTGAGGATACTTAGGATCGATTTTCTTTAGCGCTTTTAAAATCACTTCAGAAACTAAGTAATGCGCATACCATTTTTGATCTGCAGGAATGATGTACCAAGGATTGTGTTTGGTAGAAGTCGCATTAATCGCATCTTCATAGGCTTGGGTATATTCATTCCACAAAGCCCGTTCAGCTAAATCGGCTTCCGAAAACTTCCAGTTTTTTTCTGGTCGCTCTATTCGCTCTAAAAAACGTTCTTTTTGTTTATCTGCCGAGACGTTGAGATAAATTTTGACCAAACGATAGCCGTTTTGATAAAGATACTCTTCATATTGACAAATCTGTTCATAACGATTTTTGATGATGGAAGGTTTTAGTAATCGCTCGGGCAATTGATAGTTTTTCCATAACTCACGTACTTTTACGATGAGAACATCTTCATAGTAAGAACGATTAAAAATAGCGATTTTACCACGAACTGGGATAGCTTTGTTAAAGCGCCATAAAAAATCGTGCGCCAATTCTTCATGGGTAGGCGTTTTAAAGCTATAAACATCTACTCCTTGAGGATTGACACCACTCATGACATGTTTGATGGTTCCATCTTTTCCAGCTGCATCGCGTGCTTGAATTAATATAATGAGTCCTTCGCGTCCTTGAGCATAAAGCTTATCTTGATATTGTTGAATTTGAAGTTGGTTAGCCGCCGTTTTAGCAACAATTTCTTCTTTGTGTTTTTTATGACCTTCTGCTCCTGTGGGCTGATCATTCATTTTAATTTTTGTGGTTCCATCTACCTTATAGTGTTTGAGCATGATAACGGTTCCTTTAACTAACGTGTTAGGCCAAGCATAGCGATTTTTTTCTCTTCTGAACGTTAGAATGCCTTAGAAAAAATAAAAAGAGAATCCTAGAGCTTTTTCTTAGAACTTTTCCTCTTATTTTCTTCTCTTCCTACCGAGATAAAAATAGGCTTCAAAATTCTTTTTAGGTATAAGCCGTCTGCGCTTGAACTAGACTCGTCTATGGTTTTAAGAACGCAAGACAAAAGCTATTTATAGTAGAGTAAGTAATGTTGCCATCGCTCAAGCAAAACGGATATTTTTGTTCGCCAAGCTCTTCCTCTCACTCAAATTAAAGTCAAAGAAAACAAACTATTCACTTTAAAAAAGTAATTTTAAAGAGATAAATTATAACTATAAAAAGATTTCTTTATCTTGAAACTAGAGTAATTATTCACTATTTTGAGGCAAAGGAAAGTTTGATTAAAGGAAATGGAAGGATTCTCTTCGAGGCCCATTCTACAGAGACGACAGTATCAATATTAGGAAAACCAAGTCAAATATGGAGCTTCAAAGAAAGGGAAAAAAATTTCATGTGTGGGTACTTGCACAACCATGGATACCCACGATAATGCAGCCCACAACATTAAAAAACGAAAAGACGATTCGTACACTGCATCCGAAAAAAGAGAAGATCAGGAATATTCTGGAAGGGCAATACGAGAAGAAAAGAAATCAGGCGGGACGTGCTTCCCTTGCTCCAGATGGGGCATAACTTGGAATACGAGATTGAAAGCAAAAGATCTGAGCATCGGCTCAAAGAGCGGGTGGAAAGATAAAGCTGGGGTAGCGGACAGTTCGAGCCTATCATGAGCCTAAAACAAGTAGAAGTTTTCGCTTCACTGTGGAGGATGTCTTAACACTGAACGAGAAGGGACTAGAGTCCTAAGAATACATCTGTTAGATCCGTAGTGCTCTAGATCAGCAAAGACATGTTCAGGAATCTGTTACTCCATACAAACAGCCGTTGGAAGCGGGGGCGATCCGCCACTGGTTCTGGCTGTGTCACACTTTTAGAAGTACAAAATAGAGTCATATTTCGATATTTTGTGAACTAGAAACGCTTGGAATCAGCAAACATCAAGCAGTAGCGTGTGGGATTAGGTGTTGAGTCCAAGGATTTGAGAATATTCTATACAGTCCAGTTCATAGAACTAATTAAGAGACTTATCGATCTTTATAGATGGTATTAGATATACCGATCAGGCTTTATAGACTTATTTTTCATCTAACACATTATTGTTCCATAAACCAATTAAAGAATTGAGGAAGTATCAAAATTTAAGTCATTATCCTCCTATTTTAGGAATAAGCTGGAATTAAATTTTAAGAAGAACTCCTTTTGATAAAAAATCAGAGGATAGAGAAAGGATCTGTCATGTTTAAAGGGAAAGTTGCCGTGGTAACGGGTGGGGCTAATGGCATTGGAAAATGCATTGCTCAAGAATTTCAAAAAAGAGGAGCGCAAGTGGCTATTATTGATAAAGCTCCAGGGAATCATTTCGTAGGGGATATGGCCCAAAAAGAAACTTTAGAGGCTTTTGTGAAATATGTGATCCAAACTTATGGTCATATTGATTATTTGATCAACAATGCTTTGCCTCTTATGAAAGGTATTGAGCAATGCAGTTATGAGGAATTTCAGGAAGCCCTCGCCGTAGGCGTAACAGCACCATTTTATCTTTCCAAATTATTTATGCCCTATTTTCAAGTTGGAGGATCGATTATTAACATTTCTTCTTCTCGAGATCGAATGAGTCAACCTCAAACAGAAAGTTACACGGCGGCTAAAGGAGGTATTGCGGCTCTCACTCATGCCCTTGCGGTAAGTTTTGCGGGAAAAGTTCAAGTCAATTCCATTTCCCCAGGCTGGATTGATACTTCATTTCAAGTCTATGACGGACCCGATGCGACTCAACACCCCATAGGTCGAGTTGGAACACCACTTGATATCGCTAATATGGTACTTTTTCTTTGTTCCGAGCAAGCTGGCTTTATCACTGGAGAAAACATCTGTATTGATGGAGGAATGACACGTCTCATGATTTATCATGGAGAACATGGATGGGAATACCAAGATTCTTCGCAAGAAGACTAAGCTTTATTAATTCTCACTCTACTTCTTTCTTCAAGAACCAATCTGCTCAATGTCAAAAAAGGCCAGAGCTTCTTTCTAAGAACTCTGGCCTTTTCTATTGATATAAATATTGAATAAGAGATCCATATCTTTGCTTTTTTAATCAGAGAAAACCTCTTCGAGAGATCTCTTCCATAAAATGAACTAATTGTAACAACGCTTTGAGCTAGGAATTATTGATGATTTCGATGATGCATTCTTTGCTGAATATGATGGGTATCTTCAGTGGAATCGGACTCATTTTGAAAAGAATTTATTTTCTCTTTTGAATCATCTATTATTTCTTGATCCAAGTTGCTTTGGAGAGAGTTTTCCGTAGATATCTTGGCTTCAAGTTCCTTTTTTAAAGAACGTAATTCTTCCATCGATTTTCCTTGTAGATTTTCAAAGGAAATATTTGGATCTAATTCTTGAAGTTTCAAAAACATTTGATATTTTTGGCAAGACAGACCATGCTCATGCGCAGCTTGGACCTCTCCATAAGAAGCCACATAACACTTCTCTTGCTCATGATATTGCTCAATGTAAGTATAAATCTCAGTTGACTGTTGAGAAGTAAGGGCTGATATAGCAATCGCTTCTCTTTGGGAAGAGTTCTGATTTTCTTGGTCTAAAATTTGTTCTAAAACTTGTGAATAGGGCCGATAGGGCAAATTGTCTAAAAGAGACCCAGTCTCTTCTGGATTCCAATTGCGAATATATACAACTCTATTGAAGCGATTGAGGCCGAGCTCAATGGGGGAATCCATTTCAAGATGAATCTGAGCGGTAGGAAGAAGGAAAAGCCAATACATTCCCCCTAAAGTAAGAATCATACACAATGAAACCAATCCTACTTTAAGAAAACTAGGAGAGGGAAATTCGAATGATTTTCTGATTTTATTTGAATTGGTTTCTTGTCTTTTTTGATTTAGAAAAGCCTTAGTTCGATTTTTAAGTTCCTCATCCGCTTGAACGGTTTCAAATAGTTCTTGGAAGGCTTTATGCATAATCATATTCCCCTTGTAATTTGTCCTTGAGCATTTTTTTCGACCGTGAAAGCAGAGTATAAATCGTATTCACATTTTTTCCTAAAATTTTTCCAATCTGGGGGGCACTTAAATTTTCAAAATAATACAAATATACAACATCTCGGTTCTTTTGAGGCAAGGAAAATACGGCTTCCCAAAGTTCCTTGTAATCCCGCGGGATGTCGGCAGGAATCTCTCCAATCGCATCCAAAGAAATCGTTTGACTATGAAAAAAACTTTTTAACAAATCTTTTGTGGCATTTAAAGTCACTCGAATAAACCATGCTTTTTCATGCTCTTCGCTTTCAAAACAAATTGAACTCATCATATAGCGTAAAAATACCGTTTGAAAGATATCTTCTGTATCGGCTTCGTTTTTTAAGCGAATAAGGCAAAGTCGACGAACGGTATTAGCATGGCGTTCGTGCGACTCGTTAGGTAGTGAAAAGCTAGCTGTGGTGGATTAGAAACTAA
>CAZTNF010000010.1:0-25433 GCA_964615295.1 uncultured Erysipelotrichaceae bacterium | reverse complement strand
TTTAAAAGCTTATTTCGTTTCACTGCTTTCTTGACTACTCGTAGAAGAAGTGGAAGCACTTGTCGAATCCTTTTTGGTGACCACAATAGAAGTGATTACTGGTTGATCTTCCTTTTTAATAGTCCCATTGTCATCGGTTGGTTTGGCCGCCGCTGCAATCGCATCTACCGTTTCCATACCCGATACCACAGTACCAAACGCAGCATATTGTCCATCTAAGTTGTTACTATCTTCTTGTACAATAAAAAATTGGCTAGAAGCGGAATCGGGGTCAGTAGAACGAGCCATGGAAACCGTGCCGCGGACATGTTTAAGGGAATTTTCAAAACCATTGGATGAGAATTCACCTGTGATTTGATGGGAACTACCTCCTGTTCCATTGCCACGTGGATCGCCTCCTTGAATCATAAAGCCTTCCATGATGCGATGAAGCGTTAAGCCATCATAAAAGCCGCTTTGGGCTAAAGAGACGAAATTATCCACGGTTTCCGGAGCAATGCCTTCATCCATATCAAAGACGATAGGAGTATCGTATCCTTCAATCGTAATGACGGCTTCGTATTGTTGACCACCTGGAATGGAATGGTCTTGTTTAGCCACTGTACTTGTGCTTTCACTGTTTGAAGAGCTACTTGTTGTACTCTTACTGCTTGAGCACCCTGCTAATAACAAGGCGGCACTTAAGCTTAATAGTGCTGCTTTACTCCAAAGTGTTTTCATAAAAATCTCCTTTTATCGTATATGTTTTTATAGGTTTTCTTTCTTCGATCCTTTTTGAGTTTAAGGGAATTTTTTGGATGAGAAGAGAGCAGTTAAAAAGAAGATAATTCTTTTTGATTGCTCTTTTTTCAAAAGGGAAAAGTTTATTTGGGGTGAGTCCCTCTTTATATTTTCGACTTTTATCGATCACGATAAAATTTTATGCACTGTTTTCATTTAAAAAGATGGACTTTTATCCTAGACCAAAAAGCTACTTCTTTCCAGAAAAGAGTGATAACGAAAAAAGTACAGTTTTTAAGGTAGACTAAGCCTATGCAAGTTGTTGGAGTGATTGCAGAATTCAATCCGATGCATGACGGACATCGCTACCTTCTTGAGACTATCCGTCAAGAGCTTCATCCCGATATATTAGTGGTGGTGCTGTCAACCTGGTTTACAAGTCGAGGCCTGCCTAGTCTTCAAACCCCACAAGTGAAAACGCAACTCGCCTTAGAAGCGGGGGCGGATGTAGTGATCGCTTTGCCCTGTGTGTATGCGATGCAGGGAGCAGATTACTTTGCGCGCTATGCCATTGAGGCCTTAAAAACGGCAGGTGTTACTACACTTTGTTTTGGCAGTGAAAGAGCGGATTTAAGCGGATTAGAAGAAGACAGTGCTAAAGTTGCCACTTTAAAGCCTGAGGTGAGCCGCTCTCAAGCACAAAACGCTAGTTTGGCGGGACTTGCCCAAAAGCCCAATGACATTTTAGCCTTACAGTACATTCGCTATGCTAAGAAGTATGGCCTAACCTGTCATCCTATCTTACGCAACCAGTCCTTAAAATCCGCTACAGCCATTCGTCAAGATTTTTTTACGGGTATCAAACAAAAAGAAGACGAATCCTTTCAAGCTCACCAACGCTTAGAAAACTATTACCTCTTGCTTCGTTATGTGCTGATTCAAAGTGATCCAACATGGCTTTCCTCTCTTTTCTTAGTGGAAGAAGGCATTGAACATCGTTTGATCCGTGCAGCTCTTCAAAATGAAACGTGGAAAGGTTTTTTAGAAGCAAGCATTTCAAAGACTTATACCAAGGCCCGCATACAAAGAACGTGTATGATGATTTTGCTTCAAATTTCTAAAAAAGAAATGAAAGATCACCTAAGCTTTTTTGAAGTTCAGTTGCTTGGACTCAATTCTAGAGGCCGAGCTTATCTCAAAACCTTAGACCAAACGCCGATTTATACTCGTTTTCGTCAATTGCCTCCTTGGCTTCAAACGCTAGAACAAAAGGCGTTTCGTCTCTATACTCTTATATCTCCAGCTAAAGGATGGGAAGTAATCGTATGTTAAAAAAGACAACTCAATTCATCACCGCTCTACTTGGCCTAAGTGCTGTTGGAGCTAGTATCTATGCTATTCATCAACATTTTTTGCCTAAAGTTCCAGAACCTAAACGCAAAACGTATCCATTTGGTCTACTTTTAGGGTGTAAAGCCCATGATGATGGGACTCCCACTCGTTCTCAGCTTTATCGTTGCGATTTAGCGGTAGACGAATATGAAAAAGGTTCGTATCAAGCCCTCATTATCTCAGGAGGCGCCGTAAAAAATAACTATGTGGAATCCGAAGTAATGCGTGAACTCGTTCACGATCAAAACGAAGAAATTCCAGTGATTTGCGAAACCAGTGCACGCACGACTTGGGAAAATTTGGAAAAAACCAAAGCACTCATTGGTGATGTGCCCATTTTAATCATGACTGGTTCGACTCATGCTAGACGTGCTGCAGCTATGGCTGCCCATTTCTTTAGTGAATTTACTGTGGTGAGCTATGACGATTGGTCTTTAAAGAAAGTTGGTCAAGAAATTCCCTCCCGTATTCGCTATTGTGCTCTTGAAATTCAAAAAAATTTACAAGAAAAAAAGACGCAAAAAGAACTCGATACTTCCCCAAACTTGGAGTTTCTTGATCAAGAAACTCCCGAAGACGAGGAAGAAGATTACTACGAGTTTTTTACAGGAGAAGTGGAATCTGAAGAAGACCAAAGTAATTCGACCTTTGAAGAATTATGGGATTAATCACCTTACTTCACAAGAGGTCAAGGCATCTTGAATGCTTTTTTTTCAAAAAGCTTCTATTTTGGATAAAGAGTAAAGGTAAAACTCTATCTTTGAAAGGAGCCGGAGAGATTTATGAATGAGAGATCAAACCAAAAGGGATTGCTTCTTTCTTTAGCTTGGATGACTTCAAATAACCATTACAGTTTGAAAGCGGCTAAAAAGGAGAAAGGCAATGAATCTACTTTATTGTTGGCTCTTTTTGATTTGCTTGAAGTGTTAAGTAAAACTCCTTGGGAAGATTTAACCCATTTAACAAAATACGATACTGATAAGGGTGGATTTGAAGAATTGCCTGTTCAAGCTATGAAGCCAGGAATTTTGGACAAGGTGCCAAGCGAAGTAGCTAAGCAAGTTGAATCAGTTTTGGTATTTCGCTTTAACAAAGGTGAAGACCGCTTAATTGCTTATAAAGTGGACAACATCTTGTATCTTTTAGGATTTGATTTGCATTTCAAACTTTATGATCACGGCAATTAAGCTTGAAAGTGAATCACATCCACTTTGATTTAGATGAGGTAATGGCTAGTTGTTTCATGATGGTCATCACCTCTTTTTTATTGGTTCGATTTCTTTAGATCCAACAACTACCACCCTTCCAGAATATACCTAATCTTCTCTTTTTTTGGAGCAAGGTATTATATATTAAAAATTACAGACTATAAAAATGATGATAGTGAAAGAGGAACCTATTATGAGTTTCCTGTCTACCTGTCATATTTAGAGGAAATAGTCAGAGAAACTAGAACCACAAATAAAACAATCTCCTATTTTATCGTAAAAAGTAAAAGAAGATATGATGTAAAACCTATCGTAGAAATCCAAGGAGAGTCAAAACCAGAAGAAATTGAAGGATGTTATGGATTCGATATAAATAATGAATTTATAAGTGTAACAAAGACAGCCAAAAAAGGTGAGTTTGTAAACATAGATTCCCTTATAAAAGTTCTATTAATCATTCATGAGAAAGCGAAAGAGGAAAGGAATCGCTATCGAAAATCAATCTAACCTATAAAAAATCATTATTTATTGCTTATCAAATACTTGAAGACTAGAGAGAAACTCAATGATAAGTAAAGGGAATAGCCAATGAAAAGAGATACTAGCCGTTAGGTAACAAAATATAAATAGTTAACAAGCCTACTATTCATTATATTAGTTAAGAAAAAGCCACAGTAATCAGCCTCATGTCTTTTTGCTCTTTAATATTCCGCATCATCAGCATCCATACTTCCGCCATGCTCCCCGATGAATTTCTTTCTTTGAAGTATTCCAAAAAGAACAGAACCTTAAAATTTTCCTCAAAAACAAGCCCTGAAAGTAGACTAAGACGTTAATTGGAAATTTTGGGACCGCATTCGATTAAAAGCTCCCATCAATTCATATTTACGGACACTTGCTAAATCTCCTTGCCCAAACCAAGAAAGGCCTTTTTGGTTCTGTAAAGTAAGAAGCTCATCCGCAATATCGCTCAAGCTTTTTTGTCCATCCACTAAATACCTTTGGGCATAGACGATCATTTTTCCTAGAGTGAGTGTTTGTTGAAAGTCAATGAGTTGTTCAAGAGCCCAAAGAGAGACATTTTCCTTGGCTACACTCATAGCATTGTGATGCGTCGCTTTGACTTTAACTCGAGCTTCTAAGAGCTTGTCGTTAGGTAAAACCACCCGCTTAGATTGAAAAAGAGGTCGAAGTGGAGCAATAGGAGTTTTTTCTTGAAAATCTTTCTCAGATATCTTTTGGAATTGAGCTACCTTTTCTTTAGCTATGTTTGTGATGTTATGGGGGGTATACTCTTTCATCTGCAAAATCAAATCGGCTTTTTCAAAATAGGCTCCGCTACTTCCTGCTACTAAAATAGTAGAAATACCTTGTTGAGCTAATTCTTGAATACGAGCAATATAGGGAATAATTGGTTCCTCTTCGTTTGATACCACTGCCCTCATAAGTGGGTCACGAATCATAAAATTTGTGGCTGAGGTATCTTCATCGATTAAAAGAACGGAGCTATTTGCTTCTAGAGCTTCTACTACATTCGCGGCTTGACTTGTTGAACCTGAAGCATCTTCACTCACAAAATCCACTGTGGATTTTTTATTGGGTAAATTTTGAATGAAATCGGAAATATCCTCATGATGAATAGCCCGTCCATCTTCACTGCGAATTTTGACTGCATCGCTTTGAGTTAAAACATATTCGCGTCCATCTCCAGCTCGATGATCATAGACTCCCATCTCTAAGGCATTTAATAATGTCGATTTTCCATGGTAGCCGCCTCCCACAATTAAGGTAACGCCATGAGGAATACCTAATCCCACTATTGTGTCTTGACCATTTATCGGATAAGGAAGCTTTAAGGTGACTTCATTTTCTTTAGGGGAAACAAAAGCAATCGCATCTTCCATCGGTAAAGAACTGACTCCACTTTGTCTTGGTAAAATAGCCCCATTAGCGACAAACCCTACTAACCCTTGTTCATTCATCTGTGTGCGTAAGGCCTGTTGATTACACGAGAGTTCGTATCCTTCTTGAAAAGTTTTTTGAAAATCCAAAGGCATTGTATTAAAGAGCAGCGTTTTTGAGACAAGTTTGGGAAGTTGCTCAAAAAGCGTTTTGAGCAAGGGTGTTACCCAAATGCGTCGACCTTTTCCAGGAAATTGCACTTTCAAGTGCAAGGTAATTGCTCCTGTTTTGGAATCAATGGAACAAGTGGAGCGTTCTAAAATTTCAGGAGTGGTACTCGCACAAAAAATGTCACGGCCTTGTCCCTTTTTTTTCAAAGATTCGAGTTCTTCGTTGAATAGTCGCAATAAAATATCTTGGCTCATTAAACGGTTGGCTTTGTTTTGGTATAAATGCTTGGGTAAGCTGGAGTGTTCAATAAAAAGGTGAAGGGAAGAAGGAGAGGCATAGGGATCAGATTGAACATGATCGATCGACAAAATATAGTCTTGAAAGTCCCATTGTCCCTTGAGATCTTTGTAAGCGGGATATCCTCTTCCTTCTCGCTTTTCAAGTTCTCGCTTTAAGATATCGTTTTTTTTGTTCATAATTCTGCTTCTTTCTTTTTCTGTCTCTTATTTTCCTCATTCTTAAAAAACTTGTCTGCCTTCATGTTGTCTAAAGGCTTCTTTTCTAGAAAAGAGTAGAAAAGAGCAAATACAAAAAAGCTAGGCCTTACTGAACCTAGCTTTCAAAATGAGCCCTAGGAAAAATATTATTCGCACACAAAGTCATTGTTCTTAAGTGTTTTAACGAGATTGTTAAATGTTATGGAATCCAACTCCTCTGTTTGAAGATTGGCCTTTTCTTTAAAGTCTTTTACATCATCAACAACGGCAGTAAAAACGGCTGCATCATCAAGTACACTAAGATCCATGTCTTCTTCAGGAATGCCAAAGCGAGAAGAAAAGAGACTTTTATAGGTGCCTTCCATTTCTTCTAAAGCCTTTTTCATCTCTTCATCACTTGCTTGACTGCTATCCACGCCGACCAATTCACGACCAACTTCGAATGGAACAATCATCTTAATGATCATTTCTTTGACATCTTGATCTCTAGCTGGAGCTGTCAATTCAAAAGTAAGAGATAAGCCATTGCTGGAAAGTGAACAGGTGGTAGCTACAGAAGAATTTTTGGAGCTAGCTGAAGATGTAGAAGAAGCATTCGTACTAGGAGAAGAACAGCCAAAAGCCAGCCAAGAACAAAGAATACTCGCCAACAAAAAAGTTAATTTTTTCACCCGAATCAAACCTTTCATCCTTTAAAAACCAATGGATCTATTCGCAAGTGAATCCTTGTTCTTCAATGGAAGTTATCACATCTTTAAAGACGTAGGTACCTCCAAAGAAATGAGACAAGGCTTCTTTTTCTTCATCACTCACCTTCGCTTCAAAGGCGCTTAAATCAGAAATGAATACATTCAGAGTCATTGTCGTATTTGTAGTGGTCACTGTAATATCGTCTGGATCGATTCCATACATCGTATTTAATAGTTGAGTATACATCTCTTTAAGAGAGTCTGTAAAAGCTTGAAGATCTTCTTCCGTGACTTGGTCTAAATCTTCTTGAGCTAAGCCGAGATCCGCTAAGGTTAAAACAATCGAAATCCCCATTTGTGTAATATCTTGGTTTTGAGCAGGGGCTGTGAATTTATAGGAGATAGACATTCCCGTTTCACTGCTCGTGCAGGTCTCCGTAACGGGATCAGGAAGTGTAGTAGATGGAGTGGAAGTGGAACATCCAAACATGACAAAAGCACAAAGAGTAGTCGCAAAAAGAGAGGTGGATTTTTTCATAGAATTCTTTCCCTTCTAGAAGATAGAAAACAAAGAACAATTTCTACTTCCTCAACATACTGGAAGGAAAAGGGTTCTCTATTTTCTCTTTACAGATCGCTTTTAAAAAACAAGAGGCCAAGAGTCTTTTAACTTTTTTCTGTAAAGCGGTTTCAAGTTTAAGGAAACTTAAAACGACTATAAATTCATTTTATACAAAAAACGAATAAAGCGCTAAAAGACCAAAAAATGAAGTTTTTTAGAACTTTTTTCTGAGTCTTCTGAAACTTAAACTTATCTTTTTCACTTAAGCCAAATTTTGGATAAAAAAAGGCCAACATCTTTTTTTAGATATTGACCTCTAAAAATTAGGAACAAGCCATGCTTTCTTCTTTTTCAAGTTCATTGACTATATCTTGGAAAACAAAGGATTCATCATCATCTAAATCCAAGATTTTCTTGAGCTCTTGCGTACTGGTGGTCGAAAGGCTTAAGAAAACTCCTGTGTCATCTGTACTCATGGCAAAAGAGCTTGGATCTACGCCTAAATACGATCCAAAGATGTTTTTAGCCAAATCTTCTATGCTGGGCAAAATAGCTTTGATAGCCTTTGCATCAAGGTTTTCTAAACCAGCTAGTTGTCCGACCACAAGGTAATTAATATGAAGACTTACGATGGCGTTTGTAATTACTTGGTCTTTAGCTGGAGCTTCAAGTTCAATCTTTAGAGTCACCCCATCTTCTTGGGAGGTACAAAGTGTGTGAACAGGAAGAGTGGCTTTTGAAATACTCGTCTTGGAAGATTTCTGAGTGCTCGAGTCCCTATTTTTTGTAGTTTGGGTAGTTTTAGAATCTTGAGTATTTGAAGAATTTGGGGAAGAGGTATTGCTACATCCCACTAACAAAAGACCACTTAACAAAATGATCGAAATCGGTTTCTTCATAAATTTTAGGGTTAATACTGGTAGATATTAACCTTATTTCTCCTTTCTTTTTTAGGATGTCTTATTTCTTCTCTATCCATTCAATTTCTATCTTTTTATTCTCACAATGAGAAATAGAACAATGCTTTATATGATTAGTCGCAATAATATCCTTGCCCTTCCAACCCGTCGATTAAATAGTCGAAATAGACGGGCTCATTGCTACCAATAAATTCTTGAACACTCAGTTGAATGGTAAAGGTCACGTCTTGATCGCCCAATTTATAAGAAATAGCGGACTTATTTACTCCATAATTTTCTTGGTATTCTTCAATTTCATCTTGAATTTCTTCTTGTAAATCATTCTCTGTTTCCCCATAGTCCAACAAATCACTCAAGGGAACCGTTTCGACATAGCGCAAGGAATCCACCGTGCCATCTTCTTTTTCGGCTTGTAAAACAATTTGAGTTTTTACTCCCTCAAAGGTTGCACTGCAAGTTGAGGATACGCCTTTACTCGAAGAGCAACCGGCGAATAAAGTCGCACTACAAAGCACAGGAAGCCAAATTCCTTTTGGATTTTTCATGATCTGTCCTTTCATTAAAAGCTTAAATGAATAAATCTTGTTAAAGAAATTTTACCTAAACTCTTTTCTTTCCAAAGGATGCTTGAACAAGAAAAAGCCGCTTAAGGTTAAAGCCTTCAAGCGACACAAAAATTTTTGAAGAGATAGGACTTATTTGCTAAAAGAAGTTTGCATTCATGAATATTTATAAAATGCGACGTTTCACATCGTTTACTTCTGAGATTTTTCGTAAGTTAGAAAGAACGCGTTCTAATTCATCATGGTTTTTGACTTCAATGGTTACATTGGTTAAAGCTGAAACATACCGTTCCACACAACTCGAAGAAATAGATGTCAAGGGCACATTGGTTTGTTTAAAGACGCCTAAAAAATCAGCCACAATACCATCACGATCGCTTGATTCAATAGTTAAATTCACCGCATAGGGACGAGGTTCTAAATCATCCGCCCATTCTACATTAATTAAACGCTCTTTCTTGTTTTGAACGTTTGGACACTCAATGCGATGTACTTTGATGCCCTTGCCTTTGGTGATGTAGCCAATGACATCATCTCCAGGAATTGGGGTACAACAAGGGGCTAAGGCCACTTGAATGGAGTCGATGCCTGCCACACTGATGCCACAATCGGCAACTTTTCGCTTCGGTTCAGCCGGAGTAAAGCGTTTAATAATTTCTTCATTGCTCGAATGATCAGAGAAAGCTTCACTGATCTGAATTCGGGCAACAATGGTAGTTGGTGAAAGTTGTTTAGTTCCAAGAGCTACAAGCAGCTCCTCAAGATTGCGATAAGGGAGTCCAGTGAGAGCCATTTCAAGCTTTTTGGGTTCTCGTTTTAAAACATTTGGCTCTAAGCCGTTATTTTTGAATTCACTTTCCAAGATACTTTGGCCTAGACGAAGAGCCTCTTTGCGTTCTGCTTGATCCTTTTTCTGAAAAAATTGGCGAATCTTGCTTCGAGCATGAGGACTTTGCACGACGTTTAACCAATCGCGAGAAGGTCCATTGGAGAGCTTACTCGTTTTAATTTGAACGATATCTCCGGTCTTTAAAATGGTGTTAAGAGGCACCATCACATTGTTGACCAGAGCTCCCACCGCCATGTGCCCTACTTCGGTATGAATGCGATAGGCAAAGTCAATGGGGGTAGATCCCGCAGGCAAGTCAATCATGTCGCCTCGAGGAGTGAAGCAACAAACATTGGCTTCAAAAATATCCTTTTGAATAGCTAGAGTGTATTCCAATGGATCTTCGTTGTCCTCATCGGTGATGATCGCAAAATCGCGAAACCAAGAAAGTTTATCTTCCAGTTGCACAGGTTGATGATCGTCAGGGTTTGGTCCATTTTCTTTGTAAAACCAGTGTGCAGCGACTCCCTTTTCAGCCACTTCATCCATTTTTTCTGTCCGAATTTGAATTTCGAAAATGTGTCCACTGCTTGGATCCACCACAGTAGTATGAAGCGATTGATAGTGATTATTTTTAGGCATTGCGATGTAGTCTTTAAAGCGACCAGGCATGGGACGATAGGTCGCATGAATATAGCCCAAAATTTCATAACAATGCATGGGGGTATCGGTAATGATGCGAATAGCCTGCAAATCCAAGATCTCTTCAAAGCGCTTGTTTTTTGTTTTCATCTTTTTATAGATAGAGTAAAAGTGCTTGGAGCGCCCAAAGATGCGGTAAGGAATGGACTGATACTTCAAGATGGTTTCGATGTCGGTCATCATCTCTTGAATTTGCGCTTTGCGGGATTCTTCGCGCTCCGCCACCAAACCTTTTATTTTTTGATATTCTTCAGGTTCGAGATATTTAAAGGAAAGATCTTCGAGTTCCGTTTTGATATGTGAAATTCCAAGACGATGAGCCAAAGGGGCGTAAACGGTGAGGGTTTCTTGAGCAATCTTCTTTTGTTTCTCCGGTTTTTGATATTGAAGAGTGCGCATATTGTGCAAACGATCGGCCAATTTGATCAGAACCACTCGAATGTCAGCGACCATCGCCATAAAAATTTTTCGGTGATTGCGCGCTTGGTATTCTTCTTCATTTTTGAACTCGTGTTTCATGTTATTGATTTTGGTCACACTTTCCACAAGTTCAGCAATCTTAGGAGAAAATTCCTTCTCCAACATTTCGTGCGTTACCCATTCACAATCCTCTAAGGTGTCATGCAAAAGGCCAGCAGCAATGACGCTTGGAGAACAATGTAAACTAGCTAAAATGTTGGCGACTTGAATGACATGAATGGTATAGGGTTCTCCTGATTTACGAAATTGTCCAGCATGTGCTTTTTGGGCGAACGCCCATGCTCTTTCAAGTAATTCGATGTTTTCCGGTTTTTTAATATACGTGCGAATGTTTTCAAAACATTCCTCAATAGTGACGCTTTTCTTATCTGGCATGTGGTGTTTCACCCTTTCTAGTCACGAAAACGACACGGAAAATAGATGGGCTCAGTATATAAAATAAGCGTGCCGACCCGCAGTTCTTGGCAAGTCGGCACACCTATTTTTATTCTCCTTTGTAGTGAACGAGGCTTTGAATTGGGGCATCTTGGAGTTTGGCTCTACCATTTAAATCGTCGAGTTCCACAACGAAAGCATAGCCCACCACTTCGCTACCAGCCCGTTTAATGAGACGGGAGATAGCTTCTACAGTTCCACCTGTAGCTAATAAATCATCCACGATTAAGACTTTAGACCCTTTTGGTAAATCATCTACATGCATTTGAAGACGATCGGTTCCATATTCAAGAGCGTAACTTTCTTCAATAACAGCTCTTGGCAATTTCCCAGGCTTTCGGACAGGGATGAAGGGCAATTTAGCATCAAAGGCTACGGGAATCGCAAAAATAAATCCACGAGCTTCAGGCGCTACAATCGCTGTTGCGCCGAAATCTTTAGCAATTTGGGTGAGTTGTGAAATTACCTCATGAAACGCTTCAGGATTGGCCAAAATGGGAGTAATATCTCGAAACGTAATCCCTGGTTTTGGGAAATTTTCAATTGAGGCAATTTGGGTGGTTAAGTCCATCGTAAGGTCTCCTTCTTAAGCACTTTATCGAATAAAGTGTTTTGAATTGGGAAGATGTGTGCGCTTGGAGAAATGCGGGAAGCGCTTAAAATACTTGGCGCATCCCCTTTTTAATTTTTTACTATGGTTAAGGAACACTATACCTTCCCTTAGATCGATTTGGGGTAATCTCTATTACAATTTTCCTTGGTTTGAGGTGGAATCGCTATATATTTTTGTGTTTTTCGATAAAATTATGAAATTTCTATCTTATAAGAAATCGATTTCTACTAAAAAATTTTATTCTGTTCGATCCTTTGTCTACATGGAACTTTTTTATCGAACATCCTTTGGTTTAGAGAAAGATAAAAGGCTTAAACGTATTGAATTTCTTCGATTAAAAAGTCAACCTTTTCTTTTCCTCGAAATACATTGATAGAGGGACGACCGATAAAGGCTTTGATCGTTTTGGGATCGATAGCGGCTTGAATACTGCTCTGATTAAAATGCAAAGCTTGAATTCCGCCCTTTAAAAAGAATTTCCGATGAGCGCCTTGACTTAAATCGTAAACATTGATGATGTCTACATCTTGTAAGCGAAAAAGAGGCAATTCAAAGCCAGTACCAAATGGACGAAGCGAATCGAGCGCATGAATATTTTCTACTGTTAAATCCTCGATTTCAATGTCCAAAGGAATACTCAATTGAGGCTCCCAAGTATAAGAATGGCCTTGTTCTTGAATGTAGGCTTCAAAAGCACCCCAATTTTCCTGAGGAACACTAAAGCCGGCTGCTTGAGCATGGCCTCCAAGAGCCGAGTATCCCGAAAAATCCGATAAAAATTCAAGGCAGTGAAACCCTTGAGGCGCCCGCATACTGCACTTATAGCCTTGTTCACTTAAGGTACAAACAATAGCTGGTTTGGCATTTTGGGTAGTCAGATGACCGGCGGCTAAACCAATGATTCCTTCATGAAAGGCGGGATCATAGGCCATCAAAACGGGTTGAAGAGGTTTGATGAATAGTTGAGCTTTGCCATAAACTTGTTCGGTGAGCTGTTGACGTACTTGGTTGAGTTCACACACTTGATTGGCATAATTCGAAATAAGTTGAGGATCGCTAGAGGCTAAATATTGAACAAATGTATTGGCGCGGGCTCGATCGGCTAAGCGCCCTACGGCATTGATCTTAGGGGCGATTTGAAAGGCCGCATCGCGTTCGGAAATGGGTTTAGCTCGTACAAAAGGATCAAGATGAGGTTCTCCTTGAAGATTGAAAAGAGCTAAACCTTTTTGAATGATGGCACGGGTTTGGCCGAATACTTCCATGCAATCGGCGATCGAAGCTATCGCAGCCCAGATATAAAATCGATCCATATCTTGTTCTAGAGCACGCATGCATTCTAAAGCGATGCCCGCTCCACAAAGAGAATAAAATGATTCTTCTAAAGTACTCGGATGAACGATGATTTGGGCTTCTACGTGTTCGGGCATAAGGTGATGGTCGGTTACAATGACATCGATCCCTAGCTCTTTGGCTTTTAAGAGCGCTTGCTCAGCTCGAACTCCATTATCACAGGTGACAATGAGAGAATAGCCTTTGTCCGCAGCCATTTGTACTGTTTGAGCGGAAAGACCATATCCCTCTTTTAAGCGATTGGGAATATAAAAACCAGTAGAAAGGCCGAAAGCTTGCAAGCCTTGAACAAAAATAGCGGTGGCCATCATCCCATCGCAATCGTAATCTCCAGCAACTAACACTTTTTCTTCCTTCTCGAGGGCTTGATATAAACGCTTTACAAAGGCTTTCATCATCGGCGCTTGGGAAATAGGTGAAAGTTCACTTGGAGTAAGGACTTCTTCAAAATGAATGGGATCATAGGGAATGGCTTGAAGTACTTTTTTGGCAAAGGAATTGAGTTGATTAGTCATGCCTTCTATTATCGCAAATTTTCGAATAGTGGCTTTATGAGAGAGGCTCTTTTCTCCTTTTTAGATTTCTTCTCTCAGAAAATCCCCAAAATTTTTCAGACTAAACGTGTTTGACAAAAGAGCAGACTGCTATACTTCTTTGGATAAGGTGATTTACTCATGTCTAAAATTAGTATTATCGTTCCTTGTTATAATGAACAAGAAATGATTCCCCTTTTATACCCCGCCTTAACTCAAGCGGCTTCAACTCTTCCCGATCATGACTTTGAGTTTTTATTGATCGACGATGGCTCTAAGGATGAAACTCTTGAGTTTTTTCGTAAGGTGGCCCAACAGGATTCGCGCTTCAAATACATTTCCTTTGCCCGTAACTTTGGGAAGGAAGGAGCAATTTACGCAGGGCTTAAAAACGCTAGTGGTGATCTTTGCGTCATTATGGATGCAGATTTACAAGATCCTCCCGAATTACTTAAAGAGATGGTCGAAGCCATTGAAGTGGAAGGCTATGACAGTTGTGCGACTCGCAGAGTGACTCGCAAGGGAGAACCACCCATTCGCTCTTTTTTTGCTCATCAGTTTTATCGCTTGATGAATAAGATGTCCGATGTGGATATGGTAGATGGTGCACGCGATTATCGAATGATGACTCGTCCCTTTGTGGAAGCCATTTTGGAGATGCCAGAATATAACCGCTTTTCCAAGGGAATCTTTGGATGGATTGGCTACGATACGAAATGGTTAGAATATGAAAATGTAGAACGAGCCGCGGGAGAAACTAAGTGGTCTTTTTGGAAACTTTTTAAATATGCCTTAAGTGGCATTGTCTCCTTTTCGACAGCTCCTTTACAATTGGCCTCTATACTTGGCATTATTTTTTCCTTGGCTGCTTTTGTGATGATTGTCTTTATCGTGGTACGTACCCTTTGTTTTGGGGATCCCGTTTCTGGTTGGCCCTCTTTAATTTGTGTCATCATGTTTATGGGTGGCATTCAGCTTCTCTCCATTGGAATTTTGGGTCAATACATTGCAAAGACCTATTTAGAAGTCAAGCATCGACCCATTTATTTATGTAAAGAAGCGAATTTTGAGTTGCTCGATTCTCGGCAACATCCAACTATTATCCAGTCTGATAAACCAAAAGAAGATGTCATTCAATCCTAAAAAATCTTAAAAAGAAAAAAGTGACAACTGTCAACAACTCATGACTCAAGGCATTCACCAGAGTTTTCACTTTTCGAAAGAGAAGTAATAACCAAGAGTTAGGATTTGTTACTTTTTATGATGGAACTCGGTAGACAGTCGTTTCACGTACGATATAGAGCAGGGGCTAGAGATTGAATCAAAGGATTCTATCGCTATAGTGCCTTTATGGAAGAGAAGGAACTGCATCCCGATAAAGAAGTACATAACACTTATGGATATTTAACGAAGAATAAAGAATCCGCCTTGGCCAAAGAACATCATAACGATGCCTATGTCTGGAAATTTAGAAACAAAACCCACTCATAGATCGACTACAAGAAGAAGACCGATAGATTCATAAATTTACTATTTCGAAAAGTGGAAAGAGAAAAAGGAATCAAACTGCCTTTGAGGTAAAAGGATTTCGGCTTTGGGATAAAGTGGTATTTGAAAACTAGATCTTCCTCATAAAGAGAAAAAGAGCATTATTTCTCTTTGAAGACTTATATATCATACGAGTACCTCGTGAAGGAATTTAGCCTTAATTGAACATGTTAATGGGATACATCCCCGAAAGGAGGGAGCGGATTTTCCTGGTATGAGTCACAGGTGTCCAATCCGCATTTTATGAAATTGATAACTTGGAATGTAAATGGCTATCGGGCAATGAAAAAAAAGGGTCTAGAAACTCTTTTGGATCTTTTCGATGCTGATATTGTTTGCCTTCAAGAAATTAAAGCAACGGCAGATCAAATTGATCTTCCAGAAGAGCTGTATCCTTATTTATACGTCAATGCCGCTGATCGTAAAGGCTATTCGGGCACGCTGATTGCCTCTCGCTACCAAGCTCAAGAGGTAATTTTTGGCTTAGGTCAAGAAAAACTCGATCACGAAGGACGTATCATTACTTGTGTTTTTGAAAATTTTACTCTTGTGAATGTCTATACTCCTAACAGTCAACAAAACCTCAAGCGTATTGATTTTCGCTTAGAATGGGACCAAGCTTTTTTAAAGCACGTTTTATCCTTAAAAGAGCCAGTATTGATTTGTGGTGATTTAAATGTGGCAAGAGGATCTTTAGATATTTGGGATGAAGGCGATGGGGTAAATCAAGCTGGCTATTCCAAATTGGAAAGGGATTCTTTAGAACAAGGCCTCTTAAGGCATTTTGTCGATACCTTTCGCTTCTTATATCCCCAAGAACGCACCTATTCTTGGTGGTCTTACTACACACGAGGACGAGAACGCAATCGTGGCTGGCGCATCGATTATTGGTTGGCCTCGCCTTCTTTACTTGATAAGATTCAAGATGTACGCATTTTAACGGATGTGTATGGTAGCGATCATTGTCCTGTCGAATTGCAAATTGATCTCGATACCACGCCACTTCATCCCTAGAAAAAAACTCAAAGTTCCATCTAGACTTATAGAATGGTCCTTTGAGTTTTTTTCGTTAAATGAGGGAATGGGGTGGGCTATAGGGGATAAAGGTAATCCATTGTCTTTCTTCTTTTGAATTTTGAAACTCCAATGTTTCTTCTTCTAAAAGAGCCGGATCTTCCAGTGTAGATGACGTTAAAAGAGAAAAAGATTCTTCTACCAATTCTAGCACCATCTCTTTTTTTCCTAAAGGATAGAAAATAGTGGATAAGTGGAAGCAATCCAAGAAGAAGTCCCGTCCTGTGTTATTCAAAGTCGCTTCTTCTAAACTTGCTAAATTCCAATTGGCTAAATTGATGGTTTCCAAACGAAAACACTCTCCACAAAGACCATCCATATGCTCCACTCGTTCGGTATTCCAACTTGATAAATCTAACTCTTTCAATTGCCGGCAACGCCAAAAGGTTTCCACCATTGTGGAGACATGAGACGTATTCCAATTGGAGACATCAATCTCTTCGAGGCACTCACAACATTGGCAAAAGCGGGTCATCGATTTTAAACAAGTTGTATTCCAATTGGCCAAATTTAAAGATTTGAGGTTTCGACAATGTCCAAACATCGAGGTGATGTATTGAACCTTACAGGGATTCCATCGAGAAAGATCAAGAGTTTCAAATGGACATTCTTCAAACATATGAGACATATCTTCAACTTGATGAACATCCCAATTGGATACCTCAAGATGGCTCAATTCGCGGCAACCCAGAAAAAGATTGGCCATATTGATGACTTGGCCTGTATCCCACTTTGATACATCCAAATGATTTAGATGACCACATCCACAAAATAGAGAATCCATCGTTCTTACTTGCTCCACAGGCCAATGCGATACATCCAAAAACTCTAAGTTTTTACATCCCATAAAGATACCATCGAGATCAAATGCAGAAGAAAAACTCCAAGAAGACACATCAAGCCTTTTTAAAGACCCACAATTAGAAAACATATAGGCCATCTCCTCCATGTTAAAAAAGCTCCAATCGTCGGGTTCTTTCAACACTTCAAGGGCCACACAATCCTTGAACATCATGCTGGCTATTTCCGCTTTTCGCATTTTCCAAGTGGAAAGATCAAGAGATTTCAAAGAACGACATTGACTAAAGAGCTGAAAAAAGAAATATCCTTGAGAAACATCAAAGGATGTCACATCCACCTTCTTTAAAGATGAACACTTGTAAAACATTCTGGAAAAATCGATCACTCCTCGAGTCTTCCATCCTGTTAAAATAGCTTCTTCTAAGTTGGTGAGTCCTTTAAACATGGCCTCTAAAGCTCCACTCACCTGAAAAGAGGCTCTTCCATCAATGCGTCGAATCTGCATTTTAAAGCTATTCCACGGCCATTTTGGCTCTCCATCAACTATTAAAGGGCTTTCGAATTCTCCCGCTCCTATTGTGAGCGTTCCTTCACAATCTAAAGTCCATAAAGCTGTACCTAGAGTACCCGATTGGACAATTATCTTTTTATTTTCCATTTTTTATCCTCTCTAAAGTTTTACTTTTATCTATTTTTAGTCTCATCTTCTTTTTTTGACAATTCCTTTTTAAACTCCTTTTCATAAAAAAAGCCAAAAGAAGTCAGAGCTTCTTTTGGCTAAAAATTTCGTTTTAATCGTCTTATTTCTCTTCTAGAACCAGAGATTTTCCCTCTAAGTAATAGCGTTTTTCGTGAGCATGGCCCATAGAAAACGTTTTTCTAGGTAAAGAGCCATCCTTCGTAATGGTTTCAAATAAAGATTCTTTTTCAATGGCAGGTAAGAAAAAACCAATGGAATTCGGCTTTTGAGCTAAGCCTTCAAGTTCCTTTTCCCCATGAATATAGTCAATGGTTCCAGAGTTTTGGGCTAGCCAGGCATCCAAATGTTTTTGAAGCACGGCTAAAGGCAAAGGAGAAATAGTCGCATCCAAGTAAATCGTGCCTCGACTATCTTGACTCACCCAATCAATCGCATAGCCTTCTTCAGGATTTACATTTGGAAAACTGGCTAAAAGTGCTTCTACATCCACATCTTTTAAAATACGATGAATGGGTTCAAATTGCTGCGCTTCACTATGTAAATTTTCAAGCTCAGCTAAGGCATATCGCGCAGGATGAATCGAATGAAGAGCGGGATCGATTTGTTCCTTTAACCGATTCCAGATGGCTTTTGCAGCAGCTAAAGAGTGATTTCCATCCCCTACCGCATACAATAAGCCCGTTTGTGTTCCATCGCCAGTGGGATCTTCTTCGTATTCTTCAAGCCATTTATCAATCAAATCTTTAGTTTCCCCTTGGCAAAGGCGACCGATGATATGGCCTCCATTTTCCATTAAGTCAAATTCATACAATACGGGTAATTCAAGACGGATCGCTTGAAGTTGATGAAAGAGACGATCTTGTAAATCATTTTGCAACAAGAGAATATGAGGAAATTCGAGAATAGCCTCTTTACGAATGCGCGCACGAGGCGGAATACGTTCCAAAATGGTGGCTTCCGTAGCACGAATAGACGAATCGCTAGGACAATGGTAGTCGTATTCCTCTAAATCCAAAGCCCCAATGAGTCCTTGGCGAATGGTTCCATTGGAAAGAGTGCGTTCTACATAAATATAGGAATCGGGATATTCACGCAATAACTTCCGATGGAGATAATCTTGCATATTCTGCCGAATTTTTTGTTTGTGCTGTTCTTCTTTTTCACTGTTGAGCCAAGCTTCAGGCAAGATCAAATGTAAGGTACTGGGATTGTCTTTGACGCGCTCATATACAGTATTCCAATATTCAGGATCACTAGAATATTGATCGCACGCTACCACAGCCCAATTTTGCAAATTTTCGAGCTTAGGCAACAGGATATTGGCGGCTAAAAATCCTTTTTTCACGCCGTCTCCCTTTCAAACAAGTTCACACGAACCACTTGAGACAAGTCTGCAATGTGATCCAAGGTATCTTGGGTAGGTTTATCATCCATATCCAAAATAGTATAAGCAATATCTCCTTTGGACTTGTTGAGCATATTTTCAATATTGGCATTATCGGCAGATAAAATATCAGTCACTTTAGAGAGTACTTTAGGTGTGTTGGTATGAATGACACCCACACGATAAGGAGTACGCATTTCTAAATTGACGTAAGGCATATTAACAGAATTAATGATGTTGCCTTCTTCTAAATAAGAACGAAGTTCTTGAGCAGCTTGAATGGCGCAATTTTCTTCTGATTCCTCAGAACTTGCTCCAAGATGAGGCATACCAAGAACTTTGGGATGCCCTGCGAGTTTTCCATCTGGGAAATCGGTGACGTAGAGAGAGACTTTGCCAGAATCTAAAGCTTCGATCAAATCATCATCGTTCACTAATCCACCACGAGCAAAGTTCAAAATCTTTACGCCATCTTTCATGTGAGAAATGGACTCTTTGTTGATCATACCCTTAGTCGAATCAAGCAAAGGCAAATGCAAAGAGATGAAATCACTTTTCGCAAAGAGATCGTTTAAATCCACTTTGTGTTCAACCCAACGAGAAAGCTTCCAAGCGGAGTCAACCGATAAGTAAGGGTCATATCCAAGCACATTCATATCGAGGTGTAAGGCGGTATTGGCCAGCTTGCTTCCAATGGCTCCAAGGCCCACAACTCCAAGGGTTTTACCTGCAATTTCATGACCAGCATATTTTTTCTTTTGTTTTTCGACATCTTTGGCCAAAGTTTCACTGCCTTTTTGGCTATTTACCCATTCCATACCGTGGAATACATCACGGCTAGCCAAAAGCAATCCTGCAATTACGAGTTCTTTTACCGCATTGGCATTGGCTCCTGGCGTATTGAAGACCACAATCCCCTTATCTGTGCAGGCCGCTAAGTCAATGTTATTGACTCCCGCTCCAGCACGAGCAATGGCTTTTAGATTTTCGGGATAGTCTAAAGCGTGTAGGTCCGCAGAGCGTACAATGATCGCATCGGGATTTTCAGCGTTTGCTTCGCATACGTAGGTATCATCAAAAACATCCGTTCCTTTAGAGGAAATGACGTTCATTAAAGAAATAGTTTTAGACATTTTACGCATTTTCCTCCTCGAATTTTTTCATGAAATCCACAAGCGCTTGAACTCCTTCTAAAGGCATCGCGTTATAAATGGAAGCGCGCATTCCACCTACACTGCGATGACCTTTTAAGTTTTCAAAGCCAGCTTCTTTGGCTTGAGCAATAAATTTTTTATCTAAATCCGCATTGCCCGTGACAAAAGGAATGTTCACATAGGAACGATCTTCTTTGGCTACAGGATTGGAGAACATTTTAGAATTGTCGAGATAGTCATATAACAAGGCGGCTTTTTCATGGTTAATTTTTTCCATGTTTTCTAAACCACCAATTTCTTCTTCTAACCATTTGCATACCAATCCAACCATATAGATGCCATACGTAGGAGGCGTATTGTACATGGAATCAGAATCCACATAGGTTTTGTAATCAAGCATCGTGGCAGGAATATCCTCGCGCTGGGAATCCAAAAGATCCTTTTTGAGAATGACAAGGGTTACTCCTGCAGGGCCTAAGTTTTTTTGCGCCCCCGCAAAGATCATGTCGTATTGTGTTACATCAAGAGGTTCGGTAAAGATGCAGCTGGATAAATCGGCAATGAGCTTTTTACCTTCATGAGGTGGAAGCTCTTTGTATTTGGTGCCGTAAATGGTGTTGTTTTCGCAAATATAAAGATAATCCGTATTGGGATCAAGATCTTCTTGGGTAATTTTTGGAATGTAGCTGAAGGTTTGATCCGAGCTATCCCCTGCAATATGAACAGGACCAAGCTTTTTGGTTTCTTGAATAGCCTTTTTTGTCCATTGGCCAGTGTTGATGATGTCAGCACCGTTTTTATTGAAGTTCATTGGCACCATGGAAAATTGTAAATTTCCCCCACCTTGTAAGAACAAAATTTCATAATCGTCTGGAATGTTAGCAAGGCGACGAATGGTGTCTTTGGTTTCCTTGAGGATGGATTCGAATGCGGCGGATCGATGAGACATTTCCATCACACTCATGCCGGAGTTATTGGCATTAAGCATTTCATCGGCTGCTTGCTTCAAGACCGCTTCTGGCATACAAGCAGGTCCTGCTGAAAAGTTATAAATCTTAGGCATATCCTTAATCTCCTTATTGATTTTGTTCAGGAATCTTGTCCGCTTGCCTATCAGGGCATGCATTCCAAAACAGCAAGTTCATTTATAGCACTTTATTTTCAAGGCATACAGAAAAATAAAGTGACTTCAAGAAAAAGCCTTTCATAAATGTGAAAAAAGTCACTAACTTTCAAGATCACTTCAATTTGATACAAAAAGGAAGCAAAATCGTTAATTTTTTCGTTAAATCACGCAAAAACGAAAATTATTTTCTATTTTTCAATATGAAAGCCCTTGCTTAATAAAAGATGAAAATACTTATTTTTTTAGCTTTCTAAATTTTGTGTTTTTACAAAGGGGAATCAAGGAAGGAAAAGAAAACGGTTTTTATCCAGATAGAGGGAGCCAACAAGGGAATGAAAGAGAGGCTTCATCTTTCCAAAGATTACGTTTATGGAAGAGAGCTTAGGAAGCGGATGACAGAAGAATCAGACTCCATTCAGGAAAAATGGCCCCACCGCAATGCGTATAAAGCCAAGGTTAGATAAAGAAAAGGACAAAGAAGGGCAAGCAGAAGGTATTAAATCGACTCATCTAGAAAGAAAAGAAATCAAATACTTCCAGCCGTACTTCCCTTGCCTCAGATTTTTCTGGGGGCATAACCTATACTACGAGATAAAAACGAATAAAAGACTGGACGATCCGCTCAAAGAGGGAATGTAAAGATAAAGCATTCCTAAAGCCGCTAACAGACCAGTTCGGTCATGAGTCTCCAAATTACTTCTTTCTGAAGGATGTCTTAATACGGTACGAGAAGAGGCTGGAGTGCTGAAAATACAAATTCAGAATGCATCAACAGTGTGGATTTGTGGCCAAAGTGTTTTCAGATGAGCGAGATTCAGGAATTAGCTGCCCCAAACAGCTTTAGAAGCTGGTGTGATCCGCCACTAGTTCGGGCTGGATCCCGTTTTAGAGGTGGCAAAATAGAAGTACAGGGAGAAGAAGTGTTGCGATGTTTTATGAACCAGTTAAGAGGATTCTTAAACTTTGTTATAATTAACCGCACAAAATGCCACATTCAAAACTTGGCTTGGAAAGGACCAATATGATTGCTTATCTTGAAGGAACAGTTTTAGCTCTGCGCAAAGATTCCATTGTTTTAAAAGCAAGTGCCATGGGAATCGGTTTTGAGGTATTCGTCTTCAATGCGCCAACCTATACGCTTAACGAGTTCGTATCGCTTTATTGTTACCAACAATTCAAAGAAGATGGCCAAGTCTTGTATGGTTTTAAAGAAGAAGAACAATATCAACTGTTTACCTTGCTCATTCAAGTTAAAGGCTTAGGATGTAAAACCGTACTCAATGCTCTTTCGGCGATGGATTGCCAAGATATCATTCGAGCTATTGAAAATGCCGATGCAGCAACTCTTAAAAAATTGCCTGGTATTGGAGCTAAGACAGCTGGACAAATTATCTTGGATTTAAAGGGAAAAATCGTTTTAAGTGAACCCAAAAAAGAAAAAGAGGATAAAAAAGCGAAAAAGACCAATCCTGTGTATGTCGAAGTATGCGAAGCTCTTTTATCCCTAGGCTTTAAACAAGCTGAAATCGAGAGCCTTAACTTGGATCCCAATGCTTTAGTCGATCAAGATCCAAGTCTAGTATTACAAAGTGCGTTGCGTAAACTTGCAGCTCAAAAACGACGGACATTTTAAATCGTGTTTAAGTGTTTAAATATTTCAAAAACAGGAAAAAAAAGCGAAATCAAAGAAAGGGTGAAGAAAATGGAAGAACGCTTGTTAGATGGGCAAAAAAATGCCGAGGAGTGGCTCGAAGAGAGTGAACAAGCTTTGCGCCCTGCGAGTTTGAGGGAATACATTGGCCAAGAGGAACTCAAGCACAATCTCAATGTTTTCATTCAAGCCGCCCGTAGTCGTAATGAAGTACTTGATCATGTATTGTTGTATGGGCCCCCTGGGCTTGGAAAAACCACACTGGCAATGATCATTGCTAATGAAATGCATGGCAATTTGGTGACGACTTCGGGTCCATCCATTCAAAAAAGTGGCGATTTAGCCGCTATTTTGTCGACCTTAGAACCGGGGGATGTTCTTTTCGTGGATGAGATTCATCGCATTCCTCGTCAAGTGGAAGAAATCTTATATCCTGCTATGGAAGATTTCTTTTTGGATATTGTAGTGGGTAAAGAGGGAACGAGTGCCCATTCTATTCGCTTAACCCTACCTCCCTTTACTCTTGTAGGGGCAACCACTCGAGCTGGTGATTTATCGGCTCCTTTACGCGATCGCTTTGGCATTGTATCCGCTCTTAGTTTTTACAAACAGAGTGATCTTGAAAAGATTGTGACTCGCACTTCTCACATTTTAGGGGTGGAAATGGATCCTGAAGCGGTTCAAGAAGTCGCCCTGCGTTCACGTGGAACTCCACGTATTGCCAATCGTATGCTGCGCCGTATACGAGATTTTGCCCAAGTGTATAACGATGGACTGATTACCCAATCCGTAGCGCATCAAGCGCTTGATCGACTGCATGTCGATCGCTTAGGCCTCGATGGAGTCGATCGTCGCTATTTGGAAGGCATTATTTATCGCTTTAAAGGCGGTCCAGTGGGGGTAGAAGCTCTTGCGAGTTCCATTGGAGAAGATCCCACTACGCTTGAAGATATGTATGAACCTTATTTGTTACAAAGTGGATTAATCAACCGTACTCCTAGAGGACGTATAGCGACGGAAAAAGCCTATAAACATCTTGGCCTGGAAGTTCCAATCGACAAGTAAACTAAAAAGAGGTTATAACGGACTAATCTCCATCCGTTATAACCTCTTTTTGATCAAAATGAAGAGAACCGCGAAAGACTAATTTTCTACGAACTCAAATTCATATCCTTCGAGTTCAATAATGTCTCCATCTTCAGCTCCCGCTTCACGTAAATTGCGGTCAATGCCAAGGTAACGCATTTGGTTGGCAAAATTGTAGAAATCTTCATCAGTATTGAGTTTATCGATGTTGAAATTTTTACGAATAAGTGGTCCATACACTTTGTAGCGCCCTGTTTCAACTTGTTCAATGGTATAGGGAGATTCCTTTTCTTCAAAGGTATAAGTAACTCCTTGTTCTTCTTCGTTTCCTTCCAATACAGGAAAAACAGGCGTAGTTTCGAGCAAATCGGCTGCTTTTCGTAAAACTGGATCCAATCCTTCATGCAAAATAGTGGTAGTTTCAAATACTTCAAGATCGGGATAGGCTTCTTTAAAACGCTTTAAATTTTCTTGAGCCATATCTCCATCCATTTTATTGGCAACCACGACTTGAGGGCGTTCCAATAAGCGCAAGTGATAATTTTCAAGCTCTTTGTTAATATTGGCAAAATCTTCTACAGGATCACGGCCTTCTTCACCACTCATATCCACAATGTGAATGATAACTCGACAGCGTTCAATGTGTTTTAAAAATTGATGACCCAGTCCTTTCCCTTCGCTTGCCCCATCGATCAGTCCTGGTAAATCGGCCATAACAAAACTACGGCCATCTTTTGTTTGAACCACGCCTACATTTGGCGCAATAGTCGTAAAGGGGTAATCACCAATTTCCGGCTTAGCCCGGGAAACCGCATCCAACAGAGTAGATTTTCCTACAGAAGGATAACCAACTAAACCAACATCCGCTAAGGTTCGGAGTTCAACAATTACATCGTATTCTTCTCCTTCTTTACCAGGTTCTGCATAACGGGGAGCTACATTACGCGAGGATTTAAAGCGGGCATTGCCTCGGCCTCCACGTCCACCTTGCGCTACGACCTGGCGTTGATGAGGTTCGGTTAAATCGGCTAAAATTTGGCCTGTATCGGCTCGCTTAACGATAGTTCCAAGAGGAACTTTGACAATACGGTCACCAGAATTAGCCCCATGCATTCGTTTATTTTTTCCCTTTTCACCAGGTTGGGCACGAATGATGCGATTGTAGCGTAAATCGAGAAGCGTCACCATTCCTGGATCTGCCTCAAATACAACACTGCCTCCATTGCCACCATCCCCACCAAAGGGGCCACCATTGGCTACATATTTTTCATGTTTAAAGGAAACAAGTCCATCGCCGCCTTTTCCAGCCTGCACATGCACTTTGACCTGATCTACAAACA
>CAZTNF010000009.1:0-26448 GCA_964615295.1 uncultured Erysipelotrichaceae bacterium | reverse complement strand
AGAGATCATAAGAGCCATCTTTGATTCTTTCTTCGCCTTCAAGAACACCAAGAGCGGTTACGTCAACATCTTGATTTCTTTTGTGGAGTTCTTCAGTTGCTTTTTTAGCGATCATGGAGCTGGACATACCACCAACACAGATGATCAATGCTTTTTTGGACATATTGTTTTTTCCTTTCACTCTGACCTCTCAAATTCTGCAGGAATTTGAATTTGTTCAGCGCTTACAATTCTTATTTTAGAAATGATTCATCACATAACAAGACCATAATTTGCCGCATCTAATTTTCTTTTCCTTTGGATAGGGCAAAAATTACGGCAACTTTTTATTTTTTTCTTCGTTTTTGAGTTTAGTTTGATTTTAATCTAAATGAAAGGCAGAGCAATTCAATTTTCTTCATTTTTAGGATTCTTAAAGAGAAATTGGATAAATTCAGAAAATAAAAATTAAAAAATTATCTTATTTTGGTCACTCTTATTCCTTTCCTAATTTTCTTAAGGCAACTCTTCCACTACGGCAAAAAAATATCTTTTTCTCCGGCAAAAGAAAATTTATGTGATTTTTATGGAAAAATAATGGTTCTTTATCTTCAGCCTCTTACTTATCTTTCTAAAAGAAAGAATTGACATTTTTGAAGTTTTATTAATAGAGCTTAAAAATTTCTATGATTTTATCCTTGATCTAAATAAAAAAAGGTTTATTTTGCGTTTACTTTATCCAATCGATAAAACACAAAACAAACCTTTTTTAATTTTGAAAGGCATCTAAAACACTTATCAGCCAATCCTTTTGAGTGATATCAGCAGCCCAGCCTCCAAAAACACAACCTCCAATTTGTCGAAAAAGCCAAATACCATCATTCCCAGGTAAAACCACAAGACATTGTTGATAGTTTCCTCCATTTTCTTTATGAAGACAATTGGTATCACTTGGAAGTAAAGAATTGTAGGCTAACTCTGAGGCTTGAACGGAATCAAACCAACTCAATAATAAAACAGATCCATTTTCATTTTTTGCTGTAAAGACCGCTACGGGAGACTGCTCATTAAAAATACCAAGTTCACTTGCTTGAGCTAAACTCGATTGCCAACCAGCCACTGCCATTTCCGTTACAATTTGTCCTGAAGGTTTAGAATCCCGTAATACTAAGAGAGTTGATTCTTCACTTAACTTAGATGAAGTTTGCGTTGAAGTGGAAAGGGAAGCCGAAGAGATAGAGGAAATCTCACTTGAAGAATTTTCCTTTTTTCCACAGCCACATCCGAATAAAGTCACTATCATTAAAACACTTATAAATAAAATAATTATATTTCTCATTCAATATGAATAAACACTGAGGTGTTTATGATTTCTCCTTCCTTTTTTCGTTTTAAACTTCTTCTTATTTTAATCATGGCTTTTTTTAGAATTGAAGTCTAAATAATAGATTTTATGGTAATAGCCAATGAGATATTATGAGTTAGCTTTTCAAGACAATGGAAGATAAAAATTTTCTTTTTTGAAACAGAGTGAACGATATTGATTTAGTTTCTATTGTCAAAAAACAGATCTTCTTTTTAAGATAAAAACACTCTTGAAGGAAGCTTTTAGAAACAAGAGTTAAGAAAGGACTGTAAGCTTCCTTATCTAGCTTGAGCCTAGATTTTCTCATGGTCTCATGTTTCAGCTACAAATACAAATTTTAGTTTATCTACTCATTGGTTGGATTTTTGCTAAGAAAAATTGGCTTTCCAAAACCACTACGAAGCAACTTAATTTTCTAGTTATGAATCTCATTTTACCTTGTTCTATTTTTAATGCCTTTCAAAGTCCACAAGCTCAAGCAATTACTCAACAAGATCTTTTCTTCATGATTATGTTATCCATTTCTTTACAAATAATCATGATTTTTGTGGCTCATTTGAGTTGGCGTTTTATTCAAGATCCTTATCAACGAATTAATTTAGAATATGGAACTATGTTTAACAATTCTGGTACGCTTGGAATGGTGATTGGTCAAGCTGCCTTTGGAGAAATCGGTGTTTTGTATACTTCACTTTTTGCCTTACCTTTACGAATTGGAATGTGGAGCTACGGTTTAATGGTGTATTCTCGTCAAGTTGAAAGCAATTTAAAAACGGTAGGTAAAAAAGTGATTACCAATCCCTGCTTTTTAGCCACAACTCTTGGATTAGTTTTTTTATTACTTGAAAAGCAAGGAGTTGTCTTGCCAGATCTTCTTACTTCAACCATTGCTTCTATAGGAAAATGCAATACCGTTTTAATTATGATTGTTATAGGTGCAACTCTTTCCGAAATTTCGTTTCGAGAAGTAAACGATTCGACATCCATTTTGTATTGTGTCATTCGATTATTGGTGATTCCATTGGGGTTGGCGCTCTTATTTTGGCCTTTCCACTTATTGGATACGATTGCGGGTAAGGTCTGCATTTTAGAACTCGCTATGCCCGCTCCTGTGACCATGGCTATGCTTAGTCAAAAGCACGAAACCAATCCTCTTTTCGCCAGTAAGCTCATCTTTCTATCCACATTGGCTTCGATGATCACGCTACCTTTATGGGATTGGATATTAAACTTATTTTCTTAGTTATTCTATTTATAAAAAAGCTCATTAGCCTTTAAGAACCATGCAGTTCTTAGGCAATGAGCTTTTTAATTCTCTTCTTTAGAAAAAAGATTGGCATACTTGAAAGCATTATAAAGACCGTTTTCTTGAATCGGTGAAGTTATCCAATCCGCAGCTTTTTTAGCCTTCTCAGAACCATTCCCCATAGCAATAGCCAAATCGGCTTTTTCAAACATCGGCAAATCATTTTCTGAATCGCCAATGGCAATGGTTCGGAAACTTTGACCGAGATACTTTCGAATTTCTTCAAAAGCTGTACCTTTCGTCATTGATTTTTGAGTAATTTCTCCATTAGCCAATTCATGCCCAGGAATGGGTGTAAAGGTAAAGATCATATTCTCTTGGCTTAAAATGGGTTCTAATTTTTCCACATCAGCCTCAAAGGCCATCAATTTCATAATGGTGGCAAAATCTTCATCCTTCATTTTACCTAATTCCAAAATATTGTCTTCTGGACGTAAAGAGTGTGGATTGTTCCGAATAAATTCTTCCAACATTGCTCTTCCCTGTTCATTAGAACTATTGGCAAAAGAGCCTTCAAGCGTTATTCCAATATCTAGATCGCTCAAAGCAGTTAACAAACGCTTTGTTTTCTCTACTCCAAGTGGGGCAAAGAAAATCCGTTTATCCCCTATCCAAATTTCAGTACCTGCCGAGTATACTTGGCCACTTAAAGGCAAATCCTTTAAAGCAAACCAAGCCGATCCACGGCTTCGACCTGTGTTAGCAAAGACCAAATGACCATTTTCCTTGGCTTTTTGAATGGCTTCAAGCGCCGATGGAGGGATAATTTCATTTTCCCATAACGTACCATCTAAATCTAAAAAAATTATTGATTTCATCATTTGCCTCTCATCGCTTATTCGTTCTTTTCTTTATTTTAGTCAAATTTTCTTATCTTTTATAAGATTTAAATCGCATAAAGAAGAAGATCGAAAGATAAGACAAAGTAAAATAGCAAGAACGCTCCGTTTTTAATTTATGGTTTAAATTCTTCCTCAACAATTTAGTCTTCGATAAAGACTAGGTAAGCTATCTACCATCTACCTGGAGAAGAGCGATTTAAAATGAATAAAAAGGTTAAAGAAGACAAGGACTTACCTTATCTCTGTACTCTGCTTAATTTTCTCCTACCTTAATCGATCCTTAATCTATAAATTAAACGAACAATTCATATTCATAGTTTATGAATATGAATTGAGGAATCTTTTAGAGATTAAATTATGGAGAATTCTTGCTCTTTGTTAAAAGCGAACGTCACTTTTCTCGATTTGTTCAAAAGGTCTCAAATAAGCTTTTATATATTGAGCCTCTAAAAGAGATTGACAAATGGATTCTAATTCTGGATGAGTGCTTTGAATGGTTTGTAGAGCAAGATGAATTCCTCGTAAAACCGTATCCGCTTGAATCATCGCATACGTTTTTTGTTGCCAAGCCTCCTTATGAGAAATTAAAAAGGCAATGTATTCCTCAGGTAGACAATTTAAATGATCAAAGCTAACAGGATTGATAGTTAAAGGACGATATAAAAAGTTCAAGTCCACTTCCAAATCTTCTGATTTCTCTAAAGTAGCAAAACCTTGTAAATCGTGAAGTCGGCCGTCAAGAGTGGTGGAAACGCCACTCAAAAGTTCAAAAGCTTTTGGTGTGGTTAAGATCAACTCTTCCTCTGGATCCATTTTTTGTAAAAACCGAAATATTTGGCGCGCTTGGGCTCCCTCACCCTTCAAAGCACTCGCTAAAAGAGAGAGCATGGCCTGATCAGAAGTGAAAAGAGTTTCTTCTTGTTTAAGTTCTGTAAGAGACTGAAGAGCTTGCCTCAAATCATTGCGCACTTCTGGATCGTTGAGCCAATACAGTTGCAATCCACTGCTTCCATCACCAGCAAGCATGGAAAGCCATAAAAAAGCAATCCAAGGAGCTTGAGGCCAATAGGCCAAAACGCTTTGAGGAAGATTAGAACGATCCATCCAGGAAGGCCATAAAATAGGCAAAGTGGAATAGGAACTACAGGTTTTAAGAAAACGAGCAGCATCTCGCAAAGCAATGGGATCTTTGGGATGGCGTTCTAGATCTTGTTTATACCAATTCCAAGTCTCCTCAAATTTTTGAGGAGAAGGATGTTTTCGCAATTCTTCTTGACAAATTAATCCCCAAGTCTTTTCAAAGGAAGGTTTGGTTTGAGAAGACTCAAAAATATGACCGCATATTGGACATGTCTTAAGTTGAGCTGCCGGTTTTAAAACGGTTTGACAATCGGGACACTGCATACTATACCTCCTTCAAAAAAAGGTAATTAAATTTAAAATTATTTATTGCATTTATTATAACCGTTTCTCAAAAAATAAAAACTCAAATACATCTTAGATCGCGCTCTATTCTAAACGAAATGGCTTGTCAGTCAAATAGACTCCGTTTCCTCTATCAGCGTTTTAGAATACAAGTAAAGATCAAATAAAGGGAGGTCTTAAAGATGAGTACAAAAGATGTTGTTTTAGGCGCACAAGCTGCTTTAACTACAGATCAGATTGCTACAGTAGAGGAAATTAAAGAACATTTGATCAAAGCACAATCTGTTATTGATTTGGTAACCAATTCTATCGAAGCTAAAAATAAAGACAATGTTCTTGATCTTGGATCGGAATTGAACTCTATGATTGTAGCGTATGATGAACTCAGTCATGCGATTGGTGATGTCACTTCTGTGCTTGATGCTTTAGAAGAAGGCCAAACGGCAGACGAAAAAAATGCTTAGTTTTTTCTTTTAGATAAAGAAGCAAGGTCATTTTGAGATCTTGCTTTTTTTATCTATAAACCTGAAAAAGTAGTTTTTACTGAAATAAAGCTTTCAATTTCCTAAGAAAGAAGCGGTTGCATAAAAAAGAAATGTTCAAAATCATTCTAGTCGGTACAATAAGTTCATGAAACGAACCACGCAAGGAGCCTTAGCGGCTTTAATGATCAATGCGGGACTTCCTGCTTTAGTGGCACCTTTCATTGTGCAGGCGATTCAAGCCACCGGGTTAAATTCTTTATTTCCATTTTTAGATGAGTGGATCGCGAACTTAACAGATACCCAACTTTTCTTAATTGTCTTGGGATTACTCCTCGTACTTTCCATCGCTTGGGGATTATTAAAGCGGCTCTTAATGATTGTAATTTCATTTAGTCTCGTCGCTCTTTTGTATATTTGGATTGAGGAAAATAACCCTGAACTCTTAGTTCCTGTCCACAATTTTTGGGCCAGCTTCATGCCAAGTCTCATTTCCTATTTTTGAGTTTTAGCGTTTTCTGAATGTACAGTCAGGAAGCGCTTTTTTTTGCTAATTTAAAAAACCACCTTTTTGAGGTGGTTTGGTTTAAGCGAAAAATTTAGACATCCATTTCGAAATTGAATTCTGGCATATAGATGGTAAAGACCGCACCAGATATTCCATCTTCTCGGTTAGCACTTGTGATAGAACCATCATGAATTTTCATAATAGAAGCGCAAATGGGTAAACCAAGTCCAAATCCCCTTAAAGCTGTGGGTTCACTTGGTTTGGTCGTATAAAACAGATTGAATACTTTTTCTAAGGCAGCAGTAGAAAGTCCTTCGCCATGATCTTGTACTGATACGGCGATTTGATTGGATCCTTCTTCTTTCCAGACCTTCACTTCAATGGGTTGATCTAGAGGAGAATATTTATTGGCATTATCGATTAGATTGATGATTACTTGTTTTATTAAGGAAGAATCCATTTCTGAAGCCAATACTTCTTCAGGATAACTCGTAATAAATTGGCGTTTAGGCAAACGAAATTGCATCGTTTCCACAGCTGAATTGACTACATCTTCTACAATCATGACTTCCTTTTTTAAAGGAATTCCATTGTTTTGAAGTCGAGTTAAAGATAAGATATTTTGCACTAAATTATAGAGCCAATTAGTTTCTTTATAAATATTGTAAGCCAATTCATATTCTTTAGAGTTTTCTGGAAGCATGGACATTAAGACTTCCGAAGTTCCTGCAATTCCCGATAGAGGAGTACGCAAATCATGAGAGATGGAACGCAATAAATTGGTACGATAGCGTTCTTGACTCATTTCAACTCGAGATTTTTCTTCCACTTGAGCCAGAGTTAACTTATCAATAACAATTCCTGCGGCATCCGTCATGGTACTGATGAGACGTAAGTCACTTGGGCTAAGTTGATCCGCTACTTCTTTAGGAATGGCAAGTGCGCCGAGTACTTGCTTATTCATCCCATAAAATGGCCATTCATATTGGTAATCGTTGGTATAGTATCCTAAGGTTGGTCGTGTTTTGTATTCTTCAAACGTACGCGTGGGATTGGTCTGGGCATGTTCTTCAAAGGTTCCATTTTCCAAAAGAATAAAGTGATCTTCTGGTTTTCCTTCAGAAGTAAAGAGCAAAAGCCGACAATTCGTGTGAAATACATCGCTGATATTTTGAAGAGTTAGTTTAATGACTTCATCTACGGCAGTCATACCAGCTAAATCGCGTGTTAAATGATAGAGAATATTACTGACCTCTTCTTTACGCCAAGCTAAGCGTTCATTGGCTCGTACCTTTGAGGTAATTGAGGAAATAAGCATTGAGATTGAAAGCATGATAATCGTCGCTACTACAAAGTATGGAGAGAGTTCTTTAAAGGAAAAAATGGGAGCGGCGACAAAATAGGCAAATGCGATAGCCGAAACAAGGCAAGATATTAATCCATACCAATAGGTGGAGGTAAATGAGGAGATTAAGACGGTGCCTAATATATATACACAAACAATAGTATAGGCAGGAGCATTCCAATGGACCATAACTTCTCCAATAAGAATGGAGAAGATACAAACACTTACACTTAAACCGATTTGCTTCAGTACCTTTTGATCAATTTTCACAGGCTAACCTCCCTCTCATTAATTTATGTTTTCTTAATTTCACTATAAACTGTAATCTTAAAAGAATCCATGATCTTTTTTCGAAATCTTTCTTTCTAAGAATTAATTACCTTAATTTATAGGCCCTACTCAAGTAAAGTCCAATTCTTTTTATGAAAATTTTCTTTACATCTTTCTCTATTAAAATTAAGAAAAGAATAAAGGCTCTCTCCTCCTTTTAGGAATTTCATCTTTCTTGCTCTATTTATTTTCAAAACATTTTCTTCAAGTTTTTTCTTATTTAAATTCGGTTTTAGCTAATCTTCTACCGCTCAAACCTTTCTAGTATTAAAAACTATCTTCTATAGAGGTAAAATTTCCAAACTTGTTTTTCAAAAAGAAAAAATTTTAAGAAAACGCCTTTCTTTTCTTTATTAAGGATGAAGAGGAAGGCTAGCTTTTCTTATTTCTTCAAAGTTATCTGTCTTTTATCTTTACCTTATTTTTAAATCTCTAAAATAAGCGCTTGAAAAAGCCTAAAAATATAAAAAACGCCGACAAAAGAGATCGAGTCGGCGTTTTAAAACGAGAAGATGATTATTGTTTTTTACCTGTCATGACGACGCGTTTGTTTTCCCCTTTTCCATAGGAAATCGCATCTTGTAAATAGGATTGGTAAGTATCCGTCAATTGATTTAAATGGTCTTCGATATCTTTAGGAGCATCCTTGAGATAAAGCAAAGCGGTATGAGCCGCAGCCGCTTCACTGCCGGCCAAAATGGTCATCGCAATAACACGAGGAAAGCCCTTATATTCTTCATGACACAACTCTTGAAACTCAGGAGTATCTACGATGGAGTTATACACTGGTTGAATATTTTTCGAATCGATCAACACTTTCATCATGTTATCTCGATTATCAAGGTAAGAACTCGTCTGAGCATAGCAGTAGTCCAAAAGCTTTAAATACGTCTGTTCATCAGCCATACCTTTTGCGCGTTCACCAATGGCTTTGTGATTTTGGTCCATGATCTCCTTAGTTAAGTTAATAATTTCATCCAACTTCTCGACAGTTAAAATTTCATGAAGTTGTTCGCGAATAGTATCCATATTTTTTATTTCCTCCTATTTTTATCATACGATTAGAATACAAACTTTTCGGATTAGTTGCCCATTTCCTACGGGTTTGATAATCGTTTTTTTTGAGTTTAAAAGAGCTACTTTAGCGTTTCTTGCTCTTAGGCTTAGCCCTTTTTGATCCCACACCATATTGTTTTTGACCTCGGCCTTGCTTCGATCCTGCCTTCAAAGTAGGTCGCATGTGTTTGCTTGGAAGTGAAGCTTGAGGACGGCCGAAGCGATTGGCTTTGGGTTGTTTGGTGAGCAACACAAGTGTTTCGATATGGTTGGTATTTGGAAACATATCGATGAGTTCCATCGTTTTGGTGGTATAGCCAAAACGACGGAATTGAATCAAATCGCGTACTTGAGTTTTTGGATCACATGAGATGTACAAAATTTTATTGGGAGAAAGCTTCGCAGCCGCTTCGATAAACTCTTTCGTAGTCCCTGCTCGAGGGGGATCTAAAATAATCGCATCGTATTGAACGTGATTACGAGCCGCATCTTGCATAAAGCGTGTGGAATCCATGGCAATAAACCGAGCATTGCGAATGCCATTTTGTTTAGCATTTAAACGAGCCATTTCTACCGCATCACGATTAATTTCTACCCCTGTGACTTGACGACAACTTGAAGCGAGAGTTAAGCCAATCGTTCCTACACCACAATAGGTATCGAGAATCTTATCCGTAGGATTTAAATCTAAGGCTTCCTTTGCGAGTGTATAGAGAACTTCACATTGATCATGATTCACTTGATAAAACGAAGAGGCACTAAAGGAGAATGTTAAACCACACAGTTTATCTGAAATTATTCCATTACCATACAAAACAATCGTTTCATCTTGTAACACGATGGATGTATCGCGTGGATTGATGTTTTGCACAATGGTCTTAATTTGAGGAAACTTCGATCGTAAGGCATTGACTAAATTTTTACGAGAAGGGAACATTTTGGAAGTGGTCACAAATACGACCATCACTTCATTAGTATCTTTGGCATAGCGAATGAGCACGTGACGCAATAAGCCTGTTCCCGTTTTGGGAGAGTACAACTCGATCTTCATGGAATCAACCAGTTTGGTAATTTCGTCCAAGATATCATTGACCAAACTAGGTTGCATTTTACATCCCTTCGTATTTACAACGCGATGGGATTTTGGGGCATATAAGCCACTGTAAACCTTCTTATTTTTATCTTTGGCAAAGCCATAAATGACTTTATTCCGATAACCAAAAGCGGACTTTGCCATATGAGGAGGCAAGACTTTGATGTTGAGCTTAGCTTTATTGACAAGGTCTTGGACCTCTTTTTGTTTTTGTTCGCCTTGTTTGGCGTAGGTTAAATGGGCGAGTTCACACCCACCACATAATTTCCCAACGGGGCATTTCATCTGAATAGATTAGAAATCCGACGGATTTCTTAAGCCTCCTTTTCTAATCTGCGGTTCAAACCGCATTGTTTAAGGCTGATCGATTAAGGATTTTGGAAAGCTTCATCTCTTAAAAGCCTTATAGTTATTTTGACACACTCAAAGAAAGGAATACTTAAAAAGACTTCGCAAAACGATTTTAGAGATCATGAAAGAACGGCCCATTTTTTCCAGAGCTTTTATAATGGGATTTGAAATCCTTTACCTTTCTTTTGGAAATGAGTAGAGATCGAAAAGGACTTTTAGAAAGGGGATTCGGCTGGTCCTTTTTCGCAGACCTTATGGTCTACTTGCCGAATGCATTCATGACAGATTCTGATCAACCGGAGCCGCGACCAAAACGAACTGCGAAAAAAAGACATTAGTGTCTTAGGAGGTGTTTTATGAGTGATGAACCCATGACCAATCCGACTCCAGTTTCTAACCAGCATCGTCCTGTTTACGAACAAGAAATCCTAGCCCTTATTGCCAAAAACCTATCTCCTAAAGCATTACAAGAAGCGCTAGAAGATTATCATGACAATGATATTGCGGAAGCTTCTATGCATCTTGATCCACAGGCTCGTGAAAAATTTTTCAAACTTCTTGATAACGATCGCTTAGCCGATGTTCTTCCCTATCTCGATGAAGAGGAACAAGCCGAGTATCTTAATACACTACAGATTAAAAAATCCGTAGCCATTTTGGCTAAAATGGAACCCCAAGAAGCTGGAATCCTTTTAAAAGAACTCAGTCCTACACGTCGAGCGGTCATTTTTGAATTGTTAGATGAGAAACAACGACGCAAGATCAACAGAATTGAGGCCTATGGCCTAGAGGCTATTGGCTCAGAAATGGCCACAGACTTTATCGAAATTCAACGGGGTTCGAATGTAAAAGAAGCCATGCGCGCCATGCGCGATCAAGCTCGAGCTACCGATACAGATAATTTATCCATTCTCTACGTCATCGACGAAAATGGATTATATTATGGAGCCATTCGCATTCAAGATTTATTTGCGGCTCGAGCCGATACCAATTTGGAAGACATCATTGAAATCAATTTTCCTATTGTTTATGCTACGGAGCGCATAGATGACATTGTGGATGATTTAAAAGACTATGATGAGGATTCAATTCCTGTATTAAGCAATGAAAACGTCTTAGAAGGAATCATTACCCGACAACACTTATTAGAAGTTTTAGATCAGCGCTTCTCCGAAGATTATGTAAAGCTCGCTGGTGTATCGGCAGAAGAAGACTTGGAAGAAACGGTCTTTCAATCCATGGCTAAGAGAACACCTTGGTTGTTTTTGCTTTTGTTTTTGTCCTTAGCGGTTTCAAGTACCATTGCCGCCTTTGAAGGAGTCGTAGCGAAATTGACGATTGCAGTGGTCTTCCAATCTCTTATTTTGGATATGTCTGGAAATGTTGGAACCCAATCTTTAGCGGTTTCTATTCGCGTCTTGGCCGATCCAGATGTCAATGCCAAACAAAAGCGAGCACTTATTTGGAAAGAAACTCAAACAGGACTAGCCAATGGAGTCATCATTGGAGGTGGAGCTGCTCTCATTCTTGGCTTATTTATTCATTGGATACAACATTATCCCTGGAATCAAGCCTATGCCATTTCTCTTTGTATTGGGGTGGCGATGATGATTTCCATGATGATTTCTTCTTTTACTGGTACCATTATCCCCATTGGGTTTCAACGTTTTCATATCGATCCGGCAGCAGCCTCAGGTCCCTTGATTACTACCCTCAATGATTTATGTGGAGCCGTCACGTATTATTCCATGATTTGGTTTTTCTTGATTTATCTGATGCATCTTTAAGAAAGGAGCCATTTATGGATTCGAAAAAAACGACTAAAGCGCCTCTTTCTTTATCAACTTCTTTTCATTCAGATAAAAAAGAGCGTGCTTCTAAAAAACGCTTTACGAAGAAAACCTCTCAAATCCCAAAAACACCACACCAAACAAAGGAAAAGAAAACCACCAAGCCTAAAGAAAGCCATTCTTCCGTACCTAAACGCTCCACCAAAGAGACGCATCCAAAGCGGCCTAAAGAAACGGCTTCTTCGATTGCAAAACGAAAAAATTTAGTCTCGACGCAAACGAGTGAATCTACAACGCAAAAAGGAAATGAAACGGCTTTAGAACCCACGAATTCTTCCGCTTTGTCCGCTGTTCCGCTTCCTCTCATGGCCCTTCCCTTTTCAAATTCTTCTGAACTAGAAAAAAAGGAAAATCAAAAAGAATCAAAAAAATTAGAGTTTCAAGACCTGAAACCTAAAATCTCAAAAGAAGAAATATCCCTTTCTAACTCTTCTTTAAAGGGCGAAGGACAATCTTTAGCCAATACCACTTCCAAACCAAGCGATCCTTCTTCTTTAGAAAAAGAGAATCCATCTTCCTCAAAAAGTGAATTTTCCACTCTTTTTTTCCAAAGTGATCCTGAGATGGAATCTCAAAAAGAAAAAGATTTCTCAGACAACCAAGAGTATCTCTTTTTAGAAGAAGCCAATGATCTTGATTTTCGAGAAAACGATCCCAATGCCACCTTTTTAGAACGGGGAAATAAAGAAAAAGAAGAAGTCGTGGTTCATCGTCCTCAATATAAAGAACAAATTTTGGAATTGATTCGAACCATCAATGCTCCCCTCTTATTAAGTGAACAGTTAGATGATTATCACGCTAACGATATTGCGGATGCGATTGAAGATCTTACCTTCTCAGAGCGAGAAAAGCTTTATCGGATGTTGGATATCGAACGCTTGACGGAAATCTTGGAGTATATGGATGAAGAAGAGCAAGCAAAACATCTCAATGAGATGAATATTCGGAAAGTCATTGCGATCTTTAACCAAATGGAACCGGATAAAGCGGCCGATATCTTAAAAGAAATGGGTCAAGAAAAAATCGATATCATCCTTGAATTGTTGCATCCCGAAGTTCATCGTAAAATTTCTATTATCTTTTCGTACAAGGAAGACGAAATCGGTTCGAGAATGACCACGAATTACATCGAGGTTCCCAAGAATATTACCGTCAAAGAGGCCACCGAACGCTTAATTGAACAAGCTGTAGACAATGACAACATTTCCACCATCTATGTCCAAGATGAAAACGGCATGTATTATGGAGCAGTAACCCTCAAAGATTTAATCGTTTCCAAAGCTGCTACGCCTTTAGAAGATATCATTGCGACGAGTTATCCCTATGTCTATGCCAAAGAAGCGATTGATCGAGTGGTAGAAGAATTAAAAGACTACAATGAGGATTCAATTCTCGTTTTAAATAACAATAATACCCTTGTAGGTGTCATTACATCCCAAGACTTATTAGAAGTCATGGACGAAGAAATGGGAGAAGATTACGCTAAGTTAGCTGGTTTAGCTGGAGAAGAGGATTTAGAAGAATCGATTAGTGAGTCGCTTCGAAAGCGCTTGCCTTGGCTAGTCACACTTCTTTTTTTAGGGTTGCTTGTCTCAATGGTTGTAGCCCTTTTTGAAGGAGTCGTTGCCAAATTAACCTTGGTCATGGCCTTTCAATCTTTGATTTTAGGCATGTCGGGAAATGTGGGAACCCAATCTCTAGCCGTTACCATTCGAGTTTTAATGGATGAATCCTTGGATCGCAAACAAAAATTTTTCCTGATCGGTAAGGAAATCCGAGTAGGCTTTGCTAATGGTTTGCTCATTGGTTTTTTCGCCTTTTGTTTTCTTGGCCTCTATATTCACTTCTTTAAAGGCTATATTTGGTCAAATTCCTATGCCATTTCCCTTTGCGTAGGAGTAGCGCTTTGGATTTCCATGATCATTTCTTCCCTTACCGGAACTGTCTTTCCTCTTTTCTTTAAGAAAATTGGAGTCGATCCAGCTGTAGCCTCTGGTCCGTTGATTACCACCATTAACGATATGGTAGGCGTTGTTACCTACTATGGCTTAGCTTGGATTTTTTTAATTCAAATTTTGCATCTCCATTAAAAAAAGCAGACTTTTCACTTGGTTAGAAGAGGAAAAGTCTGCTTTTTGCCTTTATTGCTTGAGCGTATTAGGATATCTAGCCTTTGGTCTAGAAAAGCCATATTAGCGTTTAGAGATTTGGTAGGCTAATTTTCCAAGAATGCGAAAATTCGAAGTTTCTGCTAGATCCACTAAAATGGGAGAATAAATGATATTAGCGGATTCTAAAATCACGTAGCGGGACGAGATCCGTTGATAAAATTTACAATAGGTTTCGCCTTGCCAAGAAAAGAGGCCGATATCACCGTTTTGAAGTGTGTTTCGCTCTTCAAAAATCAAAATATCTCCATGGGAAATAGACTTCTCTTCCATAGAATCGCCTTTAGCCCTTATAGCAAAGTAATTTTTTCCGCTTTTTAGCCATAAGTCAGGAACAGGAGCGACTCCTTCTGCTTTGGAAGGATCCAATTCCCCTTTAGAACTCATCTGATCGGAAAACAAGGGAATGGCACTAAAGCCGATGGCTTCAAAGCCTTCTTGCTTAGTTTTGGAATAGGTCTGATCTTTAAGGCGGGCCGTCAACTCCGCTACATCAATTCCTATGCCATTGGCTAGCTTTTCTAAAACATTAGCTGAAGGATTGGTCATATCTCCAGCTTTTAGCTTTCCCAGATAGGCAATGGAAACTCCAGACCGACGGGATAAATCCTTCATGGACCAACCGTTAGTTGTAAGAGTTTCTTGTAGTATTTGAGATAAAGTCATCTGTGAGTCTCGCTTTCCTTATCTATTTTAAAATAGATTTTTAGGAATAAGATTAATTTCCCATAATCCACTCTTTAGTGTTTTAAAAAGGTACAATTAAGCCAGTTTATACGGTTCCTTTGTCCTTTTAGCTATACTAAAAATATAAAAATAGAAGATCTTTGATTTCTTGTTTCTCTTAAAAGATATGAAAAAAGAGGACGGAAAAAAGATCATGTTGATCTATTGAGCATAATAAAGGAGTAGTCCCATGTTGCAATATGCCCGAGAAACCCTTCTCAATCAAATTGAGAGTTCCACCAAAGCTATTGATAAAGATGCCAACAAAATTAAATGGCTTAAAATCCATCTCAAAGAAGAACCCAATGCTTTTCGTAAGTGGTTATACAAACTCGAAATTCAACATGCTGAAGCGAATTTAGAATCGAAGAAAAGTCAGTTAAAAGATCTTTTTTTTAATTTACAAGTGACAGATGAAGCCATTGCTTCCGAAGAACGCGATTCTAAACTCATTGAAACCAATTCCTTAATTTGGACTAGTCTCCTTGAGCACACTATCGCCTCCCAAACAAGCGATGAAAATGGACCAGCGGTGGCCTTTGCCAATACCTTCTTTGGCTTAGTGAGCAAAACAGGCATTTTTAAAAATAGTAAAAAAGAGGAAAATTGTTCCTCTAAAAGCGAGTCCGTCTCTTAGGATTCGCTTTTTTCTTTTTAATCCTTCTTTCTCTTGAAAAGTTAGTTATAACTAACTACAATATAATCATCGTTTAATGAAGGGAAAAAATAATGCATAAACTTCGATCTAAATTGTATGTGGTACTTTGTTCTAGCGCAGCGATGTTTTCCTTTGCCTTAATAGAACAATTGTTGAGCTTATAAAAAATCCAGTCGTGTCTAAAAACACGGCTGGATTTTTGAATTTTAATACAAGGGAAAATCTACTTTTTCTTCTGTATTTGATGAAGAAAGATTGGGAAAAAGTCCTACTATATGTGGATCAGGATCAAATTCTATCCAAAATCCACAACCGTTATCAAAGAATGTATGGTCTGGTAAACCCACAGCTTTGGGCATAGCCGCATATACGGTATGCATTAAAAAAGAATGCGACACCACTAAGGCCTGTTTAAAGGAATCAAGACTTTTTACATACTGAAGGCCCGCCACAAAGCGATTGACGACTTGCTCAGAAGTTTCTGCTTCATGCGTAGGGGCCAATTCATCGTATTCAGCTAAACTTAAAACCTCTAGAAGAGAAACAAGACTTCCAGGTTCTACTTCATCAAAATTGGTCATGGTATATTGAGGCCTGTGCTGCTCTTGTTGATAATTAAAGAGGCTTGCACTTTCGATGGCTCGATGAATCGTGCTTGAGAAAATCACATCGGGATTAAAGCCCTCCGCTTTCATTAAAACGGCTATACAGGCTAAAGTATAAGCTCCTTCTTCGCAAAGTCCTACTGGATGACGGCCTTTAAATCTTGGAAGATCGGGATAGGATTGTGTTTTTCCATGCCGTACAATGAGAATTTTTTCCATGCTGAAATGCTCCTTTCTTCCTCGATCCACTCTTTTTATTCCTTTTTTTCTTATTTCTAAACAGACTTAACCTTGTTGAGGAGAAGAAAGAAAAGAGAGTTGAAAAATCGGAATATGTGCAAGAAAAAAGCGATCTGAAAAATGGCTGTTTAAAATAAAAAGCGTAAAGAAGGTTAAAGTATGAATATTCTTTGGTTTATTTTGAGTGTAGTATGCGGCTATTTGTTGGGATCTATTCCGTTTGCCTTAATTATTGCTCGTGTCTTTTATAAAAAGGATTTGCGCCAATATGGCTCGGGAAATCCTGGAGGAAGCAATGCAGGACGTGTCCTTGGCAAAAAAGCCGGCATCAGCGTGGTTATTCTCGATGCCTTAAAAGTCGTTTTGGCCATTTGGATTGGTTCTCAAGTCTCTACCGAATGTGCGATGCTTTCAGGATTGGCTTGTTGTATTGGCCATTGTTATCCAATCTTTGCTCATTTTAAAGGCGGTAAAGCCGTAGCGAGCATGTATGGTTTCTTGTTAGGGATTTCGATCTTTATCTTTAAAAATCCGCTTTATTTTTTCGTCCCTCTCATCATGTTTTTTACCGTTTTGTATTTATATAAAATGGTATCCGTTGCTTCCATTTGTTCGGCTTTAGCAAGTTCCCTTCAAATTATGTCAATGAACTGGGCGTGGAATGAAACGAGTTTAACCCTGATTATCGCTTCTTGGATTGTGACGCTTTTAATCATATACCGTCATCGTAGCAACATCGATAAAGTACGGGCGGGTATTGAAAACAAAGTTACTTGGATTTAGAAAACTTTCTCCTCTTAAAAGGGGAGGAAGTTTTTTTTGCGCGTTTTAAAGTTTGGAATTGGGGGGATACCGTTTAATCCGAGCGCACTTTTTATCTTTTTCAAGCGTTAAAACGGCATAACTTGGAGAAGATCCATCTCGATTACGCGATAAAGAACCTGGATTTAAAATCAAAACTCCATCTTTTTCTTCAATTAAGGGTCGATGGGTATGCCCTGTAATCACAATGTCACACTGATTGGCTTTAGCCAAATGAGTAAAATTTTCTGTCCGATTATAAAAAGGGACTTGATGTCCATGCACCATATAAATGCGATGATCAGCAATTTCTATGATTCGCTCTCTTGGTAAATTGACGGCGTAATAATCATTATTGCCCTTTACAGAAAGCCAATGGCGATAATAGTTTGAATCGCCACCCCAATCCCCAGCATGTAAAAAGCGCTCCGCTTCAGGATAGGCCCATTCCAATTCAGCTAAACGTTCATTTCGTCCATGGGTATCTGAAACTACTAAAATCTCCATTAACTTTCCCTCCTTTTTGAGTGTTTTTTATTATAGTCTTTGATAAGCCTTTTTCCAAATTTCCCTATTATTCGAAAATGAAAAGCGATTTTCTTTTCTCATCCACTAAAAAAGGCCATCTGCTCTCTTAATCCTGATGAAAATGAAATTTTATCCTCAACCAAAGTAGGGATCAAAAGAAGAAAAGAAGATCGGAAAAATCATCAAAGCAGAGACTATAAAAGATGAAAACTATCTTCTAGATCAATTTTACAAATTTAGGAAACTCTTCAGATGAATTGGATTTCAAAATGGAAGATATCATCTTTCTATTCCATCTTTTGGAAAAGAGTAAAGAGATGGAAAGAAAAAGCCAGATCCCTTAAAAGAAAGAGGGATTCTGGCTTTTTTCTCTAGAAGTTGTTTAAAATCGTGAAAAAGTAATGCCTTATTTAGGGAAAAGACAACCGTAACTCAAAATAGCGAAAATTAAGAAATAACTATTTAAAGATTATTTTTATGGTTTTTCAACCATAAGTCATACGGTTAACCTTTTCTATTCAGACTCATCTTTGTTTCGATTCTTAACCATCAACAAAGCTTATTATCTAAATGTCTTAATAATTATAATGCCATAAAGGGAGATGCCACACTGTCTTGCGTTTATACATCTTTATATGACACAGGGAAAAATAAGAAATATCTCCTATTTGTTCTATATTATCTATTATCTGCAACGGCTGATCAACCCATATTGAAAAAAGGACATCACAGAATGGGCGTTAGTTGAGTTCAAACATCCCATTGTAAAGCTGACTATAAAAGCCCTTTTGCTTCATGAGTTCATCGTGGCTTCCCTTTTCCACAATTCGGCCTTGATCGAGAACCACGATACAATCCGCATTGCGAACCGTCGACAAGCGATGGGCAATTACAAAACTCGTGCGTCCTTCCATTAACGATTTCATTCCTGATTCAATTTGTTTTTCGGTACGTGTGTCAATACTTGAAGTGGCTTCATCTAAAATCAAGACAGGCGGATTGGCTGCCGCTGCTCGAGCGATCGACAACAGCTGTCGTTGCCCTTGCGATAAGCTCGCCCCATCTCCTGTGATTTTCGTTTGGTAGCCTTCTGGTAAACGTCGTATGAAGGAATCTGCATTGGAGAGCTTGGCCGCGGCGATGCATTCTTCATCGCTTGCATTGAGATTTCCATAGCGAATGTTATCCATAATCGTCCCCGAGAATAAATGAGTATCCTGTAAAACCATGGAAAGAGACTTGCGCAAATCGTCTTTTTTGATGAGTTTAATATCAATTCCATCGTATAAAATGCTACCAGAATCTAGTTCATAAAAGCGATTCAACAAATTGGTGATGGTTGTTTTTCCTGCTCCCGTACTTCCAACTAATGCAATAGTCTGACCGGGGGTAGCATCCAAATTGAAATCATACAAAATCTGCTTTTCAGGAACATAAGAGAAGTTGACATCTTGAAAGCGAACATCTCCTGTTAAAGGCACATAGGCCACCTTCCCATTGGGTCTTGGGTGTTTCCAAACCCAGCCATCGGCAGGAATGGAGCTTTCTTCCCATTCCCTCGTTTCTGGATTTTTACGACCATAGGCCAGAGTGACAATACCTTGATCCACTTCTCCAGGCAAATCCATGAAATGAAAGATGCGATCGGCTCCAGAAAGAGCAGAAAGAAGCATGGTGGCTTGGTTAACGAATTGGTTGATCGGTGCAGCGGCTTGACGGACAAAGACTAAGTAGCTCGCCAAACTTCCCACATCACTCATCCCATTTAAAACCATGTAGCCTCCTACAATTGCGACAATGGTGTAATTAATATAGGAGAAAGACACTACCGCTGGCACCATCGTTTGAGAATAAGAGAGCGCTTTTTCAGAAGCCTGTTCCAGTTTTTGATCGTAATTTTCAAATTCTTCAAAGCTTTTGCGTTCGTGATTAAACACTTTGATGACCCGCAATCCCGCAATAGACTCTTCTACAAATCCATTTAAAGCGCCAATATAGCGTTGCTGATCCGAGAAAAATTTGCGACTGCGTTTTGAAGCGATTAAAACGTAAGTCACCATAAACAAATAGAACACCACAACAATCAAAGAAAGTTGCCAGTTCAAAATAAACAACATCAAAAGAGTTCCTACGGCTTGAATAAAGCTTTGAATTACCGAAGCGAAGGAGTTGTTAAGCGCATCGCTCACTGTATCGACATCGCTAGTAAAGCGAGCCATCAAATCGCCATATTTGGTGGTATCAAATACACGTAAGGGTAAATCTTCCATTTTAGAAAAGAGGTCATGGCGAATTTCTTGCACGATTTGTTGAGCTCCTCTTGCCATGAGCTGGGTATAGCCCAAAGAACTTAAAACGCCAGCTAAGTAAATTAGAGCCGTGATCATCAAAAGCCAACCAAGCTGATGTGTATCTCCATTAGCGGCAGTGTTGACGACAGGACGAATCATATAGGTTCCAAGCAGATTGGCTACTCCAGAAATCGTAACCAGTATTCCTACGGCTAAAAATTCAAATTTATGCTTGCCCATATAAGAAAGCAATTGAGAGAGCGCATGACGACGATTGCCTTTTTTCTTGCCCTTGGCCTCAATAGAAGAAGTCGACTGCGTCTTTTTTGAGGTTGTCTTTTCAGAAGTGCTCTTGGCCTGAGAAGAATTTGAGGAATTGGAAGCATCAGCCATTATGACTTCAACATCGATTACTTCATCCGAAGGAGCAGTCTTTGTAGAAGAGCTTGGAGGGGCTTTCTTTTCCAGTTGATCTTGGCTACTCATCACCGTCACCTCCTTGTTGCGATTCATAAATCTCTTGATAAATTGGACTGCTCTGTAGTAATTCATCATGAGTACCAACTTGGACAATCTTGCCTTGATCCATTACCACGATTTGATCGCAATGACGAATGGAAGAAATGCGTTGGGCAATGATGATTTGGGTTAAGTCTTCAATTTCAGCTAAGTTTTCGCGAATTTTCGCATCGGTTTTGGTATCCACAGCCGAAGTGGAATCATCAAAGATCAAAATTTTAGGTTTTTTCAATAAAGCTCGCGCAATACATAAGCGTTGCTTTTGGCCTCCTGATACATTGTTTCCCTGTTGACCAAGTTCCATATCGAGACCGCCTGGGAAGCGTTCGATGAGTTCTTTAGCTCCAGCTTGCTCTAGAGCCTTTAAGATTTCGGTATCGCTTGCTTCAGGGTTTCCCCATTTCATGTTGTCGCGAACCGTACCTGAAAAGAGCACATTTTTCTGTAACACCATTCCAATGGAATCGCGCAAAGCGACAAGATCCAAATCTTTAATATCTTCTTGGCCCACCTTAAGAGTTCCAGAAGAAATGTCATATAAGCGGGGAATCAACATAGCCAAAGATGATTTAGCTGACCCCGTCGCTCCAATGATGCCAATTTTACTTCCTGAAGGAATTTTTAAGGTGATGTTGTCTAAAACATCTTCCTTGGCTTCTTTGGAATACTTGAAGCTCACATTTTCAAATTCAATAGAACCATCTTTCACCGTCGTGCCTTGGCGAGGTAAAAGCATGGTGGGCTTTTCGTCAAATACCTCTTCAATGCGGTTGAGCGAAGCCATCGAACGGGTGAGCAGCAAGAATACATTGGACATCATGATAAACGAATTCATGATTTGTAAAACATAAGATAAAATACCTGTCAATTCACCCACTTGAATTTGGTGATTCATGATCATTCCTGATCCCAAGGTCAAAAGAAGAACAATGACGGTATACATCGAACCTTGTAAAATAGGGTAATTGAGCATGGCATAACGATTGGTGTGTTCGTTGAGTGCAGTAAGTTCATTGTTAACTTGATCAAAGCGATTGATTTCATAGTCTTTACGAACAAACGATTTAACCAACCGAATGGCCGTTAAATTTTCTTCTACCACTTCATTGAGGGCATCCACAGTTTTTTGAATCAAGCGGTATTGAGGAGCCACTTTGGATACAATCCACACCAGTAAAAAGCCCATTACAGGCATGGCTACAAAGAAAACAAGGGAAAGCGTTGGACTCATCGCAATACACATGATGATTCCTAAAACCAACATGATTGGACCTCGCGCAATGGGGCGAATGCCGGAAGTGATGGTGTTTTGAAGCACGATGACATCGCTTGTCATGCGTGTAATGAGACTAGATGATTCAAAATGATCGATGTTTTCAAAGGAAAAATTTTCGATTTTCTGAAATTCAGCTTGGCGTAAGCGCTGAGCAAAACGAGCACTTGCCTTGGCGGCGCTACGGGCATAAAGCCAACCAAAAATTAAAGATCCTGCAGCACACATCAACATCCAAAAACCACGGTTGACAAATACGGAAGGATCGCGGTTCATGACTCCAACATCAATGATGTCGGCCATCAAAAAGGGAATGATAACTTCAAAGGCTGACTCGACTCCTACACATATTAGCGCTAAGGCAAAATACCGGCGCAATCCCTTGGTTTGATCGAGTACAGAAGAGGGAAACATGGATGCACTTCCTTTCTCTAATTTAGAGGCCAAAAAGTCGTCCCTAAAGTATGGAAAAAGTCCTCTCAAGAGACTAAACAAGAAGAGGACCTTGTGAATCAAAACCATCTTTATTTAAGCCTTTTTGACTTTAATCTCTTTTCATTTTGATATTAGAGGGGTTTTTCGGGAAATTGTGTGATCATGCTCTTAGTTCTTTGATCTAATTTCGAATTTATTTTGTTTTTCTGGGGATAAAAAAAAGGAGAAGATGGGTAGAGCTCAGGTCAATCGCTCAAGAATTTCCATCTATTCTCTCTAATTCAAGAAGGTGCCCCTTCCAAACAAATTTTTTTGATTGGATAGGACAAAATTTTCTTTCAGGAGAATATTGAAATAAAACACCTTCTCGAACATCCTAAAATCTTGCTTGATCACCTTGTTGATCTTCTTCTCTCTTGATTTCTAGATTCTTAAGTTTTTGAATATCAAAAGAAGCTATTTCAATATGTTGAAATCAAAAAGATTTTCTTTTCAGCCTTTCTTAGGTCAATAACCCATGACTCAAGTTATAGGTGTCCAATTCGCATTTTATAAACTTTAAAAACCATAGCTTTCGTTATGAGTTGTTGACAGATCGTATTATTTTAAAGGCGATTCATGAGGAATCGCATCTAGAAAGGAATGTTTCGCCAAAGATAAAAGCTAGCGAAATTATTTGAGAAACAATGAGTTATAAAATTCCACGAGGAACCCAAGATATTTATGGAGAAGAAAGCTATCGTTGGCAACAACTGGAAAAGCTTTTACGCCAATTTTGTCTTCTGTATAATTTTGACGAAATTCGTACTCCTATTTTTGAACATACCAATGTATTTAAACGAGAAAATGATTCAAGCGATATGGTAAACAAGGAGATGTACACGTTTACTCCTGCCAATTCCCATACCTCTTTAACCTTACGGCCAGAAGGAACCGCTGGAGTAGTGCGCTCCTATGTGGAAAACAAAATGTTTTCTTCCCCGGATTTACCCGTCAAATTGTTTTACATGGGGCCAATGCATCGTCATGAGCGCCCTCAAAAAGGTCGTTTACGTATTTTTAACCAATTTGGTGTGGAATCCCTTGGCCTAAAAAGTCCCTATGCAGACGTAGAGGTAATGGTCATGGCTTATTCCATCTTAAAAGCCTTAGGTCTTGAAAACATCACTATCTTATTGAACACTTTAGGGGATGATGCCTCGCGAGCTGCCTATCGTGAAGCTTTGAAAGAATACTTTGCCCCTTATATTGATAGTCTGTGTAGTGATTGCAAAAGACGGTATGAACAAAATCCTTTGCGTATTCTCGATTGTAAAATCGATCACGATAAGCCTTGCATGAAAGAAGCTCCAAGCATGCAGGATTATTTAAACGAAGAATCCAAAGAATACTTTCAAACCGTGACGCATCTTTTGGATGAAATGGGGATTCCCTACCGCATCGATCCAAACTTAGTTCGGGGTTTAGATTATTACACCCATACGGTATTTGAAATGGTTTCCGAAGATGAAAATATGGGAGCCCAATCCACATTGCTTGCAGGAGGCCGCTATGATAATTTGATTCCCTTCTTTGGTGGACCTGCTCAATCGGGTATTGGCTGGGCTCTTGGTGAAGAGCGCTTGTTGCTCGCTTTAGAAGCTGAAGGAATTGATCTCGGTGGAAAACCTGAATTAGATGCATATGTTATGGTGTTAAATCCTGAAGCGCGTGATTATGCCTTTCAAGTGCTTACTACCTTGCGGGCTAATGGCTTTCGCAGTGAAATGGATTTCATGCAAAAATCATTCAAGGGTCAATTTAAAGCCGCTGATCGGGCTAAAGCGCGTGTAACCGTGTTAATTGGAGAAGACGAGATGAAAAATAAAACTGCAACGGTCAAAAATAAAGCAGCTAAAACTCAAGAGTCTGTGCCTCTTAATGAACTCGTCAGTTTCTTAGACTATACCTTTGATCAAATAGATGAACACGATCATTAGTTCATTTTTCAATTTTTGCTCTGCATTCAAGGAAAGAGAATGCTTTCCGTCTATTTTTTGTCTCCCTTTAAGAGGGATCGATTTTAGAAAGGAGAAATTCATTTCCTAAATTGAATATTTAGGAAATGAATTCAATTTATGAATAGAAGTCATCATAATGGCACTTTACGCCTCACACACGAAGGCCAAGAAGTCGAACTTCTTGGTTGGGTGGCAAAAAAGCGCAACTTTGGCGCTATGAATTTTATAGATCTGCGTGATCGCTCAGGTCTAGTCCAACTTGTTTTTGATGAATCCTTTAATGAACGCTTAAAGGATGTGCGCCAAGAATATGTGTTGTCGATCAAAGGTGTTGTCAAAGAACGTCAGGATAAAAATCCTCAATTGCCTACGGGAGACATTGAAATCATTGTCTCGGATGTTCAAATCATTAATCCTGCCAAAGTCACTCCCTTAATTATTGCGGATGAAACCGATGCCTTAGAAGATACGCGCATGAAATATCGCTATCTCGATTTACGTCGGCCTATTATGCAAGAACGCCTCCTCATGCGAGCCGCCATTGTACGCAGTCTGCGTGATTTTTTAGATCATCATGATTTTGTGGAAATCGAAACTCCCGTATTGGGTCGTTCTACTCCAGAAGGAGCACGCGATTTTTTAGTTCCTTCTCGTGTACACCCTGGAACGTTTTATGCGCTTCCCCAATCCCCCCAGCTTTACAAGCAGCTATTGATGATTGCTGGTTTTGAGCGATACTATCAATTCGCGCGCTGCTTTCGTGATGAAGATTTACGGGCAGATCGGCAAACCGATTTTACGCAGCTTGATATTGAAACGTCTTTTTTAGATGAAAACCAGATTTTGTCTTTAATGGAAGAGATGCTTTCGAAGATGATGAAAGAGGTAAAAGGCATCGAAATTCCTATCCCTTTCTTACGCATGACGTGGACCGATGCCATGAACACTTATGGCTCCGATAAGCCAGATAATCGCTTTGGGATGGAACTTCAAGATTTCAGTGAAATCTTTAAAGAGAGCGAATTTGTCCCTTTCCGTAACGCTTTAAATCACGGAGGAGTAATTAAAGGAATTGTTGTCGAAGATTTTGCTCCTTCTAATAAAGAGATAAAAAAACTTACCGCTGATGCGCGTAAAAATGGTTCGAGTGGCTTAGTGGTTTTAAAATACAAAGATCAAACATTTAGTGGTTCGGCTGTAAAATCGTTGAGTGCTCAAGAACTCGAGGCCCTGAAAGAAAAAACGAACCTTCAAGAGGGTTCGAGTGTTTTGATTGTGAGTGATCCATGGTTAAAAGCTTGCAATGCTTTAGGCGCTCTTCGCAATGATATTGCGGCTCAAAAAGGCTTAAAAAAGAAGGATGAATTCTCTTTCTTATGGGTAGTGGATTTTCCCATGTTTGAGTGGAGTGAAACCGAAAATCGTTGGGTGAGCCAACACCATCCATTTACCATGCCAAAACGCGAAGACATTCCTTTATTGGATACTAATCCAGGAGAGGTGAAAACCAATGCTTATGACTGCGTTCTAAATGGATATGAGCTAGGGGGAGGATCGCTTCGCATTTATGAACAAGATCTTCAAGATAAAATTTTTGAAGTACTTGGATTTACCCCTGAACAAACTCAACAAAAATTTGGCTTTTTCATCGATGCTTTCCAATATGGCACACCTCCTCATGGTGGTTTAGCCTTTGGCTTAGATCGTATTGCGATGATCTTAAGTGGTTCCGATTCCATTCGAGATGTCATTGCTTTTCCAAAAAACGCCTCCGCTCGCGATCCGATGTCCGAAGCGCCAAATGTGGTTGATGATGTCCAACTCGATGAATTGGATTTAGCCATTTGCACCAAACCTGAAGAGCGGGCTTTATTGACTTCTCTGCAAAATGGAGTGGTTCCCATTTCACTTTCCGATGGCTCTACTCTTGAAGTGAGCCTCGATGAAATTCGTGCTTGGAAAGAAAACCAATAAGTATTTCAAACCTTAGTGAGTCTCTCACTGAGGTTTTTTTATAAAAAAGAGCTTGTAACGAATTGGTATAAGCTCCTTTTTAGGATTTAAGTCTTTAGAGGTGATGGATAAAATGAAGAGAAACGAGGTGAAAAATTTAAAGAAAAATTGGAATTTAAATAGCTAGGCATGCTATAAATAAAGGGAATCATTAGCCTTTTCCCCGCATGTGCGGGGATGATCTCTTATCATTCTCTGTCTAAAAGAAGACTAATGATTCATTTCAAGCTAAAAAAGAGGGTTTGTGCGAATCCGAGT
>CAZTNF010000008.1:0-29394 GCA_964615295.1 uncultured Erysipelotrichaceae bacterium | reverse complement strand
AAAAGCCACCAAGAGTGAAAACAACCACACTTAAGGCTATCCAAATATAAAAAGGTCGAATTCCAGAACAACAGACCAATATCAAAAGCGTAAAAGCAATGATAATAAATACCCCTGTATCTGGTTCTAATAAAATGAGGATCATGGGGGGAAGAGCCCATTTAAGAATCTCTCTAAATAATTTCATATCCTCTGTCACAGTAGGATTAGGGTATTTTTTTTGCCAGTCACTTACGATCAAACTTGTTTTTAAGATGAGGACTACTTTCATAAATTCACTGGCTTGAAAAGAACCGATTCCCGGAATTTGAATCCATGAATAGGCTCCATTAATATCATCAGCCATAGGTAAAGAAAAGCCTGTGAAATGTTCTAAATATTTGGATACTAATAAATAAACTAAAACGATCATTAAATATCGGTAAGCTTTGGGAATTAAGGCATAAAAAAATTTATTCGGCTTTTTGGACATCAGCCAGAGCGTCAAGAATCCAGCACTATACCATAAGATTTGGCGACGCAAATAATAATCTCCACTGCCTGTCCGAATTAAGTTAAAAGAATTGTAGAGGGCAAAACAGCTCGTGCCAAAAAGGACGATCAAAATGAACAAAAAACCAAAGTCACAACGAAAGGTCTTTTGGCCAATTTGAATCGTTTGCTTCATAAAATCCTGCTACTCAAAATATGGACATCCATACCCATAATCGAGACTTTGAAAGTTTTCACAATACTTTCTTACTGCTTCGTCCTGTATCCTTTCAGAATCACTTTGTAATTTACTACTTACAAGTTTTATTACAGTCTACAGTCGTGAATTCCCGACTAGTCATCAGGTACAGACTTACCTTCGCTTGTTTAGGCTAGGGTGTAAGTTATGGCATCTCTTAAATTTAGACTCGCATTGTAATCTCGATTCGCTTCATATCCACAATCTATCCTTCCGATCACTCAGTTTTAAATTTTTCGTGATCCTACCCCATGCGTGATATGTCATGTGTGAGGAATACTCGCGATCTACTCGCCTTAATTCAATTCTTAACTCTTTGCATTTTGCTTCTAGTTTTATTTGAAACTTATAAAATTTCTGCGATGCAATGGTTTTGAACAGATGCCTGTTCTTCATCATTATTCGAACCTTTAGATCTTCTAGCGTGATATAAGATGGTCTAGTTTTTATAATCTCATTTACACTGATTAATAATATTTGTTCGTATGTTTTCTATCCTTTGATGAAGTTTTTGGACCTTTATGACTTGTTTTTGGATATTCTGTCGAGTAGCTCCTCCTTTCTGTTTGTTTCGTTTCTTGAAGTCTTCGTATTTCCTCGGCAGACTTTTAATTTCTTTTCTATTTTTTGCTCTTGTTTATATTCTTTTTTACAGTTCTACTAATCATCACTACAAAATCTTTAATTCCTAGATCTATTCCTAATCCAAAACCATTAATCGGATTTCTGGATGTCAGGCATTTCGATCAAAACAGATACATAGTATCTTCCAGCCTTGAATGCCTTCCTTCATGTTCAAAAAATCTTTTAAATGCTTTCTCCATTTATAAGGCCTTATCTTATTGCTTTTAAACGGACTTCTTTATATTCTGAATTTTCTTATAGATATACGTTATTGAGCCATTTCTGAAATTAATTCTTTGTAATCAATTTCTTTTCTGTTTTATCTATTATGGGCCATATAAAAGTTATAGATATATGGGATAGACCTATCGCTTTATTGATCTGTTCCCTTTGCTCTTTTATTGGATTTATTTCTGTTGTGTAACTCTTGAGCAATTATCTCATCCTTTTTTAAACACATTTACTCCCATATAATTCTATTTATCTATATTTTAATAACTTGATATCATCTCCTATCTCTAGATTGGTTTTAAGAAAGATAGAAATACAAATTCTATAGTACATCTCAATTCTTTCTAAAACGAGATTTCAAAAAGAGAGTTTGGTAATGAAGAAGATACTCGGCTTTTGTAAGCTATTAAAGTACTCTTTGAAGAGTTAATTTTTTAAGAAAGAAAGGTTGTTATGGGAACACTTGTATTGGCCAAGCCTGAAGAAGCGAAAAGCTGTTTAGAAATTTTAAAGATGGGGAAAGCTTTTCAAAATGCCCAAGGTTTTGAGCAGTGGACCAACTGTTATCCAAATCTTCAAACCATTGAACAAGACATCCAAGACCAAACTGGCTATGTCTTAAAAGTAGATAAACAAATAGCTGGCTATATGTCTATATCTTTTCAAGAAGAACCTGCGTACGCCATCATTCAGGGAAAATGGAATACCTCCTCTCCCTATGCTGTGATTCATCGCCTCGGTTTAAGCGATGCTTTTCGTGGACTAGGGCTTGGATCCTATATCTTCAGTTTGATCGAAGATCTTTGTTTGAAAAATGGTATTTATACTATACGTATTGACACCCATCAAGCCAACTTACCAATGCAACATGTTTTAGCCAAACAGGGATTTTCAAAATGTGGAATTATTTGGATTCATGGTGGCGAGCGTTTAGCGTTTGACAAGAAATTAAAAAAAGAGCCAACCTTACTATTAAAATAAGGCTGGTCTACTCAACACCAGATGCGTCTTTACTTAGAAATTTAGGAAAATCATTCCTACTCTTTCTATTTCCCGTTATAATTTTTAACGCTCTAAATACGTTTTTTTATTGAAGCAAGAAAGGAAGCAAGGAATATGACCCAAGAAAAGTCAAAAATCACGACCTTAAAAAAGGCCTTGGGGGCGGCTTTTCCTTATACGATTCCTATTTTTGCGGGATTTTGGTTTCTAGGCCTCACTTATGGTATTTACATGAATGCAGCAGGATTTAGCTTTTGGTATCCAATGTTGATGAGTTTAACTATCTTTGCGGGATCCATTGAATTTGTCATGGTCAACTTTTTACTTGGCACCTTTAATCCCTTACAAGCCCTCGCTCTTACACTTATGATTAATGCTAGACATTTGTTTTATGGATTGTCGATGTTGGATAAATACCAAGGAACAGGTCTTAAGAAAATATATTTGATTTTTGGTATGTGTGATGAAAGCTTTTCCATCAACTACACAGCGGATATTCCAAAAGATGTAGATGCTGGCTGGTTTATGTTTTTTGTCACCTTACTCAATCACTTTTATTGGTTTTTGGGAGCAACCCTTGGCGGTCTTTGCGGATCGCTCATTCACTTTAATACCCAAGGCTTAGATTTTGTTATGACGGCCATGTTTGTGGTGATTTTTCTAGAACAATGGCTCAAAGAAAAAAATCATACCAGTGCGCTTTTTGGCCTAGCTCTTTCTGCACTTTGTTTGATTGTTTTTGGAGCGGATCACTTCATTATTCCTGCTATGCTGGCTATTTTAATCTCTTTAACTGTTTTGCGTAGCCAAATGAAAATTTCGTCTCAAGAAGCTCCTACTCGAGAAGTAAACCATCCCTTGGATTTTTCTTTAGAGCAGGAGGAATTTCTTCCATGACTTTGCAAGAACAGATCATTACTATTGTTATGGTCATTTTAGGAACTATGATAACTCGCTTTTTACCATTTTTGGTGTTTCCAGCTGGAAAATCCACTCCAAAATATGTTCAATATTTAGGTGTTGTTTTGCCTTCTGCTGTCTTTGGATTGCTTGTAGTGTATTGTTTAAAAGATGTGGATATTTGGAATGGGTCTCATGGATTTCCAGAATTCATATCCATTTTAGTGGTCATAGGTTTCCATCTTTGGAAGCGCCAAATGCTTTTATCGATTGCGGCTGGCACCATTTGCTATATGGCATTGATTCAAATGGTCTTCTAATCTCCCTAAAAATGCCCTTAGAGAATAAAAGGAAAACGCAAAAACGGCCGCCATCGCAAGCGTGCCGTTTTTTGCATAGGTTGTTTTTGATCTATATTTTTTCTTTAGCTCTTGCCCTATCTTTATTCCTGCCGTTTTTTCTTAATTTTTTATCTTAGTGCTATCTCAAAAGATAAGATTACCAATCCTTTATGGAAATAGAAAGAGATCATAAGATACGAGCTTTAAAGATGAAGAGTTCTATCCTCCCTCATCTTTTTACTGACGTATCATCTAAAATATAGTATGGATAAAACTCAATATACCCCGATGATGCAACATTACCTTGAACTCAAGGAAAAGCATCCAGACACCATTTTGATGTACCGACTTGGCGATTTTTACGAAATGTTTTTCGAAGACGCCAAAATTGCCTCCCGTGAACTTGACCTTGTACTTACAGGACGGGCTGCTGGAGTCGAAAAGGCTCCTATGTGTGGAATCCCCTATCGGGCCGCCCAATCCTATATCACCAAACTAGTTCGAAAGGGATACAAAGTAGCCATTTGCGAACAGCTTGAAGAAGCCAAAGATGCTAAGGGAACGTTAGTAGAACGGGATATTGTTCAAATTATTACTCCTGGAACTCTTTTAGAGGAAGAAAATAATAAACGCGACCTTAACTACTTAGCCGTTATAGTGACGAATTCAATTAAAGCTGTTTTGATTTTATGTGAGCTCTCGACTGGATCTTTACGCTATTTTTATGGAGATAAATCACTAAGCTCTATGCAAGCCTTGATCAATGAATATCAAATCAAAGAACTCATTGCCCCCCGAACTCTTGATCGAGTCTGGCAAAAGGCGTTTGGACAAATGGAAACTATATCTTTTTCTATTCAACCAGAAGTTCCTCTATCTGTAGAAGATGAAAGTTTAATGCCATTTCAAGATGCCTTATTACATCAAGGACTTGGAGTTTTAATGGCCTATTTGCAAAGCACCACCATGCAACATCCTGATCACTTGAGCATTTTGACTCCTCTTTTTTCGACCTCTTCTATGATACTTGATCCTCAAACGCGGACTCACCTTGAATTGTTGCATTCGTCTTCCTCAAGCAATAAAGCCAAATCACTTTGGGAATTTATGGATTTAACCCATTCAGCTTTAGGCAGTCGTCTCCTTCGCGAATGGATTGAAGCTCCTCTTTTAGACAAAGAAAAAATCATTCAACGCCAAGAAGCCATTCAGATATTATTAGATCAATTTTTAGTCCGTGCTGAACTGAGTGAACATTTAAACTACATTTACGATTTGGAACGCTTAGCGGCTCGTATTAGTTATCGTTCTGCCTCTCCTCGAGATATATTGCAACTCACGGCTTCTTTAGAACATGCCAAGCCCATTTTAGAATTAGCGAAGGCTTTAGAAAGCTATCCAGAACTGGAATATGTTCCAGATTGCCAAGATTTGTATGAGCACTTAGCTAATGCCATTGTGCCCGAACCTCCTCTTACTCTTAAAGATGGCAATTACATTGCACCTGGTTTTAATAGTGAGCTAGATACCATTCGAAAATTAGCCGATGAAAGCGAAGAGGCCTTAAAAGAACTCGAAGAAAAAGAACGGATACGTGTAGGCATTCGCAATTTAAAAATCGGTTCGAATCGAGTGTTTGGCTATTACGTGGAAGTACGAAATTCTCAATTATCTCATATCACGCCTGAGCTAGGGTATCATGCCAAACAAACACTTGCCAATACGACTCGCTTTGTATTTGATGAACTCAAAGTGCTCGAAGAACGGATTTTAAGTGCTAAGGAAGAAAAAATCGTGTTGGAAGAAAAGATCTTTCAAAGCTTGCTCGACCGAATAAAAGAGAAGCTTGCTGAATTGCATCAGCTTTCTAAAGCACTTGCTCAAATCGATGCCCTTTGCGCCTTAGCCGAACTGGCTAATGAAAAGGGATATACTCGTCCTATATTTAGTGACAATATTTTGGATGTAGAAGAAGGACGACATCCCATTTTAGAATCGCAAATCTCCGATTTCGTCTCTAACAATTGGAAGATGAATCAAGATACCACAATTTGTTTGATCACTGGGCCAAATATGGGAGGAAAATCGACATGGTTACGTCAAAATGCCCTCATCGTGGTAATGGCCCAAATTGGTAGCTTTGTTCCTGCCCGTAAGGCGATCTTACCGATTTTCGATCGTATTTTTACGCGTATTGGCGCAAGTGATGATTTGTTACAAGGAAAATCCACTTTCATGATGGAAATGACAGAAGCCAACAATGCGCTTCGTCATGCTACGGAAAATTCCCTTATTTTATTTGATGAAATTGGTCGAGGCACGGCGACTTACGATGGTATGGCACTAGCTCAATCGATGTTGGAATATATTGCGCAAGTTCTTGGCTCTAAAGCACTCTTCTCTACCCACTATCATGAGTTGACAACTATGGAACAAGATTTCCCTTCCATTCACAATGTGCATGTGGAAGTACGAGAACGCAAAAAAGAAATTGAATTTTGTTACCGATTGGTGGATGGAAAAGCTGATAAATCGTATGGAATTCATGTAGCTAAACTTGCGGGATTGCCTCCTATGGTTATTACGCGGGCTTCTGACTTGTTAAACCAATATGAAACGAGTCAACCGGATCAAAATTTCCAATCGAGTCTATTTGTTATGGATCCTAAAGAGGTAGGACGTATGCAACTGATTGAACACCTGCGTGATTTAGACATCGATAACCTGTCTGCTCGCGAAGCCCTAGCGGTGCTTTACGATTTAAAAGAGCAGTCTGAATCTCTAGAGTAAAATAGCTTGGCCTATCGATAAAAACGAGAAAGGAGGCTCTATGGGAATCATTCAAGTTTTGGATCCACATTTAACCAATATGATTGCTGCAGGAGAAGTTGTGGATCGTCCTGCAAATGTTGTCAAAGAATGTGTAGAAAATTCTCTCGATGCAGGGGCAACCACTATTTCCATTGAAGCATTTGAAGGTGGAATTGATGGTCTCATCATTACGGACGATGGATGCGGTATGAGCTATGAAGATGCCCGTATGGCCTTTAAACGTCATGCTACTTCAAAAATTCATAGCGAAGAAGAACTTTTTGCCATTTCTACCATGGGCTTTCGTGGGGAAGCTTTGCCCTCTATTGCGTCTGTAGCTAAAGTAAATGTAAAGACCAGTACTGGAGAGGATGGATGTCGTATTAGCTATGAATATGGAGAATTGAAAACGTATGAGAAGGCTTCAGGACCACGGGGGTGTCGTATTGAAGTACGTGGGCTTTTTCAACGCACTCCAGCTCGCTTTAAATATTTAAAAAAGCCGGCCTATGAATTTTCCATTATTGCAGATGCGATCAATAAAATTGCTCTAGCCCATCCTGAAGTGCGCTTTTCTTTAAAACACAATGGCCGTTTAACCTTTCAAACCAGTGGAAAAAACGATCGGCGCGAGATTTTGTATCAGATGTTTGGGACAAAGCCCGCTACAGATGCGGTGGAATTTAACAATCAAACTCCTGATTTCGTGATCAGTGGATATGCCATGCAGCCAAGCATTACCCGCGCCTCCAAATCCTATATTTATATCTCTTTAAATGGGCGCACCATTCGCTCGTATCCTATCCTGAAAGCTATTTGTGAAGGATATCGTGAATTTATGCCTAAAGATCGTTATCCCATTTGTTATTTAAATATTGAAGCGGATTACCAACTTATTGATGTGAATGTCCATCCCAATAAATACGAAGTGCGTATTTCCAAAGAAGAAGCTTTGAGTCAATTAATCATTGATACTTTGCGCAATTTATTTGTGAGTGAAATGGAGATTCCCGAAATTGGAGGCAAGGAAAAGCTTCCAAGTCCTACCCAATTGCAAGCCGATTTATCCTATCCTTTCGAAAAGACACAAATATCTTCCGATTTTTCGGCTTTTAAAAACCAACTTCAAAAATCAATCCAAAAACCATCTTGGGCCCCTTATTCCGAAAACGAACCGCTCTTTTTACAAGAAGAGGTTTTAGCCAAAGCTCAAGAAAGTTTAGCAGATTTTGATTACTCCTCTTTTCAACCAAAAGAGGCTCTGTCCCAATTGAATTCTCAATTTTTCGATGGAAATTCTAAAGAGAAAATAAATCCAACTCGTGTTCAAGAAACGATTTCTTATTATGAAGGGCAAAATCGAAAGGAAGAAAAAGGAGAACGAGAAAAAATCCAAATTGGATTTGAACCAAAAGAGTCCCTAGTCTCTTCTTTTGTATCTGAAAAAAAGGTCAGTTCTTCTTTGGCCAATTCAAACTCTAAAAAAATTTCGGTACCTTCCTATCCAACTGGTCAAACCCCAAAACAAAAGGCGGCTTCCAAAAAAGCCAGTCAATTTTTCTTAAGCCTACGCATCATCGGTCAGCTCAAAGAATCCTATATTCTTTGTGAAAGCGATGAAGGCTTGGTGATTGTCGACCAACATGCCGCTGCTGAACGGGCTAACTTTGAAAAAATTCAACGAGAATTTGAAAAGCCAGTTCAAATTTTGCAGCCCTTAATGATTCCTTTGCGGATTTCGCTTTCTCCCAAACTTTTGGCCTCTTTGGATCAAATCAATGAACAAACCAAAACGTATGGACTCATCTTCAAAGCAAGTGAGGATGGAGGAGCACTTCTCCATGAAATTCCCGCTTGGATGAGCTTAGTGGAACGCGATGGATTTTTAAACGATTTATTCGCTGGGTATGAAAGTTGTGAAGAGATTAATATGAAGGAATTGCGTCGCCATTTGATTGCTACTTGTGCTTGTCACAACTCCGTACGCTTTCATCACAGCTTATGTCAAGAAGAGATGCAACAAATTTTGCAGGACTTAGCGCATTGTGATCAGCCCTATCACTGTCCTCACGGTCGACCGACTTTGATTTCAATGTCAACCAAAGCCTTAGAAAAGGAGTTTGAACGTGGATAAAGTCATTGCGATTGTTGGCCCTACTGGAACCGGAAAGAGTGATTTGGCTATCTCCTTAGCCAAAGCGCTCAATGGAGAAGTGATCTCCGCTGACTCTATGCAAGTCTATAAAGGAATGGATATTGGAACAGCGAAAATTCGTCCCGAAGAAATGCAGGGAATTCCACATTATTTGTTGGATGTATATGAGCCTAGCCAAGATTGGAACGTAAAAGCCTTTCAAACGTGTTGTCGTCAAGCGATTGCAGATATTACTAGTCGGGGAAAGGTTCCCATCTTGTGTGGCGGAACGGGGCTTTATATCAAAGCGGCTCTTTACGACTACTCTTTTGAAGAGGAAGACCAAGAAAGTCAAGAACTGGCGAAACAGCTTGGTTTAAAAAGTAATGAGGAGCTTGTAGCTCTTTTACAAGAGAAAGATCCTAAATCTTTAGAAAAGATTCATCCTAATAACCGCAAGCGTCTTTTGCGAGCAGCCGCTATGGCTTGTTTTGGGATTTCTAAAACTAGACGAGAGGAAAATCAAAATCATGAACCTCTCTATGACTTTTTTCTAGTTGGATTAAAGGATGATCGCCAAAAGGAAATTGAAAAAATCAACCAGCGGGTGGATCAAATGTTTGAACAAGGGCTTCCTCAAGAAGTGCGCACCCTGTTTTCAAATCCGTCAAGCAGAAAAGGGAATAGTTTTCAAGGAATCGGCTATAAAGAATTTGATGGGTGGCTAGATGGACGAGACGACTTAGAAAGGGTAAAAGAACAGATCAAAATTCACACTCGCCAATATGCTAGACGCCAAATGACGTGGTTTCGTCGTCAAATGCCGGTGCATTGGTATCACCCCCAAGATCGCCAACAAATCGTAAGTGAATTAGAAAAATGGTATGTAGGAAATGGAAGACGATAATCATCTTGAGCGTTCCGCTTTGTTATATGGGCAAGAAGCGCTTAGGGCTTTACAGGATGCCTGTGTTTTAGTAGTCGGATGTGGAGGAGTGGGATCTTTCGCTGTAGAAGCATTAGCCCGAAGTGGAGTAGGAAAACTGGTTTTAATCGATAAAGATCGGGTAGAAACTTCTAACCGCAATCGCCAGCTTTGTGCTTTGATTTCTACAGTGGGTCAAGCGAAAACCGAGATTCTCAAAATGAGAATTGCCGATATTAATCCTCAAGCCGAAGTGGTGGCCTATGAAGGATTTTATGATGCCAGTTTGAATGATTGGATCGAAAGGCAAAAACCAGATTACATTTTGGATTGCATTGATTCGATTGGTCCTAAAAAAGATCTCATTTCTTTTAGCTTAAGCCATGACATTCCCCTAGTGTCGAGTATGGGTATGGCGAGGCGCAAGGATCCAACCCAAATTGAAATTAAGGAACTCGAAAAGACGGCTAACGATCCAATGGCAAAAATTTTACGCCTTTGGAAACGGAAAAATAAAATTCGTAAGAAAATTTGGACGGTTTGTTCCAATGAAGTTCCAGGGCCTGTACAAGCTGGAGGTCCTTTGCCTTCAGCGATCTTCGTTCCCGCAAGTGCAGGATTGATCATGGCTAGTCGGTGTATAGGAGATCTTGCCAAACAAGCCGCTACCCTTCATACTAGTGAAGTTATGCCTAAAAATACGAATGATATAACACTACCCATAAGTGAGTCGGATTCAGTTGGATCGGAATCCACTCCTTCTAATAAGAATAGGACGCATTGCTCGTTACAAACGCTAAAAGGAGAGGATGAAAAAGATGGATAATCAACTGCTTCGAGAAATTGTTTTAATCATTATTTTATTAGCTCTCTCTGGATTTTTCTCCTCTGCGGAAACGGCTTTAGTCGCCGTTAAAAAATTTCGTCTGCGTGCCTTAGTGGAAGAGGGCAATAAGCGAGCAAAAATTGCTTTAAATGTTATCAATGATCAATCGAAGATGCTCTCTGCTATTCTAATTGGAAATAACTTAGTCAATACATATTTGGCTTCATTAGCTAGTATGGTTGCTTACCGATTTGGCGGTTATGCTGTTTCACTCGTCACCTTTCTCATCACCTTTTTAATTTTGGTGTTTGGAGAAATTACTCCTAAAACGCTTGCCACCGCTGATCCAGAACGGCTAGCCTTATGGTATGCTCCGATTATTTCGTTTTTAATGAAAATCTTGACACCTATTATTTGGTTTATTAACTTATTTTCTTCCATGATTTTGCGCCTTTTTGGAGTTCACACTAAGCGGGAAGGCTTCTCCATTACAGAAAGTGAGTTACACACCATTTTAGATGTCTCTCATGAACAAGGAGTTATTGAAACGGAAGAGCACAATATGATTCGAAACGTGTTTGACTTTAAAGAAGCGAAAGCGAGTCAAATCATGGTCCCTCGTGTTCATGCCACTATGATTGATGTCAATACCACACTTGAAGAATTACAGGAACTCTATCGGCGGGAGCATTATACGCGTCTACCCGTATATGAAGAAAGTCCAGATAACATTATTGGAATCATCAATATGAAAGATTTGATTCTTCAAGATCCCAATGAACCCTTTGATTTACGCCAATTGTTACGAAAGCCCTATTTCACCATTGAAAATAAGGAGATTCATGAGATCTTACGCGAAATGCAAAAAGATCAATACAACATGACGATCGTTCTTGATGAATATGGAGAAGTAGCAGGAATTTTAACTTTGGAAGATATCATTGAGGAAATTGTGGGTGAAGTACAAGATGAATTTGATGAGGAGGAAAATGAAAACATTCAACAAGTGGCTCCTTATCAATTTAAAGTGAAAGGGTACTTATCGCTTCATGATTTAAACGATGAGTTGCATCTCCACTTATCTAGTGAAGACTTCGATTCCATTGGTGGACTGATTATCGAAACTCTAGGACGTTTTCCTACTCTAGGAGAATCGGTTGAATTAGAAAATGGAACTATTCAAGCCACGGTGGTCTCCTTACAAAAAAACCGCATTGAAGAAATTCTCTTGACTTTATTGGAACCTGTGGAAAATGAAGAGCCAGAGAATCAAACAAGTGAAGAACAAGAAGATTCCTTTGAAAGCGAAGAAAAAAATAACGCTAGTGAGTCAGAAAAGCATTAAAGCTATTTCTTTTTAAAAAAGGATTTGTAACGATTCATTCGTTCAAATCCTTTTTTTATACGACAAAAGGGACGATAACAAGGAAATGTTATCGTCCCTAAAAACTTTTAATTCCTTATGAAATCAAAGGATGACTGTCTGGGTATTTCTTTTTCTACTGGCTATTGCTTTGACTGGATTGGTCCTGAACTTGAGCATTGGCTGCGGCATTATCCACAGAGCTTTGTTGACCACTCACATCAGATTCACTCATCGCCGCTTCCAAATCTTTTTGAGCTTGCGGTTTTTCGTATTGAGGAGCATCCGGATGTTCCATAATATAGTCTGAAATGGTAGCAGCAATGGCTTTAGCGAGATAATTGATTTCAGTTTCATTCATTAAATGAGCCGCATTAGAAGGGTTGGTCATATAGCCAAGTTCGATAAGCGTAGAATGAATATCGGCCATCGTCACAAGTTGTAAAGGAGTATTATCAATGACTCCATAATTTTGAGCCCAATCAATGGCTTCCATATTGGCAATCATATCATTGACCAATTCTTTCATAACCGCATCTGTTTCATTCACAAAGAAGACGACCCCTTCTACTGAAGGATCATCAAATGCATTAGTATGAAAGGAAAAGAAATAATCGGCATTTTGTACAGTTTGTTGCTCCAAACGATAGTTCAAATCCGATAACTCATCCACAAACCAAGGCGTTTCATCACTATCACGCGTTAAACGGACATCAATATTAGGATTGAGTTCATTCAGATACTCAGCTACCTTTAAGGTGATATCCAAAGTCATATCTTTTTCCAATACCCCATTATTTACATTTCCCCCATCAATACCACCATGACCAGCATCCAAAAGAACAGTAGCGACTGTTTCATCTTTTTTGGGATAGGTAGTGTAGACAATGGATTCAGCTGGATGAGTGGAAGTCTGGGAACCCTGCGAATTTTGGGAACTTCCCGAACTATCCACAATAGTACTAGGTCCATTGAGGGAAGGAGAGGAATAGGCTTTAATAAAAAGAGTTCCATAAATTAAAAACGAAAATGCGGCTAAAAAACCAAAATACAAACTATATCCTATCGCTCTCCGTTGGGCTTTTTTTGACACTTGATTTCCTCTTTCTTTCCGATTTCTGTCCAAAATATTCTTGAAAATTTTAATAAGGAGTGATCATTTTTTTATATCAAAATGCACTCAATCTTGAGTCGCTAGGGATAAGGTCTTTTGTTCAATGATTTCTTGACGCGACAAATATCCTGGAGCTTCTGGGTTTTCTTGAATCGTGGTAGAAATGGCTGAGGCGATAGCCGAAGCAGCTTGTTCTAAGGATTCTTCACTTTGAAACCGCGCTAAATCTTGGGCATCACTCATCGAACCTAAATCAATTTGAACAGCATGACTAGAAGCCATGGAAATCAATTGTAAAGGATATTGGTCAGTCGTTACAATAGCTCTTGCGCTTCCCCATCCATTTTCTTGGAGATTGTCTTGCATGGCATTTACCCATATCGAGCTAATGGAGTCATCTGGATTGAGATAGAACGCATAGCCCGATTCATTTTGTCCCGATTCACAAGCATGAATGGATAGGAAATAGTCCGCATTCGCCCCTTCTTGTTGCTTGCGGCGCCAAACTAAGTCTTCCCATCCAATTTTGTTATCCTCTTTGTCTGGCTGATCGCTCTCTCGCATCATCAGCACTTGAAGATATGGATTAGCTGTTTCTAGATTTTTCTTAATCTTTTGGGCAAGGGATAAAGTGATATCTTTTTCCATAGTTCCATCCAAAGCTGTTTGACCTAAGTCAATGCCACCATGACCTGCATCGAGCAGAATGGTTTTTGTGTACACAATTTCTTCTACCTCTTGAACAGATGCCTGACTTTCCATGCTTTCCATTTCTACCGTTTCCAAAGATTCACTTGTATCGTTAGAAACGGTATTGAGAGAGTTTTCAAGAGTTGGGTATAGGGATGGATTTTGACTAGAGGTCTCGTTCGAACTGGGCTTAAAGAAGGAAAAAGAGAAAGAAGGCCATTCCTCTTGTTGAAGGGAGGAAAGAGGTTCACCATTGAGCGCATAGGCTAACTTGTCACTCGTGAATTGAGTATTTTTCACGTAATGCGTAAATATACCCTGATACAGGCCTAAACTGAGTCCAGTTAAAAGACTGGCATATAAAGCGAATCGTATTGGTAAACGAAGACGCTTAGGGGCTTTGTCTGGCATTCGATCCCTCCGATCCAATTTAAGTATTTGTTATTTTAAACAAATCTTCTTTGCTGTTCAATATGGTAAAACAAAGCGATGAAAGGATTAGTTTCTCTAAAATGCAGATTGGGCACCTACAGCTTGAGTCATGGATTATTGACTAAAGAGTGCTGTTCCAATACGCACTTCATTACTTCCATGAGCAATAGCTAGGAGATAATCATGACTCATTCCCATAGAAAGCGTTTCAAATTCAGGATATTTGGTTTTCGCTTCATCAAAAAGAGCTTTTGCTTGATCAAATTCATGGGCAATCAACTCTTGATCGTTCGTGTTGCTGGCAATAGTCATCAATCCTTTTACTCGAACATGGGGTAAAGCTTCTATTTCTTTTAATAAATCCATCAACAAGGCAGGATTTAAGCCTGTTTTATTTTCATCTTGTTTAGATACTTTGATTTCTACTAATATGTCTTGAATCACATCTTGTTTCGCGGCTTGTTTTTCAATTTCTCGGGCTAACTTTAAAGAATCCACAGATTCAATTAAAGATACCTTTCCAATAATATATTTCACTTTATTGGTTTGTAAGTGACCAATGAGATGCCAATCGTATTTTGGATCGTACTTTTCTAAAAATTCTTGGACACGATTTTCTCCGAAAGTTTGCACGCCAAGTTGATGAAGAGCATCCACTTCTTCTTTAGTGTGTTTTTTTGTTACTGCGACTAATTTGACATTTGGATCAGCTAAACGCTGGGCAATTAATTCTTTATTCATAAAAGGCAGGGGTAAAGCTATTTATAAAACCCCTTCTCCCCCTTTCTTCTTTTTCTTTGATTTAATGCTTTTTGGTTCTTAGGCACATCTTGTGAAACGGTTAGAAAACCAATTTTTAAAAAAGTTTGGAGACTCATTACATGTCTTTCTTGATTTAAGATGATGAAGTTCAAAATGGGATCTTTTGACTTTTCATGACAGTATTGGCATTCTGTCTTTAAATAAAACATATTCTCGAACATTCAAAAATCCTGATTGTTATCCTTATTGGTATTCTTATCTTTGAATCTCTAGATTCTTTAACTTTTGTGAGTGGAAAGAAGCGGTTTCTACTATGATCTTGGAAATCGGAAGAATGTCACAAACATCTAAAACTGCTTTTAAATGGCAATCGATTTTAGATTGGATATATGGGGTGGGCCATTCTTTCTCGTTTACAAAACAATGAAACATGTTATCCATTTTATACTTCTATTTTGCCACTTATAAAATATGACACAGCCAGAATCAGTCGCAGGTCGCACACGCTTGCAACGGCCGTTTGGATGGAGCAGCTGATGGCTGAAACATCTCTTCCTTGATCTAGAAACACTGCCAACGCGAATTCCTAGGCCCATTCTGCATCTATATCTCCACCGCTCCAGCCTCTTCGCGTACAGGGTTAAAACATTCTTCAAAGAGAAGCGAAGACTCAATAGACTTGGTTTGGATGCTCATGATAGGCTTGATCTGTCTCTTACAGTTGTTTACCCCAGCGATATTTTCTCTTTACACCCGCTCATTGAGCGCAGATGGATTCGTTTTCAATCTCGTATTCTAGGTTATGAGCAGGGGAAGTACGGCCCTTCTGATTTTTTTCTTCTAGTAGCGTCCTTCCACAATATTCGCGACCTTCTCTTTTTTGTAGGCAATGTAATCCGCTCATCGTCTTTCCGCTCTTTAATGTTGTGGAATGCTTCCGCCATCCACACTTACATAGTGGAGACAAATAAATTTCTTTCCGTTTCTTTCTTTGAAGCTCCTTTTTGCGATGGTTAAATCTTAGTTTTCTGTATCCTATTTTTTTCGTTTAGTTTAAATGAACTCCTCTTCTTATAGACATCTTCTCATCTAGATCAGCTCTTAATTGAATATCTTCAACAATCAATTCTTTTTGAGGGTTGAAACTCTAAGATGTTTGAAGCTAGCGTTTATCACTGTGTATACGTTATAGAATCCTAGAGCAGTTGAAGCTTAAACGAAGTACGTTTCACGACTTTGGCTATTCTTGAGGAGGAACCTTTCCATATCTTTTGGTAGGCATGAAAGATTATCCATTTTGATCTAAAACATAAAAAAATAAAGTTTTTCCACAGTAAAGTCATTAATGTTATTTTTTATCTTTGTATCATTGTCCCTATCCATGAGGAAAACACAAAACACAGGACTTGAACTCAGTATTGTATTCGAAGAGAATTCGTTTTCGGTAACATAGTTTTTTGTTAATGAATAACAGGACAAGTTCATGACTTTAGTCATAAGTTACTTTAGTCATAAGTTATTGATAAGTATGAGTAAGTATAGGAGAAGCCTCTTGCCATAGAGTTTGAGAAAGGCTCGGATCCAAAATCCATTGCTCAGCTTGCTTGGCATCAAAGATCACCGGCATCCGATGATGAAAGGCTTCAATGGAGCTATTGGCCTCTTTGGTTAAAATCACAAAAGAACCATCGATCGCAATAGCAGCTAAATACATAGTTTTATTCGGTTCAAAGAAGGACATCTTTTGTTTTTGAAGGGTCCATTCATAAAACGAAGAGCAGACCACAACGATACGATCTTGCTTAAAGGCATTGCGAAACATCCATTTGCTTGCAACTGTTTCTGCGCGAGCATTTAAAATCAGGCTTTGGGTTTGCAAAGTCTTTGTTTGGCTTACCGATTGCTTAGCGCTGTAGCGATAGCCAAACTTCATGATATCTCCTACGAGCTTTTTCGTATTCGTGTTTATAGGCGTAATCGTATTCTCATTTTTTTTTAGAACTAAGGAAGAGTTTGTAGGAAAAATTTCGCCATAGCGTAGATGCTCTTGTACAGAAGGTGAAATATCCGCAATTTGTAAAGCAGCTTGTACACTTTGTTTATCGAGTTCAAAACGACCACACATAAAAATTCTCCTTTAGATTTGTATTCTAAACCTTAAAACTTCACTATTTTGGCTAAGAAAACTCTTAAAAGCTACGACTATTTAGACTTTCTTTTTTATTGTAACGAGCTTTGAAAGACTTCGGTTGTGTATCTCCTCGTTTGATTTTTGATCTTCCAATAAATATTTGCCTTGGGCAATGCTATCATAAAAAAACCTAACCCATTCTCCTTAAAACAGTTCAACTGAAATAAAAAAGAGAAATTTAGAGACAAATTGAGAGTGGAAACAAAAGAAAGGAAAGTGGCCCTTATGAAACCTACTGGTGTATTAATCGTATTTGAAGGAAACGATGGAGCAGGAAAAACCATCGTGCTCCAAGCTGTGGCAAAAAATTTAAAAGAGAAGGGAATAGATATATTAACCACTCGAGAGCCCGGTGGGTCGCCTATTTCCGAACAAATTCGTACTGTCCTTCTTGATTGTGCCAATGAAATGGATGCTAAAACGGAAGCGCTATTGTATGCAGCTTCTCGTCGAGAACATTTGGTTAAAACCCTCTTACCCGCTTTAAGTCAAGGGCGCATTGTGCTTTGTGATCGCTTTTTAGATTCCTCTTTAGCCTACCAAGGTGGAGCGCGAGGACTTGGTTTTGATGTAATTGAAAAACTTAATGACTTTGGTTTAGAAGGGTTTCGCCCTGACTTAACCCTTTTCTTTGGTTTAGATGAACCCACCCAAAAAAAGCGACGGATTCAACGAGGCAACCAAAACCGTTTGGATTTGGAAAGCGATCTCTTTCATCACAAAGTAAACAAAGCGTTTGATGCACTTTTAGAACAAGGAAAAGAGCCAAGAGTATTTATTGATGCCTCTAAACCTTTACAAGAGGTCATTCAAGAAGTAACCCAAAAAGTAGAAGCTTTTTTAGCCCATAAACAAGTGGAAGCGGATCTCGCTCAAAAACAAGTGGAGCTTTTGCGTTCGAAAAGTCCTATTGAAGTGTTTTTGGCCAAAAAACAATTGGAAGCCTTCTTAACTAAAAAGCAATTGGATCAAGCAAGTGGAAAAGAAAATGATGAGGTAGAACTGAGTCCTTGGGTTGAAGCGCTTGAAGAAGCCTTTTTAGAAGGAGTTGGCCCAAAAGCCCAAGCGCTATTGGATCTCTTTTTACCAAGTAAAGATCTCAACTTAGAAACCTCTCCTTCATCTTTATCTCACACAGACGAAAATGAGGAATCGAAGGCGGATGCTCAATAAAACCAAGTTAAAAGAGCTTCAACCTGTCGCTTATCGCACTCTTTCCAATGCATTGTTATCTAAGCATATTTCGCATGCCTATTTATTTTTCGGGCCTAAAAATAGGGCAAAACAAGATTTAGCGCTGCTCTTTGCCCAATCGCTGATCTGTCCTCATTGTGATGAAGATGGTTTTGCCTGTGGAGAGTGTGAATTTTGTAAGCAACTGGAAAAAGAGGAGAATCCAGACTTCTTCTGGCTTCATCCTGGGGGAGTGCGCAAAGGAAAACCTCTGACCCGTAAAGAACTTGAAGCTTGGTGGAAGGGTCAACACATTCAAGAAACTTCTAAGGTATGGTCAATTCGCAAGGAAGATATTTTGACTCTTCAAGATGCTTTTTCCACTAGTGCTTTAAGCGAAGCCCAAAAGCAAATCTATATTTTAGAGGGATATGATCAAGCCACTCCTGCGGCGTCTAATTCCTTGTTGAAGTTTTTAGAGGAACCCAAAGATAATTTAGTAGGTATTCTCATCGTGGATGAATTGGCCAGTGTTTTACCTACTATTGTCTCTCGCTGTCAGCTTATTTCGTTTAGAGCGCGTTCTAGAAGCGCTCTAGAAGACGAGTTATCGACTTGGATTGCCGATCAGGAACTCGTCTCTATTTTGGCTAAAGCAGGTTATGATTGGAATAAAGCTAGTCCATTGTTGGAAGAAGAGGCTGCCTTTGAAATTCGAGATGCAGCCAAAACTTTTTGGCCTAGATACATGGAACATTTGGCCCTTGTTGAACTTCAACTTGGTGTCTTTTCGAAAAAGAACCATTTGAATCGATCCGCTTTAGAGTTTTTCTTCCATTGTTTGCTTTACTATCTCGAAATGGACAATACACTTACTTTTCAATCGTTACAGATGCGTTTCACACTTTTAAATGCGATCGATGCGCTTAAAGCTCCTTTGGATCCAGCTTTAGTGCTCGAGAGAACCGTCTGGGGGTTAAAAAAAAGCCTCTCTGGGGATCTACAATTTGATCTAACTTTATGATAAAATTAAAAATTAATATCTTTTTAAAAGGAGATATTAAAGTTTTTCTTTTTGAGTGAAAATCATTCTTTGGAACCTACAAAGTTTTCATATTTTCAGCCTAGAGCCTATCTTCTCGATAGATCGAGGTGTTTTTCTATTTTTTTAGAAAGGAGAATTATGGCAACCAATTCAACGCAATCAAAAAAGGTCCAATCCAAGCCGGTTACGTTTCCTTATATGGTCTACATTCAATTTGATGGTTCTAAAAAAGCCTATTCTTTTGGGGCTTATGAAGAACATAAAACCAATGAACTTGTGGTAGTTGAAACCGTACGTGGTCAAGAAATCGGAACGGTTTTAGTTCCCTCTTTGCCTTTTGATCCCACAAAAGTCAAAGGGGAAATTAAACCCATTGTCCGCACAGCCACAGAAAAAGATATTAAACGTAAAGCAGAAAATATTGAAAAGGCTCAAGAAGCTTTTGAGCTGTGTCAAAGTGCAATTACAAAATTGGATTTAGATATGCACTTAATTTCTTGTGAATACACTCTTGATCGAGCTAAAGTAATCTTTACCTATGTGAGCGATGATCGTGTAGATTTCCGCGGCTTATTGAAAGAACTTTCCGGACAAATGCAAGGCCGCATTGAACTCCGTCAAATTGGACCTAGAAATAAAGCGAAACTCATAGGTGGAATTGGAATTTGTGGGATGGAATGCTGTTGCACTCGATTTATGAGTGATTTTGATACCGTCTCCATTAATATGGCTAAAAACCAGTTGTTAGCTCTCAATATCTCTAAGCTTTCGGGACAGTGTGGAAAGTTAAAGTGTTGTTTACGCTTTGAAAACGATAATTACACGATTCTTCGCAAAGACTTACCAAAACTCAACTCCCAAATTGAATATAAAGGATCCAAATATCGCATTTCTGGTATGAATGTTTTACAAAAACAAGCGAAACTTGAAAATCGGGAAGAAACGCTTTTTGTAAGCTTTGAAGATATCTTTCCAGATCGGGAAGAAGTCAATTGATCTTTAGAGATCTTGTCTTGGAACAAGATCTCTTTTTTTGAACCTAAAGCATTTGGGCTTTAGTTTAGTCATTTGTGTTTGAAAATGAAAGAAAAAAGGAGTTCCAAATGAATAGACAAAAAAGCTTTCAAGATCCCCAAGGAGCAGCACTCTATCTTGTGCCTACTCCAATTGGAAATGTTCAAGAGTTCAGTGAACGAGCTTTAGAAACTTTAAATCAAGTGGATATTATTGCTTGTGAAGATACGCGCAATTCAGGCCAATTATTAAAGCGATTGGGGGTTTCAAAACCTCTAATTAGCCATCATGAATTCAATACAGCCTCTAGTATTCCTGGCATTTTAAAGCTTCTAAAAGAAGGGAAAAAAATTGCCATTATTTCCGATGCAGGGTATCCTCTTATTTCAGATCCAGGATCGGGCTTGGTACAAGCCTTAATTGAAGAAAATTATCCTGTAATTGCCTTATCTGGTCCCAATGCTGCTTTAAATGCGCTTGTAGCTTCTGGTCTTTCCACCCAACACTTTTTGTTTTATGGTTTTTTGGAGGCTAAAGCCTCTAAGCGTAAAAAACAATTGGAAGACTTAAAGACTTTTCCTTATACTCTTATTTTTTATGAAGCGCCTCATCGTGTGGAAGAATGTTTAAGCAACATCTTAGAAATCTTTGGCAATCGAAAAATGGTCTTAGCCCGCGAATTGACCAAACTTCATGAGGAATACCTTCGTGGTACGATTGAAGAGATTTTAGAAATATGTGGCGAACTCAAAGGAGAAATGGTACTGGTAGTTGAAGGAGCTAGCCAAATTCAAACCCATTCTTTAGATGAGGTCGTTCAAAAAGCTATCGAATTGGTGCACGCTGGCGTAAAACCTAAAAAAGCGGCTGAACTTGCGATTGAAGGCACGTCTTTTTCTAAAAATGCAATTTATCAAGAGATGTTAAAGCGAAAAAGTTAAATTCCAATGAGGAATGAAAAAATTTAAGGAGCGAAACGGCGAATGGAAACCCATCGTTTCGCTCCTTTTAGTGTGGAGAATTAAACACTTTGGTATTGAGCCATTAACATATTCTTGGCCCACTCTTCATAAAAAGTGGAGAAAAAATGCACTCCATCCGAAGCGTAAATAGGAGCTGTTCCCCCCGCAGAAAGAGCACTGTTATCCACATAGGTCCATCCATTGCGCGCACACATTTCTTTAATTTGACGATTAAAATCATCTACTTTATTCCAGTTTGGATTTTTTGCTAAAGCTTCTGGAGTTGGTTCGATGATGGAATTGACAAAGATTTTGGAATTAGGAGATTTCTCAAGAAGGGCTTTGATGTTTCGCTCATACACAGCTTGATATCCATTTTCTCCTTCATTCGCTCCAATATTTAAGCCCATATCATTCACTCCATAAGACAAATAAATAACGCTTGGTTGTTGAGCAGCGATGGTATCTTCAAATTCAGGAATGTTATTAATTGTGTAACCAGCAGCGGCAAGAACTTGATTTTCAGGCAAGAATCCATAGCTCATAAAGCCATAAACACGAGAATCTCCCATCAAAACGGTATTTTTAAATAATGACCACATTGACATAATATCATCGGGATTAGAAATACGAGTCATCGCATCTGTCCGATTGCGTTCATCTACTTTAGAACTAATTTGAGTTAAATCAATATTTTCTTGTGCAGTTAAGTATTCTAATCCGGGCTGCAAGAGCTTTTGATAGGTGAGATTTCGATAATACCAAAGGCCTCCAAGGCTACCAATTCCCACTACCAAGAGAGAAATTAGGAGATTGCGTATGCGATGTTTCGACTTTTTTTTGCGTTTAATGTTTTTTTGGGCTGCTGTTTTTGGCTTAGCAGAAGCCTGTCGGTGCGATTGAGAAGAGATCGAAACTTTTTTTGATCCGGTTTTCTGCTTCATAACATTGCTTCGTCCTGATTTGGATGGAGAAGAACGTTTCTTAGAAACGGAACGAGAAGAAGATTTTGCTTTTGAGTTGGTTTTTGATGTTTTCTTCGAATTAGCCATACGTCACTCCTTTCTAAAAAGATGAAAGTCTAAATTTTCTTGTATTATCCTAACCTATTTGTAATGGTTCGCCTAGTATGGAAAATAAGACGCTTTTTTGGAGTACTCATCTAAAAAAGAAAAAATATTAAATAGAAAAATTTCTCTATTCTTATAATTTATATTTTACCTATCGGTTTTTTTCTCATTTAGGAAAGAAAAGTATATTGAAGTAGAAAATAGAACATGGTAAAATTTCTACATAAGAAATAGAAAACTATAAAATTATATTTTGCCATTAATTTCTTATTTAAGGCAAGTGATGTTTAAAGCAGGTCTGATTAGGTCCTGCTTTTTCCGTCGTTTATGTCTTATTTTTACTCAATTTACATTTGTACCAAAAAAAACGAAATTGAATCGAAAAAGATAAAGGTTAATAAGGATAAGTAAGGAGGGATCACGATTGGAAACAACTATTCAAATTCAGGGAGCACGTGAGAACAACTTAAAAAATATCAGTCTCACGCTTCCAAAAAATAAACTCATCATTATGACAGGAGTATCAGGGAGTGGAAAAACTTCGTTAGCCTTTGACACTATTTATGCGGAAGGCCAACGTCGCTATATGGAATCTCTTTCTTCCTATGCCAGACAATTTTTAGGCAATTCCGAAAAGCCGGATGTTGACCAAATTGATGGTCTATCTCCAGCCATTGCGATTGATCAAAAAACGACTTCTCACAATCCACGTTCAACAGTAGGAACCGTTACCGAAATTTACGACTATTTGCGCTTACTTTATGCTCGCATTGGTGTCCCCTATTGTCCGACACATGGCGAACCGATTAGTGGACAGACCATTACTGAAATGATCGATCAGATTATGACTTTACCAGATGGAACACGAACGACGATTGTTGCGCCGATTGCTCGCGAAAAAAAGGGGACGTTTAAAGATACTTTGGCCAAATTGATGAAAGATGGTTTTATGCGTGTCATTATCGATGGCGAAATGAAACTACTTGAAGAAGTGGAAGCTCTTGAAAAAAATAAGAAGCATACTGTAGAAGTAGTGGTGGATCGTATTGTCAAACGCGATAATCGTTCTCGCTATTATGATTCTTTGTCTACTGCTTTGAATTTAGGTGAGGGCTTAGCTAAAGTCATTACTTCAGATGAATCGCAAACGATGCTGTTTTCATCTAACTATGCTTGTAAAATTTGCGGCTTTAGCGTCCCAACTCTTGAACCACGTCTTTTTTCTTTTAATGCGCCTATGGGAGCTTGTCCGCATTGTAAAGGCATCGGTTCTATTCAAAAAGTGGACTTAGATCTACTCATACCCAATCCAGCTTTATCCCTACGCGAGGGAGGGATTGCTTACTATAAAAACATCGCTAATTCCTCGAATCAAGAATGGCAACGTTTAGAAGCTCTTTGTAGTCACTATGGCATTAATCTGGACACCCCCATCCAAGATCTCTCCCAAAAAGAGCTAAATATTTTGCTCCATGGTTCTAAAGAGTCAATTGAATATACCATTTACAATAACCAAGGATTAAAACGTCAATACAACGAACCTATTGAAGGAGTTGCCGATTTAATTGAGCGCCGCTACTTAGAAACTAGTTCGAATTGGAGTAGAGATTGGTATGAATCATTTCTTTCTGAACAAACTTGTCCTACTTGTCAGGGAGCTCGCTTAAACGATCAAGTTTTAGCTGTCCGCATTGGGGGAAAAAATATTTATGAGTGGACGCAAATGAGTGTAACCAAAGCCATCGATTTTATTGATCACTTGGAACTCACTCCCACTCAACGTCAAATTGCTGATTTGGTCTTCAAAGAAATTCGTTCACGTCTTCAGTTCTTGAAAAATGTTGGATTGACATATTTGACACTTGACCGTTTGGCCTCCACTCTTTCAGGAGGAGAAAGCCAACGAATTCGCTTAGCTACTCAAATTGGTTCTCGGTTAACGGGGGTGATGTATGTATTAGACGAGCCCTCTATTGGACTTCATCAACGTGATAACGATCGTTTGATACAGACTCTAAAAGAGATGCGTGACTTGGGCAATACTTTGATTGTGGTGGAACACGATGAAGATACCATGCGAGCCAGTGACTATATTGTGGACATTGGACCTGGAGCAGGAATTCATGGGGGAGAAGTGGTCAGTGTGGGCAGTCCTCAAGAAATCATGGAAGATGATCAGTCGCTCACTGGACGATTTTTAGCAGGCAAAGAGACTATTGACTATCCCGCTTTGCGTCGCCGAGGAACTGGACATACTTTGAAAGTCATTGATGCAACTCAAAATAATCTCAAACATCTCACTGTCACTTTTCCTCTTGGAACCCTGACAGTTGTTACAGGAGTATCAGGATCCGGAAAATCGTCATTAGTTACGGATGTACTTACCCGTACCATTCAACATCACTTAGGGAAAGTTCGAACTAAACCCGGTCAAGCTAAGGTTGTAGAGGGGCTTGAATACATTGACAAACTCATTGAAATCTCTCAAGAACCCATTGGCCGAACTCCTCGTTCCAATCCAGCTACCTATGTTGGTGTTTTTGATGATATTCGCGATTTGTTTGCTCAAACTAAAGAGTCTCGAATGCTTGGCTTTAATAAGTCCCGCTTTTCTTTCAATGTAAAAGGAGGGCGCTGTGAAGCCTGCCAAGGAGATGGTCTTCGTAAAATTTCTATGCACTTTTTGCCAGATGTCTATGTTGAATGCGATGTCTGTCATGGTAAACGGTATAATGAAGAAACGCTTCAAGTGACTTACAAGGGAAAAACGATTTCCGATGTTTTGGATATGACAGTAGAAGAGGGAATTGAATTTTTCAGTTCAATTTCTAAAATTCGTCATAAACTTCAAACTTTAGCTGATGTAGGTTTGTCCTATATTAAGCTTGGTCAATCCGCCACGACCCTTTCTGGAGGAGAAGCCCAACGGGTAAAATTGGCTAGTGAACTCCAAAAAAGGCCTACGGGAAAAACCGTTTTTGTATTGGATGAACCCACCACAGGGTTACACTCTGCCGATGTACGCAAGCTTATCGAAGTATTACAGCGCTTAGTGGATGCGGGGAATACAGTAATTGTGATTGAGCACAATTTGGATGTAATTAAAAATGCAGATTATATTTTAGATATTGGTCCCGAAGGAGGCGATGATGGAGGAACGCTTATCGCCTCAGGTATTCCAGAAGATATCGTTAAATCGGAATCAAGTTATACGGGTCGCTATTTAAAACCACTTTTAAATGCGCCGATGCCAAGTGTATTGGAACCCGAAAAAATACCAGTAGAAGAAGTTGAAAAAGCTCCTTTATCAAAAACAGAGAAAAAGAGCAAAAAGAAAAAAACGGAAAAATCCGCCTAATCTTTATCGATCTTAGAGGTGAAACGCAACAAAATTTCACCTCTTTTTTTCGTCTAAAAGTCTATTTTTTAATCATTAGAAGGCGATTTCATTTTTGAAAAATAAAGCTAATTCTTACCTTTGTTTTCCATCATTCTCCTTGTAATTCTTTAATTGTTCCTCGCCTTCTATAGCTCTTAAGCAGAAAAGTGGCATAAAATAAAGAGAACCGTTTGAATTTTAAAAGGCAAAATCATCAAGCCTTCTAAAAGAGGATAAAGAAGGCCGTAAGAAAAAAGAGAGTTTAGGGGAGGGAATTTTTATGGCACAGACAACCGTTGGCGATTTAGTGCGCCGATTTCACTATAAGCAAGTCAGTGGAACGCCAACTGCGCTTAATCGAGTGATTACATTGCCGGATATCAATCGGCCAGGACTTGAATTGGCGGGTTATTTCTCCAATTCCCAAACTAAACGCATTGTGGTCATTGGGGGCAAAGAATATCGCTATATCATGGATGAAATGGACGAAATTTCCCAGCGTCGCGTTTTCGAGTTTTTAACGAATGAGCAAACACCCTGCATTTTAATCACTGGAGATAGCGAATGTCCCCCTGTATTAAAAGAGATTGCGGATCGCAAAAACTTTCCAGTCTTTTTAACCAATCGTAAAACAAGTCAATCGGTCGTTAATGTTACCAACTACTTAGATGAACTTCTCGCACCCGCTCAACTGGTTCACGCGGAACTTGTTCGAATTTATGGTGTAGGGGTATTGATTTCTGGAGCCAGTGGTACAGGTAAAAGTGAGATCGTATTGGATCTCGTAAAAAGAGGTCACCAACTCATTGCAGATGATCGCGTGGACATCTATCGCATTCATAATACTTTAGTAGGAAAGACAGCCCAAATAATTGCTGGCTATATGGAGCTTCGGGGAGTAGGAATCATTGATGTCAAACGCTTATATGGAATTACCTCCGTGGCAAGCAGTGTAGAAATTAGTATGGAAATTGTGCTTGAACCTTACGATTCGAATGCGGATTATGACCGCATTGGCTTAGAAGGAAAAGAGTATAGCGAGTACTTAGGAATTAAAATCGTTCGAATGACTATCCCCGTAACTTATGGGCGTCCTATGGGAACAGTCATTGAAACGGCTGTAACAAATTACCTATTGCAGCTTGATGGCTTTGATTCCGCTAAGGAATTTGAAGAATTAGTTTTAAAGGAAATTGAAAAGAATCGTCAAACTGACTGATTGCCCTTTTTTCAAGAGGGCCTTTTTTTCTCTTTATTTTATTATTTACGGTGGCGAGAGTCCCTTTGATCTTTCCGTATCCTTGAAGGAGGCATGCTACGTTTGAATATTTTAAGTCAGACTATAGTAAAGAAACTATTCATCCTTAATTTTGAAGAGCCTTTTCCATATTGTTTAAATAAATCGTGGCATTCCCTTAGCTATGTCAGGGCATTTAAAGCCATAATTAAAATAGATTTCTTGCAATTACAATAAAAATAATGGAAAGACCTCTCTCATGAACAATCGATTGTATTGGTCAAGCTACGTATTGTCGATCTTGGCTTGGATTTCAGCTTGGCTTGTAATTTTAATGGGTATTTATACTACCTTTGGCCGTTGGGGAATTGAGAAAAAAAAGCGATTTATATTTTTAGCTACCTTTACTTTGATCTTTGCCTTGCTTGGCACTCTTTTAAAAAATCCCGAATTTGCCCTTATAGTGGCTTTCGCTATCGTGGGAATTTGTTTTCCCTTGCCTCTTCATCGTCTACGCGTTTTAGATGGCCTTGGAATGTGGATGCCAGTTGGATTAGCCATTTTATTATATGGATTGCCTGGAACCAATCATTTCCAAATTATGATGAGTCAATTGCTCTTATTGGTTGGCTTTATCGTTTTGCGCCAAGGATATATTCCACGCTTTTATAAACATTTTGGGCAACTGTGGTTTGTTTCTCTCTTTATGTGTTCAGCTCTTTTATTATTGACTCCTACAAATCAAATCGAAAATGTAATCTGTCTAGTGGTTGCGACATTAGGGTATGTTTGGGTGAGCTTTTTAAAAAAAAAGAATGAAAAACCTTTGTTATTATTTGATTTGGACGGGACGCTTATCGATTCCCAAGAGCTTGTGTTTGAAACCTTTCGTCAAGTGTTTAAAAAGCGTAAACCAAGCTATCCTTTATCCGAACAAGAGCTTTATTCCTTTTTTGGGCCTACTTTAGAAGAAAGCTTTTCACGTTACTTTCCCCCAGATGAAGTTCCAGAAGTGATTGATTTATATCAACAAATCAATTTAGAACTGCATCCTACTTTGTTAAAAGCAATGCCCTATGCTAAAGAAACGCTTAAATCCTTGCATGATCAAGGCTATTCGTTAGGTATCGTCTCCAATAAACGCCGATATCCAGTAGAATATGGTCTACGCTTAACGGATCTAGCCCCTTACTTCGATCGAGTTTTTGCCAAAGAAGACCAACCAGCTTGCAAACCAAATCCGGAGGGACTTATTCACGCAGCAACCGTATTTGGTTATCCACTCGATCAAGTAGTCTATGTCGGAGATAATGGTGTGGACATTCAAGCGGCCCGCCGCACGGCTTTCTATTCAGTAGGCTATACTGTAGACGATACCCAAAACCATTCTTTGCAACAACAACACCCTTGTCGTATACTCACCGATTTACGACAACTTTCAAATGCTATAGAGGAGGAAACAATATGGATCGACAAGTCGATTTGGTAATTATTGGTGCTGGACCAGCTGGAATGACCGCAGCCATTTATGCTTCAAGAGCTGGATTAAGCACTCTTATGATTGATGCATCCGCTCCAGGAGGACAGCTTTTAAAAACGTATTTAATTGATAACTATCCTGGAATTCCAAGCGTATCTGGACCTGACTTAGCCATTCAGATGTATCAGCAATCCGTCTCCTTTGGAGCTGAATACATGTATGGATATGTGGAAGAAGTCACCAAAGAAAAACAAGTAAAATTGCAAGATGGCTCAGTTATTACAGCCAAAGCCGTTTTAATTGCCACAGGAGCCAAAGAAAAACAACTTGGTATTCCAGGGGAACAAGATGCGATTGGTCATGGCGAAAGCTTCTGTGCTGTTTGTGATGGCGCATTTTTCCGCGATAAACGAGTTGTAGTCATTGGTGGAGGAGATTCCGCTTTAGAAGAAGCTCAATTTTTAACGCGGTTTGCTTCCAGTGTAACGATCGTGATTCGTCGCGATGTATTTAGAGCTACTGAAAAAGCGAAGCAAGAAGTGGAAAAAAACGATAAAATCCATGTCATTCGTCGTCATATTCCAAAAGAAATTTTGTTAACCGATGGCAAAGTTTCTGGTATTGTACTCGAAAATACCGAAACGCACGATTCTATTACCATTCCTTGTGAAGGGGTCTTCCCGTTTATTGGTCATACTCCCGAAACGGCTTTTGCCAAAGATCTAGGTATCATGGATCAAAATGGGTATATTCTCGTCGAAAATGGAATGAAAACAGCTGTTCCTGGTATTTATGCGGCAGGAGATTGTACCTATAAAGAATTGCGGCAAGTCGTGACGGCTTGTGGGGATGGTGCAAGAGCAGCCACTCAAATTTTTCATTTTATCACTGGCATTTAAAAAGTTTTTCTACTTATTAAACTAAAAAAAATCATATTGCATTCTTTGTCCTATGGAGA